>JAZRVL010000001.1:0-1137 GCA_045599105.1 Kiritimatiellia bacterium
CAAAGAGGTTGCCACGGTTTCAAATTCTCCGTTATCCAGCATAAAGCGGCAGATACGGAAACGCATGTGGTATGGGGACGGAAAATCCCAGCGCCCACGATGCGTTTTAGAGCTCGCTTTGCTTTTCTTGGGAACTTGGATAAACACATGCCCTTTCTCCTTGTCCTCCTTTGTCTGTGAGGTGGTAATCGTAAAGCCGACGTTGCAATCCACCTCCATTATGGGGAGCTTTGCCACCTCGCGCATAGCAGAACGACTCTGTTTTACACGAATAAGAAAATCCGTGTTTTCCTTCGCCATGCAATGCGCTATGAGGTTATAGCTTTCAAAGCCTCTGTCGGCTATGATAAGCGTTTTTCCCTCAAAGTCATTGCGTTGCAGCATTTCAACCAATGCGCCGATTTCATCCTTTTTCGGCTCCGGCTGGATAACGACATCCGCGAAAGTACGGGCACGAATGTCATAGAGTGGCGTTGCGTGAAGCTGGTTTACCCCGTCCGGGATGCCGTCGTGACAGACGAAAGACGGGGCATCGGGATTGCGGGGTAGGTTTATGGCTGTACCGTCCACGGCTAAAAGACGATAGCCACGAAAAAGGTCATCATCCTCGCACCAAGAGTTGAAGTTGTCAAAAACGGCGCGGAAGGTATCGGGTGAGATTTGAGCGCGGCGCTGTGAAACGGCGGAAGCGGTGACTTTCATACCGGCAGTTTCGATAATCTTATCTAAAGAGCCGCCCTCTGCGCCGATTAAAAGGCGGATAATGGTCTCACGGGAAAGCGCGCTTTTACGGGAAAAATCCTTTGTTTTAGCGCACTTTGCGACAGCGTTATCTATCGCGGATTTTAGATAGCATTTGGGCGAATAAGGTATATTCATGAGAGTTTTCCTCCAAGTGAGTATTTCACCGGGATGAAAAAAGAACACCAAACGCACCACCCCACCGGGGCAGCTATCGCTTGATGCTCCATATGTTCGCTACTTATTTCTGTAAATACTCTCTTGTTTAGGAAAACTCTCTAATTATTCTTTATATTTAACTCACTAAAACTCTCAAAAACTTAATAAACTCGCACTTTTGGCTGACTTTCTGGTTTGCCTGCGAACACCGTTCATCGCGGCGTTTAGTTTATTATA
>JAZRVL010000002.1:0-29611 GCA_045599105.1 Kiritimatiellia bacterium
GATCGTTTGGTTCGGATCTTTTCAAGATTTCCTTGGCTTAGATAGGCGAACTGGTGAATACAAGCCGAAAAATATGGAGGCATTTGCCGTTGAGTGGGATTGTGTGGTGGTAGATGAATATCACTTTGGCGCATGGAGAACAGAGAATCGAGAATTTACTGGATCTATTGAGGGCGACGAAACTAAGTCGGAGCTTGGTGATGAGGCGGCGGCCGAGTTTAAGGTCGAGAAGTCCCCACTTAAAGCGCGAAATTATCTGATGCTTTCGGGCACTCCTTTTCGTGCGATTCAAAATGGAGAGTTTGACGAGTCGCAAATATTCAACTGGACATATTCTGACGAGCAGCAAGCAAAGGAAGATTGGGCAAGAGAGAGTCCGAACGTGCCTAATCCGTATGCTTCGTTACCTAAAATGAACATGCTCGTTTATAAAATGCCCGATAGGATTATGCGCGTTGCCGAACGAGAGGATATTGGTTTTGATTTAAATGAGTTTTTCCGTGCGGAAAAGAAAAATGGCGAATGCGCAAAGTTCATTCATGAAGATGAGGTAAGCAAGTGGCTGGATTTTATGCGCGGAGAGTTTTTCTTTGCGGATGGACAAAAGCCGGTCTTGCCGTATTATGACTATGAGATGAAACGTGCGCTTCGTCATGTTGTTTGGTATTTGCCAAATGTTGCTTCATGCGAGGCGATGATGGTTTTGTTGCAAGAGGCGTATCATAGTAACTTTTTTAAAGATTACAAAATTAATCCTGCCTTTGGAAGTTATACTGGCGTAGGAAAGAAAGCATTGGAGTCGGTTGATGATGTGGTGACGTCTCCCCTTGAAACGCGAAGCATTACTCTCACATGCGGAAAGTTGACCACTGGTGTGACGATATCGGCGTGGAGTGCGATTTTTATGCTACGTAGTCTATCAAGCCCGGAAACATATTTCCAGGCAGCGTTTCGCGTTCAAAGTCCTTGGACGATGAAAAATATAGACGGCAAGAGTCCTAATGAAGTAACTGTATTAAAGGAGAACTGTTATATCTTTGACTTTGCTCTTAACCGAGCATTGAGACAAATCGCGGATTATAGCGCGAATCTTTCGGACAAGTCGAGTATTCCAGCGGACAATGTTAAAAAGTTTATTAACTTCTTGCCGGTTATTTGTTACGATGGAAGTAGGATGGTTGATGTCGAGGCGGGTGAAATACTTGATCTTGCATATTCGGGGATGTCGGGGCCAGCGATGGCACGGCGTTGGAATAGCGCAGATTTGCTTAACATTACACCATCCATCATTGAAGCTATTCTTAATAATACGGAAGCGTTCAATGCGGTTTCAAAGATTCAAGGGTTCGCTAATCCACGTGGTGAGTTGCAATCTTTCGTAAATCAAACCGAAAAAGTTAATGCGCTCAAGAAGCGAGCAAAGGATGGGGATAAGAAAGCGAAGAAGGAGCTTACCGAGAAAGAGAAGAAACTACGCAAACAAAGATCGGAAATCGAAAAGAAACTTCGTAAGTTTGTTACGCGTATTCCAATTTTCATGTATCTAAGTGATTATCGAGAAAAGGCGCTTGTCGATGTCATTGAGAACCTTGAAACGAGTCTATTTACGCAAGTTACGGGATTAACATTGGAAGATTTTAATGTCTTGGTCGACGTCGGCGTTTTCAGCAGTGCGCAGATGAATTCTTGCATTTGGCAATTTAGGGCTTACGAAGAAGAAAGTCTTGATTACCTTCACGTGCGCGAAGGGCTGGACAAAGAATCTCCACTAATTGGTGGCTGGGATGCTTCGGTTGAGAAGAAAGACGCGTATGAGTCATTAATGAAGAAGCAAATAGAGTAACGGTGGCAAAGTTTTCAAAGAATGGAGTTTCTGGGGTACGGCCCCGTTGAGAGGAAAATGTCGATAACTTGGTAGTGCGAGATAAGTTTTGGTGTAATACACGCCGTTAAAGGCATCAAGAAGTTTGCGCGGAAGCGTAGACGCCAACCGAGCAAAACCTTTGGAGGAAGGGGAGCGGCGTGCTTACGAGAATTCGTTAATCGGCGCGAGATTCTCCATAACGACATTGCCCATTTCGTGACAACGCTGGTAGAGAGTCGCTTTGTCGGGTTTGTGAGTATCGGCGGGATAGAGCGAAAGGAAAAGCATCCTCCCTTGGGCGCAAAAGCGCTCCTTATCTCTCGGCGGATGCCAGCGCGAGCCAAATCCTTCGGGCGAAAGGACGATCCATCTTCCGCCTGCTTTCGCAATCAAGTTGCCGCATTCTTTTTCGCAAGGACTCATAAAAGTTCCAATTCCGGCTCCACCAGGGCCGATGCGCTCGGCTATTGCGGTAAAAGCGTTCCATTCCGGCGATTCCCTAATCAACTTTCGCGAGCACTTGAAAGGAACGATAATCGGCAAGTCCGCAAAATTCAACTTCGCGAACGCGTCCAAAATACTGCTGGTTGGCGTGGCGCAACCAAGCCCGAGGATATCCGGGGGCGGGCCCCGAAAAAGTCAATAAAATTAGGCCTTTCGTGAAAATCGCCTCAGGCGGAAAGGAGGGTGTCCCCGGTTTAACCCTTCGCGACAAGGGCGATTTTTGCTATAATACCTTCGTGTTGGTGATAATAAAGGAGCTTGGCGTATGACCATCAGTTGCTTAACGGTTCTTGCGGCGATATTTTTCACTGGCGATTTGGGAGTCGCCGACGAGGCGAAATTGACGCGCACTCGCTTGCGCGAGGACAGCGCTCCGATTTACGAACGGATGTTCGCTGGCGATATGTCGTCGGTTCCCGAGGGCGGGAAACGGGCGATGCGACACGAGTTCGAGCAGATGTCCGCGTCTCGCGGATATTTGTATTGGGCGGAGGATTTGCTTTCGGATTTCGACGAGAAGAGCGAGAACGCGTTTTACAAGGCACTTTCAATAGGCATCGCTTCGGGTCGTTTTTACGGTTCAAGCGATCGTTTGGGCGGTCGCGAACATTTGCTCGACGGCGCATATGAATTCTATTGTCGGAAGCGCGGAGAAATTTCTCCTGCCTTGTCGGCGGAGTTGGCGGCGGCGTATATCTTTCAGGTGGACGAGGGCGGAATGTCGAATCGGTGCAGGGAAATCGCCGGAAGACTCGCCACCAATTTGTGGGAAGACGCGACAATGATGATGTGCGACAAGACGATTGCCAACGTCGACGCCCTTGAGTGTCTGAATGCATTGCTCATTCGGTGGAATATTTGCGAAAGCGAGGGGATGTTGGAGCAAATGGAGAAGCACGCGCGGGAAATCGATCCGTGGCTACTGGAAATGCAACGCGGGCGCGTCGAGTATCGTCGTGCGTGGAAGGAACGCGGTTCGGGTTACGGACTTACCGTAACGCGCGACGGCTGGAAGGGATTCGATGCGCATATTTCCGCCGCCGAAACCCATTTCAAAAATGCGTTTTCGCTACATCCGGAAATTCACGATACCGCACGAAGGCTGATGAGCCTGGAGTGTCCGAGGGCATCGTCCGCCGAACAGGCGAAGTGGCTCGAGGCGGGACTGAAGTCGAATCCGGACGGATATGCGATTCGCGTTTCGCATTTGTTTCATCATACGAGCAGATGGGGCGGTAGCGTGGAAGAATTGGAGCGCGAACTCGAACGCATCGCGCCGAGCGACGGCGATTTCAATACGCGTATTCCAGCTTTTAACGTGAAATTGCGTTGGGACAAGGTCTCGAAGTGGGAGTGCGATTCTCGCGATCCGGATACGCAGGAGCTGTTTTTCAGAGCGCCCGACGTCAGCAAGCGCACATTGAAGGTCATTCGGCGCTATCTGGAGGATGGATCATCGCTTTGGAAAGAGCAGATTTCGATGCGAGACAACATTTTGGGCAGTTTTGCGTGCGCGGCGTATGCCTGCGGAGATTATGCGCTGGCGGTTGAATGCTGGGACAAGCTCTCCCCGACGCGCCGGGATATCTACGAATACGCCAAGTCGACGCAAACGATAGTCCGCCGACTGCCGTTTTTGCACATGCGTTCAAAAGACGAAGCGGCGTTTGCCGCCTTGATCGATGCTTATGCGAAGCTGAATGCCGGCGAGACGATGGCGGGAGTGAAGGCGCTTATGCAATGCGCCGAGCGCGAAGCCAAGGGCGGTCGGGAGTACGGGGTGTTGACACGCGATATATACGAGGCGCTTTATGCCGCGGCGCGACGCGGCGAAAAGTCCTCGCTTAACATCGACATGCTTTTCGGGAAAAGCTCGATTGACGAGACTTCGGCGGACACGCTTCAGGGCGTCAAGCGGTCCTTCGACGGCGAAATAGAGTTTAAGATCGAACTTAAACGCGGAAACCGCGCTGGAGAATTCGCGTTTATGGCGTGTCGGGATCCGTACTACGGCAACTCGACGACGCCAGTTTTGGAGGTTTTGGTCAATGGCGACTCGATTTCGACGTATGTTTGGGAGAACAGCGGTTCTCGAGCGACGTCGCAACACAAGATGAGGAGCCCTCGCAAGAGGCTGGTTGATGTGCGACAATCGCAACTCGGTTCCGATGGAATCGAAGTCAAGGTCAAATTCGAGAACGGACATCTCGTTTATTTTGTGAACGGGTCCTGCGTCAATTCGAAACCGATCAAGTTCGCGGGTGGCGGCAAGGAGGAGTGGTATCAATTCCGCTTCGTCCGCTATGCCTTCGATATCGGAAAGATCGTCTTGTCCGCGCGGGATTCGCGGAAGGATCCGTCGATTTTCGACGAGTCGGTGTTCGTCGCGAACGCGATGGACAATTTGCCTCCGTTTGTCGCGCAGATGAAGTACGTGCCGTTGCCGAACGAGGATTACGTGACGAACGCCGCAGTCGTCTCCGCCTTGAAGTTCGGAAAGTACGTCGTGCCGGAACGAATCGGAATCGGATGCGGCGCGGGAGTCTGGTGGGATACGCGATTCGATTCCTCCGAACTCGTGGCCATCAAAAATGACGTTGGCGCGGAGCTTCGAGGTGCGTTGACCAATGATATATGGCGGGTGATGCCAAAGGAGATGCGCGAGCCGCTGGCATTGAGATTTGCGGCGTTGGCGCTGCAAATCGACGATCTCGATTTGGCGGCGGAATATCTTTATCGTTACGTTCCGCAGGAGAACATGGCGAGCGACGAGACATTAGCCGTGCCTGATCCCCGGTACGACAAGTCCACCGATCCCGGAAGCAACGGTCGAGCCATTATGGGCAGGTTGCGCGAAGAGTGTACTCCGCTGAGGGCGGTATGGACTCGCGCCTGTGCCGGCGGCGCTGAAGACGCCCGGCGGACTTTCATGTGTCGCGGCAGTTATGCCATTGGCGCGACTAACGATTGGAAGCTGGCGTTCAAAGCGGTCGGTCGGCTTACCATCGTACCGCATTTCGGAGCGGGAATTCATTGCAACGATCACAGTTTTCGTATCAATTGCGATGATTCGGGAAAGGTCGTCGCCGTAATTTACGGCAGAGAATACTCCAAGCCCGAGAAGAAGAACGTCCTCGCCAGTTTTAGACTTAAGCCGATAACCAATCCAATCGAAATCGCCATCAACGAGAACGACGAATACGAAACGGAGTTGGAAAAGCATGGAGGGGAGATTGTTTGGACGGTCAATGGTGTCAGAATTGGCTCCATCTCGATGCCGGAAGGTGATTTTCAACCCTCCGAGGTCTACGGCAAGGTGTTGAGCGCCACGTTGGAACGTTTGTAGCATTTCGGGCGGGATTTATGGGGCGACTTCGAAATCACCTACTCCGACATTCTCAAAGGTTGTACGGTGCTCCTGAAGGAGCTTGATTAAATGAGCGAAGATTATTCAATTTTAATTGAGGCGCTGAAAAAGGCGAAGAAGGTTGGCGTTTTGACGGGAGCGGGCGTAAGCACGCTTTCGGGAATTCCCGACTTTCGTGGTCCGCAAGGACTTTACAAGAATCCCGATGCCGAGCGAATTTTCGACATCGACTGGTTCGACCGCGATCCGTCCGTCTACTACAAGGGCTGTTGCGAGCTCGTGTATGGCCTCGGCAAGTTCGAGCCGAATAAGGTTCATCACGCGCTCAAGCGCCTCGAAGATATCGGCATTCTCAAAGGCATCGCGACGCAAAATATCGACATGCTCCATCAAAAGGCCGGTTCGTCGAACGTCTTTGAGGTGCACGGCTCGCCACTTCATCATCATTGTCGCTTGTGTGGGCGCGAGGCGAGTTTCGAGGAAATTGCCGCGCTCGTTAATTCGGGCGCTAAAGTGCCGTGCTGCTCGTGCGGAGGCGCGTACAAGCCCGACATCACCTTCTTCGGCGAGATGCTTCCTGAAGAGGCGCTCGTGAAGTCGCAGGAACTCGCGCTTTCGTCTGATGTCTTCCTCGTGCTTGGGACGTCTCTTACCGTCTATCCCGCGGCAAGTCTCCCCTCGCTTACTCTCCGAGCGGGTGGCAAGGTCTTTATCGTCAACGGCTCGCCGACTTCGCTCGACAACGAAGCGACCGCACGCTTCACCGATCTCGCCGCTTTTGCCGACGCAATTCTGCCTATGTCGCAGGAGTTAATACTATGAATGGCTCGGTTCCATTAGCTATGGTAATGTGGTATTTCCCCGGGTGGATGCGGACAGAGAAGCCGCAGGCAGGGATTATTCCCGCTTTAGAGGCAAGCTTCCCAGAATCGGAAATCGTCTTTAAGTCTTGGAAAGGTGATGTGATTTGGCCGCTTGCAACCAAGAATGCCGATGAAGCCGCAGAGCAATTTGCCGCGGAAATCGCGTCAATGAGCGAGGACGAGCGCGGCAATCTGATCTTGGTAGGCCATTCGCTAGGTGGGAGGATCGCCGCGCGAGTAACGAGCAAACTGGGCGCCAAAGGTCTCAAAGTAAAAGAGACGATTCTTATGGGCGCGGCACTTCCTTATAAAGATAAGGATGTCGAAGTGATGGGCAAAGGGAGCGAGCTTCCGGTTCTTGCGATTTGCAACCCTAAGGATGTGACGCTCAAATATGTCTATGCGGCATTCGGAGGTGAGTGGTCGGCTGCATTCGGTGCGAATGGAGGCATCGGAAAACTTGAAAACTGCCGCGAATATGTGGTTCCCGCTTCGCTGGTTAAGGAGGTCCCGGTCGATCGTTTTTGGGCGGATATTGAATTGCTTCGAGAAGTTGCCAATCACCACGCGCTATTTTATGCCGCGGCGCTTAAGAAAATTGTCGATGGCGAAGAGCTTCCCAAAGAAGTCATGGTTCCGCAAGATTTTATAACGATTGAATGGCCGGTAATCGATAAAGAAATTTGGTGGGAGGTGATAGCGGAAAAGAATGGGTGGAAACTTGAGCGTAATAAGATAACGGGTCACGCTCGCATCCTCGATCCATCGAAAATCCGTCGCGCCTGGGGAACTCTCGACAATCTCAAACCGGCATTTGAAAAGATAGTATTCAATGACAATGAGCTCTAAGGATACTTGTCTCATTACCGCTTGGTAGTGAATGCTGTTGACAGACTGCTGTAATGCATGATACATTACCGAGCGGTAATGAAAAAGATAAACACTTTTACACGGTTGTCCCTTATTGGAGTTTTGTTTGATGATTAAGCGAAGATGTGGCTGTATGAGAAAACTTGTTGGCGTTATATATAATACTTGGTATGGGGCTTTCCTTGGATGGGGAGCGTCCGGGTTGTTGGCATTGCTTCTCGTGTATGCGATCGGCCCGTATCAAAGTCTTGGCTGGCTAGTGAAAGCCATCGTCTTCGTGCGTTGTGCCAATTTGTGCTGGCTGTAGTGTCCGCGTTGTTGTTCGCTGCCGGATTTATTATTGTTGCGTTCGCAATTGAGGCTAACGGTATCGTGGTGACGAAGCTGTCGAATCCGTCTTCCAAGACGCGGAACTTATCGGCAAGATTGAGTGCAACGGCGCATGAATCGATGTAAATGGGTGAATCACAAGAATCCGCTGTACGTCAAGTATCATGACGAGGAGTGGGGGAGGCGGCCGAAGACGGATCGTGCGTGAGTTTGTAAGCGGAAGGATAGGCTGGTGATTTTGCTACGATTGATGATTGCTATCATTCCGCAAATATGGTATAATGAAGACATATGATTGATGCGAAAAGTTCCATAACCGTTCAAGAAGCCGCTGATAAGTGGGGGATATCGACCCGCCGCGTGCGTATGCTTTGTGCGGAAGGGAAAGTGGATGGTGCGCGACAGGAAGGAAAGGTGTGGCTGATTCCCGTTGAGGCCGCACGTCCGATTGATGGACGTAGCGTACGCTATTCGGCGATTCCGCGTGCGCTCATGTCGCTTGTGAAGGAAGTGGAGGAGCTGAAGGCGGAATGTGCCGCGCTTCGTCCGCTTTCGGAGGGCGAGCTTTCTCGTTTACGCGAGCAGTTCATTATCGACTACACTCATTCTTCGACGGCAATCGAGGGCAATACCTTGACGCTGAGTGAAACGGCGCTAGTTCTGGAGGGAATTACCATCGCTCAGAAGCCGCTCAAGGATCATCTTGAAGCGATCGGGCATCGTGACGCGTTCAAGTTTCTGGAGACGGAAGTCTTGCGCGAAGCTCCGATTTCGGAGCGCTTCGTCAAGGAGTTGCATACGCTCGTGCTTGCCGACAAGCCAGAAGACCGCGGCGCTTATCGACGTATTCCTGTTATCATCACGGGGGCTAAACATACGCCACCACAACCTTATTTGATTGTGCCGCAGATGGAAGAGTGGATTCGCGATTATCAGACGACGAAGCTTAATCCGCTCATAGCTGCAGCGCTTTTCCACATTCGCTTTGAGGCGATTCATCCGTTTATCGATGGCAATGGGCGGACGGGAAGATTGCTCGTCAATTTCATGTTGATGCGCGCGGGGTATTTGCCGATCAGCATCAAATACGAGTCGCGCCTCGCATATTATCAGGCGTTTACGACTTATCATGCGACGGGCTCGCTCGAACCGATGGCGCGAATCATTCTCGAGGCGGAAAAAGCTCGCTTGCAGGAGTGGCTGAATATCGTTCAGGGATAAGTACACATGAAAGCCAAGGGTCGGACCCTAATGGTGGAGTATGAGCGGTGGAGTAGGCGGAGATAAGCTATAATACTCGTTGGAGACGCAAGGATGAAAATGTTGAGAGACAAGCCGATGGTTACATTGATATTTGCGATTGTGACGATATTCGTTGCAAAGCAAGTGTTCGCCGATTTAAGCGATGCGCATTGGCATGTTGATGCCAGAGATAGAGACATCGTAAAGATTGTGAATGGGAATAAGGCAAGTTTTCGCTCTTATGGCTTTAATCGAAATACGGGTTCTCTTAAGTGGATTAAATTTAATACTTCTAGGCCGGATGATGAAAGGATCTATATCAATGGGGAAAGTTCGTATGCGCTCTTTCTGGGTGGGGTGGAACAAAAGGCGGAGTTTGTTTCGTTTGATGCACAAGAGATGGGATTAAGTTGCGACACAAAGGGGAAGCGAGGGAATGATGTTCTGGCAATCGCAACCAGTCGATATAAGCTTCCGGAAGCAGACGTTGAAATTTCTATCGAGTATCGTTTTCGCAGAGATAATGAGGTTGAGGTTGATTGTGCCGCAACCACGAAGAAGCCACTACCGGACGATGCAATCTTCAGCATATCTTATCCTATCAGAGATGGTTATGAGCTTGATGACCAAAGACGAGATGTCTACAATATCGAACTTTTCAAGGCTTGGGATAGTGGAAGGTTGTCTCTATATTTCCGGTCGCGTGCCTCTATAGGAGAGAAGACGGCGACAAAGATGAGTGTCGTTGTTAGCGAGAAAGACAATGTATCTTCTCCTTACCATAATCGTGTTATAACGCTTTCATCTTCTTTGAAAGATCCGATCAAAGCGAAGGGTTACCTCAAAACGACAGATGATCAATGGTTGTATTCTTTTTGTTTTTCAATTCCTCTCCATTCTTCGTTGTTTGATAAGATCCGAAGCATCTGGTAACTCAAGCGTGATTTGCTTGTGCAAACTTCGGGAGGATGTGACGAATGAACTTAGAAGGTAATATCGTCTTGCCCTGGGAGGAGTGGCAGGCCTCTCGCGCGAAAAAGCGCGAGCTCCTCAAGCGTCTTGGGCTCGATGCTCCATCGCGCCGCGAGACGTCTTACTCGACTTCAGACAAGCGTCTTTGTCGCGCAGTTGGACGAGGAAGTGCAACTTGATCTTCGGGCGAACGAGAATCTCGGCGTTTACAAAGGAGCGCTTTACGAGAATATTGCCGCGGAAGCAATCGTCAAGTCGGGGGCGAGCCGTTTTATTATCGGCGCGAAAATTCGACATTGGAGATGGATTTCTTCTTAAGGACGGCAAACAAACTCGTGCCGGTAGAAGTTAAGAGTACGCGCGGTAGGTCACAGAGTCTCGGGACTTTGATTAAGAGCGATCATTATCCTGATATTACCTGGGGTATTAAGTTGCATGCAGGGAACATCGGCTTTGAAAACAATATCTTGACGCTACCATCTTTCACGGCGTTCTTGTTGAGAAGATTGCTGAAGGAACACGCGAACGAATCCGGAGCGTCCCCGCTTTGACATTCTTGTCAGAGTTAGTCTAATGAGAGATACGCGGATTTTCTCAAAGTGCAAGGTTTGTGACGGACAGATGGTTGTTGTGCCGTTTAGGGTTGTATTTACTGCAAAGAAAGTACAAGCTTAAGCATACCACAATAAATTGATAGTTCTAAGGTTGACCTGCTACTATAGGTAGTAAAAATATTTTAATTTACCCCCTTGCGCAGATACAAGATTTAGTGTAATATACTTGCGTATTACACAATAGAAGGTAAAATTACGATGAAACAGATGAAAATCATCAAGCGCTCGGGTGAAGAAAAAGAGTTTGATATCTCAAAGATTGAGAACGCAATTCGCAAGGCCAGTCAGGCGGTGGACTATAAAAATGCCTTAAGTGAAGGGCGTATTAAGCTTATTGCGGAAGAAGTCGCTGGCGTTTGTGCGGCTCGTGATCGGGCAATGACGGTCGAAGAGGTGCAAGATGTCGTTGAGAACAAAATTATGGAGATGGGATCGCACGAGATTGCCAAGAAGTACATTGTTTACCGTTATAAGCGTCAACTTGCGCGCAAGGCCAATACGACCGATGAACAGATTCTTTCGCTTATCGAGTGCAATAACGAGGATGTAAAGCAAGAGAACTCCAACAAGAATCCGACCATTAATTCGGTTCAGCGTGACTATATGGCGGGCGAGGTTTCAAAGGATGTGGCAGCACGTCTTTTGCTCCCGCAGGATGTTGTGCAAGCGCACAAAGAAGGTCTTATTCATTTCCATGATATGGACTACTACGCGCAGCACATGCATAACTGCGATCTCGTTAACCTTGAGGATATGCTTCAGAATGGGACGGTTATTTCGGGGACGATGATTGAAAAGCCCAAAAGCTTCTCTACAGCTTGCAATATTGCAACCCAAATTATTGCGCAAGTTGCTTCCAATCAATATGGTGGGCAGTCAATTTCGCTTACGCACTTGGCGCCTTTTGTGGATATTTCGCGTCAGGCGATTCGTCAGACACTTGAAGAGGAGTGCGAGGAAGCTGGTGTTAAGATGACGAAGGATAAGTTTGATGCTATTGTTGAAAAGCGTGTTCGTCGCGAGATTGAAAAAGGGGTGCAAACGATTCAGTACCAAGTAGTAACGCTAATGACTACCAATGGTCAAGCGCCTTTTGTGACTGTTTATATGTATCTTGGTGAGGCGCGTAACGAACAAGAGAAAAAAGACCTTGCCATTATTATTGAAGAGGTCTTGAAAGAGCGTATTCGGGGAGTTAAGAATGAGCAGGGTGTTTATATTACACCTGCATTTCCTAAGCTCATTTATGTCCTTGAGCCTGATAATATTACGGAGGATGCGCCTTATTGGTATTTGACGGAGCTTTCCGCCAAGTGTACTGCTAAGCGCATGGTGCCTGACTATATTTCGGCCAAGAAGATGTTGGAGTACAAGGTTGACAAGAATGGCAATGGCAATGTTTATACTTGTATGGGTTGTCGTTCGTTCTTGACGCCGTATGTCGATGAGAATGGTAAACCTAAATACTATGGACGGTTTAACCAAGGCGTTGTTACCATTAACTTAGTTGATGTGGCACTTTCGGCGCATGGTGATATGGATAAGTTTTGGGAGATTTTTGATGAGCGGTGCGAGCTTTGCCACAAGGCGCTTCAATGTCGTCATGAGCGACTCACTGGTACTTTGTCGGATGCAGCTCCAATCCTTTGGCAGTATGGCGCTTTGACGCGCCTACCCAAGGGTACGCCCATTGACAAGTATCTACATGGTGGATATTCAACTATTTCGCTTGGCTATGCTGGGCTTTGGGAGGCGGTTTTGGCGCTTAACGGCAAGAAACTTACCGAACCCGAAGGCGAGGCACTCGGTCTTGAGATTATGAAGAAGCTCAACGAGTATACGGCTAAGTGGAAAAAAGCGGAGTGCATTGATTACTCGCTTTACGGCACACCGCTTGAGTCGACAACCTACAAGTTTGCGAAATGCTTGCAGAAGCGTTTCGGTATTATCAAGGGTGTCACTGATCGCAATTATATCACCAACTCATATCACATCCATGTGACTGAACCAATTGATGCTTTTAAGAAGCTTGAAATTGAGTCAAAGTTCCAAAAGCTCTCGCCTGGTGGTGCGATTAGCTATGTGGAAGTACCAAATATGCAAAATAACTTGAAGGCGGTACTTTCCATCATGAAGTTCATCTATGACAACATCATGTACGCAGAGCTTAATACCAAGAGCGACTATTGCCAGATGTGTGGTTTTGATGGCGAAATTGAGATTGTCAAAGACGAAAGTGGCAAGCTTGTTTGGAAGTGTCCTAAGTGTGGTAATACGGATGAGTCCAAGCTCAATGTTGCACGGCGTACCTGTGGCTATATTGGTAGCCAATTTTGGAATCAGGGTCGTACGCAAGAGATCAAAGAGCGTGTCCTTCACGTTTCGTGAACTACGCATCAATTAGGCCTTGTGATATTGCCAACGGAGAGGGAGTAAGAGTCTCCCTTTTCGTTTCTGGTTGCACACATCATTGCAAAGGATGCTTCAATCCTGAGCAGTGGTCATTTACAGCTGGCGCGCCATTTACTCGTGAAATTGAGGATGAGATTTTGTGCATGCTTGACGAGTGCTTCATTGATGGGCTGTCAGTGCTCGGGGGAGAACCGATGGAGCCAGAAAACCAGCGAGCGTTAGTTCCGTTTTTAAGGCGCTTTCGCAAAAAGTTCGGCAATAGACGTGATCTTTGGGTCTATACGGGATGTGTGTTGGAGAGGGATTTAAAAAGTGAGTCCCGCTGGAGAGGGAGTCTTACCGACGAGTTTCTCTCGATGATTGATGTTTTGGTGGATGGACCTTTTGTCGAGGAGCTTAAAGACATTTCCTTGAAATTTCGAGGATCATCCAATCAACGGATTCTCAAACTTAACGAGATTTGATATAATACATAAATGTTATGAATACGGTACTTATTGGCGCCCAATGGGGCGATGAAGGCAAAGGCAAGGTCATTGATTTTCTGACTGAGGAAGTTGACACCGTGGTGCGCTTCCAAGGCGGATCAAACGCGGGTCATACCGTGGTCGTGGGTGATAAGAAATATGTTCTTCACCTCGTTCCATCGGGGATTTTGCATGAGGGCAAGCATTGTGTTATTGGCAATGGCGTAGTGATGGATCCATTCGATCTCATGAAGGAATTGTCCGAGGTCGAAAGCTGGGGATTTGAGCTTAAGGGGCGTTTTCACATTTCGGAACGTGCTCAAATGGTGATGCAGTGGCATCGTGCAATTGACAAAGCAGAGGAAGCTGCGCGTCCAGTCGGCAAAAAAATTGGCACGACGGGGAGGGGAATTGGGCCTGCGTACGCTGCAAAAGTCGGTCGTTCGGGAATGCGGGTAGGCGATATTCTGAAACCCAACTTCTTGGATCTTATTCGCGATCAAGTCGAGGAGGCCAATCGCACGCTCAAAGCGTTGGGTGCACAGCTTTTGGATGCGGAGGAGATGGTTAACCTCTATACGCCGATGGTTAAGGCGTTAACACCATACGTTACGGACACGATTCAGTTCTTGCACGAACGGATTGAAGATGGGAAATCATTACTTTTTGAGGGTGCACAAGCAACGATGTTGGATATTGACTTTGGTACGTATCCTTTTGTCACTTCGTCCAATCCAACTGCGGGTGGTGCATGCACAGGTTCGGGTGTTTCTCCGCGTTCAATAGATCGAGTGATTGGGGTTCTCAAACTTTATACCACGCGAGTTGGTGAAGGTCCATTTCCGACGGAGCTGTTGGATGACGATGGCGAGACGATGCGCCGTCGGGGAGGCGAGTTTGGTGCGACTACGGGACGCCCACGTCGTTGTGGATGGTTTGATGCCGTAGTTGCTAAGTATGCGCAGCGTGTGAATGGAGTTGACTATTGGGCGATGACCAAGCTTGATGTTTTAGATGCATTTCCAACTGTGAAAATCTGCACTGGTTATCGGCGTAAGGACGGATTTGTCTATACGACATTTCCAGCGGACTTGGACGCACTTAAAGATTGTACGCCTGTTTACGAGGAGATGCCAGGATGGATGACGGAGACTTCAAAAGTCACCGACTATGCCGAGCTACCTGAAAACGCTAAGAAGTATGTGAATAGAATTTTGGATCTCGTGGGCGGTAAGCTGGGAGTCCTCTCGGTAGGCCCAGCTCGTGAAACCACTCTTAGAATTAACATCTAATGAACCCAATCCTAAAGCGAGTAATTACAGGACTTGTTGTTGGCGCGATATTCATTACCGCGGTTCTTTTATTCCCAATTTGGCTTTATCCGTGGGTGATGAGTGTCTTTATTGCTTTGGCGCTTTGGGAATATATAACATTACTTAAGCAAAAACTAAACGCATCTTCGCCTAAGCGTCACTATCTTTGGCTTTTTGGCCTGTTGGTGATTGCGGGCGGGCTTTGGGCGATTCCTTTAATTGCGGCTAAGTGGGGAAATGTGATTGTTCTTTATGTCCTTATGATGATAAAGCTTTCGGATACGGGTGGATTTACCTTTGGTCTTACTTCGGCCAAGTTTATGAAGGGCGGGAATCACAAAATGTGCCCAACAATTTCACCTAATAAGAGCTGGGAGGGACTTTTGGGATCAATAGTTTTCTCTTGTTTAGTTTCGCTAATCTTTATGTTTTGGACGCCATTTGGATTGGGAAAGTCATTATTGTTAGGTGTGGTTGCGGCTTTAATCGGCACATTAGGCGATTTAATTGAATCCAGGTTTAAACGTTGGGTAGGAGTTAAGGATTCTTCAACTATGAAATTAACCAATGGAATGGGTGGATTTCTAGATATGTTTGATTCGCTCCTTTTAGCGCCAATGGTTATTTTGGCTTTGATGTAATGAAGCACCTTTTACTCATTGCGCTTTTGTTTATCGTTGCAGGTTGTCGTTTGGCTGGACATTATACGCTCATAGATCCAATTGACAATCAGGTATTAGCAGTTGGACGAGAAGATGTCGTTAGCTTTGAATTAGAAGAGAATGCGACGACAGGTTATCGGTGGATGGCTAAGTGCGACGACCCTGAAATCGAAATTGGTTTAGAGCATGTTCCTGCTAAAGTAGAGTCAGGATTTTGTGGTGCGCCTGGTAAAGCGGCGTTCACGCTTAAAGTAGGGCGAAGTTTTACAGGGCCGGCAATGGTTAAAGTATATTATCAGCGCTCGTGGGAAAAGTCGCCAATTAAAGAATTTACGTTGTCGCTTTTTTGCAAGTAACTTTATTTCCCGCTTGCCTTTTAGTGGATAAAAGTATATAATCCAAATCAGATATGAAAACATGGTTTGCGTTTTGGTATGGTATATTTAAGAATAATCCAACCTTTCGATTGGTCTTAGGACTTTGTCCAACACTCGCAGTAACGACCAGTTTGGAGAATGCGCTTGGTATGGGTATGGCAGCGAGCTTTGTGTTAGTATGCTCAAATGGACTTGTTTCAGCGCTTCGCAAGGTAATTCCAGCTGCTGTACATATTCCTTGTTATATTGTGATTATTGCGACCTTTGTAACTGCGATTGATCTTTTGATGCAAGCATATCTACCTGCGCTTTCGGCGTCGCTTGGAATATTTATTCCGCTTATCGTGGTTAACTGTATTATTCTTGGTCGTGCAGAGGCGTTTGCGAGTCGTAATGGAGTTATTGATTCACTTGCGGACGGGTTAGGTAGTGGTATTGGTTTTACGCTTGCACTGTCGCTTATTGCGATGGTCAGGGAAATTTGCGGTGCAGGAACACTTACGATTTGGGGCGACTTTGCATTTAAGGGGCTTAATCCAGGTCCGATTACGATGGCGATTTTACCTGCGGGTGGTTTTATCACACTCGGGTTGCTACTTGCACTTATTAACTGGCTTGGGGAGTGGAATGCGCGTCGCCATGGCAAGAGTGCGCCACTTCCAGTAAATCTTGATTGTCGGCACTGCACAATGTGCCCAAATGGGAAATAAGCGATGAAATGTCCTAAATGTCATGTTGATGACGATAAGGTCCTTGATTCACGAGGCGCGCGTGATGGTGCAGCAATTCGTCGTCGTCGTGAGTGCTTGAAGTGTGGTTATCGGTTTACGACTTATGAAGAGATTGATCGGGATGAGGTTTTAGTTATCAAGACAGATGGCACACGCCAAACTTTTGAGCGCAGTAAGATTGACAAGGCAATTCGTCAAGCATGCGGCAAACGCAAAATTTCGGACGAGCAAATTAGAACGATTATCGATAATGTGGTAGCGAATATTGAAGGTGATGAGGTTCCTTCGGCTAAGATTGCAGAGTTGGTGATGGCGGAGCTTCATAGAGTAGATGAAGTGGCCTATATTCGCTTTGCTAGTGTCTATCGTCAATTCAAAGATGTTGCTCAATTTCTTTCGGCAATTACGGAGATTGTGAAAAAGTGACCACGGTTGAATATCAGCGACCACCGATTCGCGTAGCTCTAATGGGGCTGGGGCGAGCGATGTTTGCCGATCACTTCCCCGTTTACAAGCGCCATCCTGCGCTTTTTAAAGTAGTTGCCGCATGTGATACAATTAAGGAGCGTCGGGATATTATCGCTAAGGATTTTCCTGATTGCCGAATGTTTCGTCAATTTGCGGATATGCTCGATGAAAGCGATATTGATTTAGTGGACATTGCCACTTGTTCAGTTGATCATCTCAAACATTCGATTATGTCGCTTAAGAAGGGCTTTTGGACGCTCATTGAGACGCCAATGACGCTTACACAAGAAGATGCGACAATTCTAAAGGGTGCAGCGGTCAAAGCCAAAAACCGTTTGCTCGTACTTCATCGTGGATTTTTCTCGCCCGATTTTCTACTTGCCAAGATGATGGTTAGCGATCCACGACTTGGGGTAATTCATCGGATTGATATTCGCAAAGAGGATTATGTTCGTCGGGATGATTGGCAGTGCGTTAAGCGGCTTGGCGGTGGAGCTGCTTATTATGCGATGCCGGATTTGGTTTTACAAGCGTTAAAGTTGTTGCCGTCTACGCCAATTCAAATGTGGAGCGAGCTTAAGCGAATTGCTTCTTTGGGTGATGCGGAAGATTGCGCGCACATGATTCTTAGAACGCGTGAGCAGATTTCAGCGGATATTGAGTTTGATGGTGGAGTCATACGGGGGATTCGAATGCCGTCGTTTGTGATTCGGGGTGAGCGCGGGACTTTTTCGGTTGAACCAGGAGCGACGGAGGGTAGATTGGTTGCCGTGGATCCAAAGTATAATTTTCCTCGTCGTCGTTCTTCGGTGCGGACTCCTGAGCTTAAGGATATGCACGAAGATTTTCCGATAATTGATGAGCGCATTACGTTGCCTAAGGGTACGTTACATGGGCCGTCTGCTTTTTGGAAGCATGTTTACGATACGGTTAGAACGGCAGCGCCTTTTCCGCTCACGATTGAGGACTCAATAGAGACGGTGAAGTTTTCTACACTTATGAAAAAGACGAGTCCTTTTGGCAAGTAGAATTTTATAGCAACGATGACTAAAAGTTTAGAGGATTACCTCGAAGCGATTTACCTTCTAATCTGCGAGAATGGGATTGCGCAAGTTAGTGATATTGCCTTGGCACTCAAAGTTAAAATGCCGTCCGTGGTAAAGGCTATTGGGGAGCTTAAAAAGTTAAAACTTGTCTCCCAAAAACCTTATTCGAATATTACCTTAACTATTAAAGGTGAACGCGTTGCCGCTTTAGTGCTGTCTCGTCATCGGCTCTTAAAAGACTTTTTGCGTTCGCTTGGTGTTTCGGATAAGTTAGCGGATAAAGACGCATGTTTAATGGAACACATTCTTTCGGATGAAACTTTAAATAAAATACGTACTTATATGAAGAAAGTAGGAAAACATAGATGAAAAGTGAGATTAACACCTTACGGCAATTACAAGAACTAGTACTTACGCGCGATGAGCATCATCAAACTGGCGATGGCTCGCATTTGGATGCGTTAAATGATTCAATTGCGGTTTTGCAAGCGAAGTTAAGCCCACAAGTTGCGGCAATCTATTCACGGCTTTATAGTAAGAGCCATATTGTTATTTCGGCGATGAATAATAATTGCTGTTCGGGTTGTGGAATGCAAGTGCCGATTGCGGTAGGTCAGCAAGTTCGTTTAGGTGAGCATCTCGTTACTTGCGCCAGTTGTGGGAGAATTCTTTATGCGGTTGGCGAAGATGGAGCTAAGGGAGTAACTACGGAGGCGAATGATGACGACGAGCCAAAGACAGGAATTTCCCGCTTTAGTGCAGAAGAGTTGATGGTGGTTGATTTGGATGCCAAGGATCAAGTAGATGTGATTGAGACGCTTGCATGTGCAATGGAAAAGGGCGGTTTTATTAAGAACGCAGATAGCCTCGTTACGGCTGCTTTGGAGCGTGAAAGTGTGCTTTCTACGGCAATGGATGGAGGACTTGCGTTCCCCCATGTTCGAGGGGTTGAGGGCGGTGGACTTACGCTTGCGATGGGTGTTAGTAAGAAAGGCATTAATTGGAATGGCGAGAAAGTGAAGATCGTTTTTCTCTCGGCAATTCCAGTTGCAGTCTCCGCATTTTATCTGCGGCTTATGTCTGGTTTGGTGCAAGCGTTTTCAAAGGAAGCAAATTGTAAAGCCGCACTTGAGGCGACGAGCTCAACGGCGCTTTGGAAAGTGCTTTGCAAAGCTACGCGCGCCTCAGTTAAGTGATGCGGCAAATATTTGCGCTTGCATTTATTGCGATATTTGCTTGCTCGGCAATAGGCGCACTTCGCCTTGATACGGAATATCGCCGTTCGCCTTATGTGGGAGCGATTGCAATTGATGCGGCAACTGGCAAGATCATACTTACTGATCATGCCGAGCGTAAATGCTATCCTGCCTCGTGCACCAAATTGATGACGATGTATTTGGCGTTAGAAGCAGTGCATGCGAGAGAAATTTCGCTAACCGATTCGCTATTTACTTCGCCAGAGTCGCTTGCCGAAAAGCCCTCAATAAGCGGGCTTAAGGCGGGTGATGGGTTTACCTTAGAGAATGCTCTCAGGACACTAATGGTGAAAAGTGCGAATGATGTTGCAGTGATGGTTGCAATGCATGTCGCAGGAACGGTGGACGCATTCGTGACACGAATGAATCTAAAGGCCAAAGCATTAGGGATGAAGGATACTCACTTTGTGACACCTAACGGATATCCTCCGTCTAAGGGCTCTAAACGTGGCTTTGATGCTTCAACTGCTTACGATCTTGCGCTTTTGGCAAAAGCGCTAATTACTAATTATCCTGAGATTCTTCAGTATACTTCAATTGCGGAGTTAAAAGTTCGCACACTGAAAGGTGAGACTTTGGAATATAAAAATCACAACAATCTTTTGGCCAATCCCAAAACGCGCATTGTTGGAGTTGATGGACTTAAAACTGGCTATCATGATGCTGGAGGATGCTCAATTGTGCTTACTGCCAAGCGCCAAGGTAAAAGGGTGATTGCGGTAGTTGTGGGCTCACAAAAAGCGGTTGAGCGAGATGAAAACGCAGGACGTTTTTTAACTGATGCGTTAGGCGCAATTAGTTGGTAAATAGCGACGAAGCGATTTGACTTAGAATATCGCCAACTTTGACAGGCCAAAGTCTTGAAGGTAGTTCGGCCTCTAAAGGTCTTGCAATAAAGTCAGGAAGTTCAGGGTTGAAATCAAGCCCAGTTAACTCTTCAAGTTCATCAATCGTAATAAGATAACGCGCAGCCCACGAATTCCAAGCGAGCTTTTGAGGTATAAGCACAGCAAGGGCGCGAATGTTTAATCCTTCTTGAGCGATAATTACTTGATAGTAAGCATCGGGTAAATCAATTGTCCCCAGTTTTGTGCCATCAGTGCTCGGAACCGCGCCTACGACAACCCAAATTTCACCATATTTCGCCGTCCACAAATCAGCAATACGATGTTCTAAGTCACGCCAAACGCCACGATTTAATGCAGGAGTTTGAGGAGTAATATTGGTCATTAAAAAGGTTTTCCGACGCTCAGTATCACCATAACGTGAAACGATAGCATGGTTAGGTACCATGTGTCCACGGTCGTACCCCGTATTGGTATATTCATTAGGATGCGGGGCAGTGGGAGTGGAGCGGTCAATCATGAAGCTTGGGCGTTTACCGTCTTCAAATTTCTTATCTTTATCTACATGATATGCACACCAAAGTGGGTGGCGTAAACTATCCGACCAGCCGATTATGAACTCGCCCCGATCAAGTATTTTGATGTCGTTAGGCGCAATTGTGCTAATGCGCCTGGGCGCACCAGCGAAAAGCACACTATTTACAGGCGCCTCTTCATCGTACTCATAAACTACATCGTGTCCCGTCCACCCCAACCCGTCGGTAATATCCGCAAGCGGATTGCCTAACAGATAAAGAGTGGAGGTGACGATTCGCGGCCAAGAGTTTTCGTGGCGATCAAGCCAACTGCGAGAATGATGAACGAACCATTCTGCTGCAACTCCCCAAGCCGCGATAATTACGCAAATGGCAAGCGCGGCCTTTGCGGAGAATCTCCGTGAAGCCAAACGCTTGCCTAATTTGCGTGACCTTGCCATTACTTATTAAAGCCGAGCTTGGTTGCGCTGCGCCAAGCGTAGTACTTCTTAAGCGTGAGCTTCTTAGCTGCCGCCTCATCGCAGAAAATCCACGCATCATTATGCGCTTGCAATGCGGAAGCGGTGCAGAACTGGCTCATCGGACCTTCAACACAACCCTTGATTGCGTCCTGCTTGTTTTCGCCGAACGCAAGAAGGATGATTTTCTTCGCTTCGCAAATGGTTCCGACGCCCATTGAAAGTGCGCTTTTAGGAACTGCCTTCATATCGCCCTTGAAGAAGAGACGAGCATTGTCTTTCACCGTTGAAGGGGTGAGATAGACGATGGATGTACGGCTCTTAAGTGAAGTACCAGGCTCGTTAAATGCGATGTGACCATCGCTACCAATGCCGAGGACTTGAATATCAATGCCGCCTGCCTTCTTGATCTGCGCTTCATACGCTTTGCATTCCTTGGCAGGATCCTTGGCAAGTCCGTTAAGCACATGAGTATTGGCGAGCTTGATGTCAATCTTCTTGAAGAGATTTTCATTCATGAAGTAACGGTAGCTCTGGTCATGTGTACCCGCAAGGCCATAGTACTCATCAAGGTTCCAGCTCTTCACTTGTTTGTAGGAGACCTTCTTGGCTTTAACGGCCTTGGCCATCTCCGTGTACATGAGAACTGGGGTTGATCCTGTTGCAAGTCCAAGGACAGTCTTTGGGTTCTTCTTGACCGCCTCAGTAATCATCTGGGCTGCGAGCTTGGACGCTTCCTCTTTTGTTTTACAGATTACAACTTCCATTTTTTTATTTCCTTTCTTAGGGTTGGTTACTAATTAATCAATATATAAAGGTTGAATTTTTATCGGTGTACGATTGGTGTTGTCAACCTCGACAGTTGAAGCTGAAGGCGATGTTGAGGAGGTGGTTGCATGATAAAGCGCAACAATTCCTGCAATGACGAGCCATAAAAGGACAAGTACAATTGCGCCTAAAATTGCCCAACGTTTAAACTTAATGTTAAGGTCCAAAAATGTATCAAGCTTGAAGGTGTTAAACTTCTTGCGCATGGGAGTAGCATAGCGCGAGAAAATGTTTGATGTAGGTTGGGGCTCGAAAAGCTCAGGTTGAGGTGGTGGAGCGGGAGTAGGATCTGGTGGTGTAGGCGGAGGCGGGGGAGGTGGAATGGAAGGAGATACAACAGCGCGCTCTTTAATAGCCAAAGAGCGATTGCCATTGTGAATTTCCATAAACTCTTCTATCATCGGTTTAGGGTCAAGGCCAACTGCTTCGCAATAAAGTTTAACGAATCCTCGTCCGTAGATGGGAGCTGCAAAACTCGAAAAACTTTCTTTTTCCAAGTTCTCGACGACTGAGCGTGGCAAGTGAGTTATTTCGGCCAATTGCGAAACAGTAATTCCTTTAGCTTCACGTGCCGCGATTAAGGTTTTGCCAAATTCAATCATGAGTATCTTCCTCCGTTTCTGCTACGATTTCCTCTGTGGCGTTGCCGTTAAAAATTGCCAATAACTGTTGTTGGTCCATAATGATTTGTCGTGGTCCTGCGCCAACTTGAGGACCGATGACGCCCTTGTCTTCAAGCATGTCCATAATCTTGGCAGAGTGATTATATCCCCAACCAAGTTTGCGTTGAAAATGACTTGTAGAAGCGCGATTGGTGTTGATGATGCATTCAACTGCCTTTTTAAAGTCACTTGCGCTCTCTTCCGCCTTGACCATCTCCCGTGTAGTTTGGGCGCTTGGCACATCTTCATGATTGTCTGGGTCGTCGGGATTGTCCGCAAATGGATCGGCGATTCCAGCCTCTTTAACTCGTGCGAGTTTGCCCGCGAACTTTTCGTCAAACTGTGTACTGGCATGACTTTCAATAAAGGAAGTAATGCGAGCAATTTCAGGATCGGATATCCACGCTCCTTGGGCGCGAATAAGTAAGCCATCGGCAGTCCTAAATAGCATATCGCCCTTGCCAATCAAATTCTCTGCTCCCGAATCGTCAAGAATGGTGCGTGAGTCAATTGCAGTTGCGGTTTTAAAGGCGACTCGCCCAGGGATATTGGCCTTGATGGTCCCCGTAATTACTTTTGCGTCTGGACGCTGAGTTGCCAAAATGAGGTGAATGCCTGCTGCTCGTGCCTTGGCAGTGAGACGTGAAATGTCGGGAACTACTTCTTTTGCAGCGGCTGCCATCAAGTCTGCCACCTCGTCAATGATAATAACAATATAGGGGACGGTCTTGGGCATATCTGAACCAACTTCAGTATCCTCGCCAAACATATCAGTTTGAGTGAATTGAAGTCGATGGTTAAAATCGTAGATATTGCGCACCTTCGCGCGGGCAAACATCTTAAGGCGCTTTTCCATTTCCGCAACCGCCCAATGAAGCGAGAAGACAACCTTGCGATTGTCGGTAATGATTGGAACGATGAGATGCGGAATTGCCACATACGAAGTAAACTCTACCGACTTAGGATCAACCATAATGAGCTTTAACTCTTGTGGCGTCTTGGTCATTAGTAGACCATTGATAATTGCATTAAGACAAACCGATTTGCCTTGACCAGTTGCGCCGGCAACTAACATGTGCGGCATCTTGGCTAAGTCGGCAACGAGCTCGCGTCCCGCCGCGTCTTTACCAAAGAGGAGGGGAAGTTCGCCCTTAAAGTTGCGCCAAGCATCAGACTCGATAATCTCTCTAAAGGAAATGCCCGCCGAAGCGCGGTTAGGCACCTCAATGCCCACGCATTCTTCACCAGGGATTGGTGCTTCAATGCGAAGTGACTTTGCGTGTAAGGCACCCATCAAATTGTCAGAGATGTTAGTTACTGCGGAGTAGCGGATGCCAGGGGCTAAGCGAATCGCATATTTGGTAACGACGGGCCCTTGTATGGTATAAGCAGGAGTTGCGTCTACGCCAAAGAGTTTTAAAGTATCAATCAGTCGCTTGGTGGTATCGCCCACATCTCCATGGTCGGCCTTTGACTTTTGAAGAGGATTTAAAAGCGCCAAATTGGGTAGGACATAAGGACCTTTTTCGGTAGAAAGTGTAGCTGCCGCTTGAGTGTTGGGTGCTGAGCGCTTTTCTTGCTTTTCTTCTTTGGCTCTAAGCTTCTCCATCCGAATACGCTCGCGCTCTTCTTCGCGTTGACGACGCGCTTCTTCACGGCTTGCTTGAAGGGCTGCTAAGTTTCGAGCTTGCTCAGCGGCGAAACCACTATCATCGGTAAAAGGTGAAGATGAAGGTGAAGACGAACGAGTACTGGCCCACTGCCAAATGGATTGGAAAAACTTGATTGCATTATGGGTGCCAATTGCGGCAACGAGTGATGAGATGGCAACTGCAATCATCACAATAGATGCGCCAAAGTCACTGATAAGAGGCGCGAGAGCTTTGGTGATGATAAAGTATCCAATCATTCCTCCAGGATTTGCGATATTAATGCGTTTGGAGATGCCTTCAATTATCCCATCTCGCGAACCTACGACTTGGATGAGGCAAGCAATTGCGACAATAAAGGCGACCATCCACCATGCCCGCCGAGAAAACTTGAACTTGCGCGTGCGAGCTACGGCCACTCCGTAAAGCGCACACCAAATGGGGACAATCCAAATTGCCAAGCCAAAGATCCCATAGCCATAGTACGCAAAATTGTCGCCGAGCGCGCCAATCCAATTAGTATGCGGCAAGGGCGGAGTTTGCAAAGATGAGATAGAACGCCAATCGTAAGTCAAAAGCGCAACGAGCGGAAATAACGTGAGCGGAAAAAGCACCCACGCAATTAGCGACCCCAATCGGGCGCTATCAGTTTGATTGTCTGACGGTTCGGTCATGATTATTAGATACGATACGGAGCGGTTCGGTTTTGAAAACGTGATAAAGGACAATTGCCAAAATAAGTGCGAGGAGTTTTAGCCCCCAGTTGCCATTCTTAATAAAATTGGTCATTTCGCACCTTTCTTTTGACGAGTGAAATAACTTACAAGTTTAACAAATAGTTTGGCGAGTCGTCCTGATTTTTCATCATCAAGCATCGCTTTCATGATCCATCTTTTGACGGCATCAAAATCTTTAGCTTGATAACGAATAAGTCTGCCGTTGTAGGCAATGGAAATTTCTCCACGCTCTTCGGACACCACCACGACCAATGCATCGGTCTCTTCTGAAAGTCCTACCGCAGCGCGATGGCGCATACCGCTCGTAATGAGCGAAGGGTTGTTGGATACGGGAAATACACAATGAGCCGCAGAGATGCGCCCATCCCTAATGGTAATGCCACCGTCGTGCAATGGCATGGGAGGCGTTAAAATAGTTGTAATAAGCTCTTCGGAAAATCTTGCATCCATCAAAACGCCTGTTTCCTCGTAGCTTCGCAAAGTAATTCCACGCTCAAAGGCGAAAAGTCCTCCAAGACGCTTCTCAGCCAAAGCGAAGATTACTTTAGTGATAAAATCAGGAGTTGCTGAACCGTTCTTAAGATATTTGGGTTTTTCTAAAAATCCAAATGCGCCCACTTGCGCGAGGATTCGACGAATTTCGGGTTGGAAGATAACGACTGTGGAGAACGCCAAATAAACGAGGAGCTGTTGGACAATGGAGGAAAGGACGTCAAAGTGGAAGAAGTAGGTAAAGGCAATCATCGCTGCTGCAATGATGCCAACTCCCATCAGAGCTTGACCAAAGCGAGAACCTTTCGCCGCCTTAAAAATCGCATAGATGACGAAATAAAGGATGGCAATTTGGATGATAGCGGAAATGTCAATTTCCATTTATTAATGCCTCCACATCGCGTCCGTCCATCGTCTCGCGTTCAAGAAGCGTTTTGGCGAGCAACTCAAGTTGAGCGCGATTTTCGTTAAGCACAACTTTGGCCTTGTCATACGCATTTTTAACGAGCTTGAAAACAGCGCAGTCAATCGCTTCGGAAGTTTTTTCGCTAAAGGAGGGCGGTAGCTCCGCATCGGTAAAGCGGCTGGGTTCGTTAAAGGATTGAAAACCAAATTCGTCGCTCATTGCGTACACGCAAACCATCTTGCGTGCGATATTGGTCGCCTCTTTGATATCCATCGCAGCTCCCGTGGAGAACTCTCCCGTTAGCATCTCTTCGGCAATGCGTCCGCCAGCAAGCACTACTAATGTATCCAAGAAGTATCCCCGCGTACGATTTAAGATGTCTTTCTCGGGCAAGGACATCGTCACTCCCAGCGCTCGACCACGCGGAATGATCGTTACCTTGTGAAGGGGATCGCAATGCGAACTTTTAAGTTGCAAGATGGCGTGGCCAGCTTCGTGCCAAGCGGTGATTTCACGGTCGAGTTGGGAGTAGCCCGCCGATTTGCGTTCACGTCCCCAAAGAACTTTATCACGGGCTTCGTCAAGCGTAACCATATCAACTGCATCGAGTTTCTTTCTGACCGCCATCAATGCCGCTTCGTTAAGTAGGTTGGCTAAATCCGCCCCTGAAAAGCCAGGTGTCCCGCGAGCTACCCGAGTCAAGTCCGCATCTGGCGCAAATTTAATCTTGGCTCCGTGAAGCTTAAGGATTTCTTCGCGTCCTTTTAAGGTTGGAAGCTCAACGACGACTTGACGATCAAAACGACCGGGGCGAAGCAGGGCGCTATCCAGCGTATCGGGGCGATTGGTGGCGGCAATGACGATAACGCCTTCATTGGCGTCAAAGCCATCCATTTCTACGAGCATAGTGTTAAGGGTTTGCTCGTAAGCATGATTTCCACCCAGTGCGCCTGCGCCAGTGCGTTTTTGGCCAATGGAGTCGATTTCGTCAATAAAGACGATGCAAGGAGC
This sequence comes from Kiritimatiellia bacterium, assembly GCA_045599105.1. GTDB lineage: Bacteria > Verrucomicrobiota > Kiritimatiellia > RFP12 > UBA1067 > UBA1067. Next base: position 26,983 of record JAZRVL010000002.1, read on the forward strand.
GCGCTTTTTCGCTTCGGCAAAGACATCGCGCATACGGCTTGCGCCAACGCCCACGAACATCTCTTCAAAGTCGCTACCACTCATCGCAAAGAAAGGAACTTTGGCTTCACCCGCAATTGCACGAGCGAGTAAGGTCTTGCCAGTGCCAGGAGGGCCCACTAAAAGTACGCCTTTGGGGATGCGTCCGCCGAGCTTATTGAAAGCAGCAGGATCTTTTAAAAACTCGACAATCTCTTCGACTTCTTCGCGAGCTTCGTTAATACCCGCAACATCAGCAAAGGTAGTACGCTTTTTCTCTTCCTTATCATCCAAGAGCTTGGCCTTGGACTTGCCGAAGCCACCAAAAATACCCCCGCCTGTACGCATAGGGCGATAAAAGAGGAGATAAAACAGGAGAAAGAATCCTATGAGATAGAGGATTTGCATCAAGAAAGGTGAAATTGGCGAACTTTTATTTTTAACCGTAACTTCAATATTTAGGGCGATTAAATCCTTCATCAATTGTTCGTTTTCGCCAGGCACCAAGTTGACGCGATACTTCGTACGCTTGGGCGCGCCTTTTTCGTCCAGTTCATCAAGCTTGCTTTCGCCGACAAAATAGGTTGCGCCTTCATCGTGATCAATGATACGAATAACTGGTTGGACGAGCTTGTCTGTTTGGGCGAGCCGATAAAATTCAAGGGTTGAGATTTCATGGGGAGCGTTGCTGGAAGCGGTTAAGCGCGACATCACAAAAAAGGTCAGTGCAATAAGCGCAATCGTAATCCACGAACGCAATGTAGATGAGTTAGTTTTCTTTGCTTTAGACATATGCCACATATTATACCAAATTTTAGCTATTTAAGTGTGCTATAATATCGTGTGATGAAAAAGTTTATCTTTAGTGCGATATGCGTTTTGAGCGTAGTAAGCGATGCAAATGCCGTTCGCATTGATAAACCCGCTGACTTGAAAGGCAAGCATGTCGCACACATGTCAAGTGACTTTCATAAGCAAAAGCTCAAGGCGATGCAACCTAACATAGTATTTGACCCGTATTCGGAATATGCCTTTGCAATTGAGTCGCTTCATAATGGCAAAATTTCGGCAATCTCAATCGGTAAAAGTTATGCGGATATTTGGATGGCAAGAAATCCTGCTATGTATAGAATTGCGTTTGAGTATGCGGAGGATATGTGCTGCTTTCTATTACCGAAGAATTCGCCTTGGAAGGCAAAAATTGATGTAGAATTGAGCCGAATGAATGCAGCGGGAGAAACGCAAAGGATTGTCAATAAGTGGCTTGAGGCGCTGAAAAGCGGCAAGACGCTCGCGTTACCCAAAGCGACAGCTCCGCAAGACGCACCAGAGATTCGAGTTGCTTGTTCTGCCGAATGTGAGCCGTGGTGTTTTGTTGCGTACGGTAAGGTTGTAGGTATTGATCTTGAGGTTTTGACTATCGTTGCAAATCGGCTTGGAATACGTCTTAAACCGAAGATTTTCAGTTGGGGCGGAATGGTCGACTGCGTGAATGCTGGGCGGTGTGATATTGCGAGTGGTGGTATTTACACAGGTGGGAATGTGTTTCCGAAGGTAGATGTCTCCGAAAAGTATGCGGTTGAGCAGATGTGTATTTTGGTGATGAATGATGAAGCTATGGCATCCAAAGGTTTGGACACTACATCTAAGAAATCGCTAAAAAATAGCTTTAATCGGACGTTTGTAGAGGAAAACAGATGGAAAATGCTGGTGAAAGGTTTTGGGATTACTTTGCTTATCACATTTTTGGCGACATTTTTTGGTACGGTATTGGCGTTTCCAGTGTGGCTTATGCGCATATCGCGCATTCGGTTTGTTGCATTGGTGGCTAAAGCTTACATTGCGATTTTGCAAGGCACTCCAGTGCTTATACTATTGATGATTCTTTTTTATATCGTTTTTGGAAATGTGGATGTTGATGGGTTTTGGATTGCGGTAATTGGCTTTGGACTAAACCTTTCCGCTTATGTCAGTGAAATGCTACGAAGTGGTGTAAGCGCTATTCCAATTGGGCAAACGGAGGCTGCTCTCTCACTGGGCTATAGCAAGTATCAAGCGTTTTTTAAGTTCGTTTTTCCCCAAGCGGTACGGCTAATTTTGCCAGTTTATCGTGGAGAATTAATAGGATTACTTAAGATGACATCGATAGTGGGCTATATTGCGATTATCGATCTCACCAAGGCGAGCGACCTTGTGCGCTCTCGCACTTATGAGTCGTTCTTTCCCATTTTTACTACGGCTTTTATCTATTTTGTCACATCGTACATATTAACGTTATTGCTGGAGAAAGCTCTGCCTTCGTCTCGTAAGACCAAAAGGGGATGAGAGATTCGACATCCGCCCCAAGTTGGGTGTCAACGTATATAAAAGCGCATTATTCTGTTCGTTAACGTGACACATTCTATTATCTAACCTGACGAATGTCGCCGCCATAGTTATGGCGACACAATCGCCATAACTATGGCGAATGCAAAACCCAGGTTGACTTATGCCAATACCCGCCTTTAAGTATTCAGAGCGTCACCTTTTGCCATCAAAGAACGCGCCTTTGGTCGTCATCTTGGGCAGGTTGAACCAATAGCTCGGTGATCTTTGTCGCCTCACGCCGCCA
>JAZRVL010000003.1:0-3826 GCA_045599105.1 Kiritimatiellia bacterium
CCAAGGCGATGATGGGTACGGGGCGTGAGAGCGCGACCCCGATCACTGGGACTGAGACACTGCCCAGACGCCTACGGGCGGCTGCAGTCGAGAATCTTCGGCAATGGACGAAAGTCTGACCGAGCGACGCCGCGTGTATGACGAAGGTCTTCGGATTGTAAAGTACTGTCGATAGGGCGGAAGTTATAAGGAGCAATCTCCTTATTTTGACCTATCTTTTGAGGAAGGGCGGGCTAAGTTCGTGCCAGCAGCCGCGGTAAGACGAACTGCTCTAACGTTATTCGGAATCACTGGGCTTAAAGGGCGCGTAGGCTGTTGGTCAAGCAGGGTTTGAAATCCCTCGGCTCAACCGGGGAACTGGGCTCTGAACTGGTCGACTAGAGTGAAGCAGGGGCAAGCGGAACTTGCGGTGGAGCGGTGAAATGCTTTGATATCGCAAGGAACACCGATGGCGAAGGCAGCTTGCTTGGCTTTAACTGACGCTGAAGCGCGAAAGCTAGGGTAGCGAACGGGATTAGATACCCCGGTAGTCCTAGCCGTAAACTCTGAGCGCTTGTTCGAGGAGGAGTTTTCCTTCTCGGGCGTAGCGAAAGTGTTAAGCGCTCCGCCTGGGGAGTATGGTCGCAAGGCTGAAACTCAAAGGAATTGACGGGGGCTCACACAAGCGGTGGAGGATGTGGCTTAATTCGAGGCTACGCGAAGAACCTTATCCTAGGCTTGACATGCATGGATCCCCTCCTTGAAAGAGGAGTAAGGCGCTAGCAATAGTGAAACTTGCACAGGTGCTGCATGGCTGTCGTCAGCTCGTGTCGTGAGACGTCGGGTTAAGTCCCTTAACGAGCGAAACCCCTGTCGTTAGTTGCCATCATTTAGTTGGGTACTCTAACGAGACTGCCTAAGTTAATGCGGAGGAAGGCGGGGACGACGTCAAGTCCTCATGGCCCTTACGCCTAGGGCTGCACACGTCCTACAATGGATTCCACAAAGGGAAGCGATACTGTGAAGTTTAGCAAATCCCCAAAAAGGATCCCCAGTTCGGATTGTAGTCTGCAACTCGACTACATGAAGCCGGAATCGCTAGTAATCGCGGGTCAGCATACCGCGGTGAATGTGTTCCTGAGCCTTGTACACACCGCCCGTCAAGCCACGAAAGCAGGGAGCGTCCGAAGTCGCCGAAGCAACCTTATGGAGCTAAGCGCCGAAGACGAGCTTTGCAATTGGGACTAAGTCGTAACAAGGTAGCCGTAGGGGAACCTGCGGCTGGATCACCTCCTTTCTAAGGATATTAGAAACTCGGCTCGTAAGGGTCGTTTTAAAAGGGTTGATTAAATTGGTTCATACTGTTGATTTGACTTTACTTTGATATATTAAAAGCCGCTGATCGAGAGATTGGCGGCTTTTTTTGTTTCTTGCGCGAATTTGTTTCTTGTATGAACGAAAGCGAGCGTCCGAAGTCGCCGAAGCGCCCTTATGGAGCTAAGCGCCGAAGACGAGCTTTGTAATTTGGACTAAGACGGTAACAAGAGTCGTAGGGGAGCCTTCGGCTGGAGCGCCTCCTTTCTAAGGATATTAGAAACTCGACTCGTAAGGGTCGTTTTAAAAGGGTTGATTAAATTGGTTCATACTGTTGATTTGACTTTACTTTGATATATTAAAAGCCGCTGGTCGAGAGATTGGCGGCTTTTTTTGTTTCTTGCGCTCGTGTGTTTCTTACGTTCGTTGATTTTAGAATAGACGTTGCGTGAGAATCCCCGCGTCGCAAGACGCGGGCGTGGAAGCCGCCGATTACATATCGGCGGATGGCGTCGGTTCGCAAAACGTTGATCTCACGCCGTCGGAAAATTTAAAAACGTTTTAATGGTTTATTTAAAATCGAAGTTTTTTTTGTAATGAAGGCGTCCTTCCACGCCCGCCTAACGGCGGGGTTCCACTCCAAACTTTATTCTAAAACCGGCGGACGGCGTCGGTTCGCAAAACGTTGATCGCGCGGCGAGGGAAAATTAAAAACGTTTCAACGAACGCGTGAAAAAGGTATTCCGACGTTCGTTAAAATCGAAGTTTTTTGTTTGTGAAGGCGTCCGCCGATATGTAATCGGCGGCTTCCACGCCCGCCTATCGGCGGGGTTTTTTTGCGCCGCCTTGTTTTTCTCCGATTTTTGCTTATGATTAACGTCATAATTTGCGCGTTGAATCGCGCGTTCGCAACGCAGAGGAGAAAAATCACGTGGAAAAATTACCGCAAGAATCGGTCGATCTTGTCGCGCAAAACGTTCGAAAACTGCAGGAACTCTTTCCCGAATGCGTTACTGAAGCGCGCGACGACGACGGGCGCTTGAAGCAAGTCGTCGATTTCGAACGGCTCAAGCAGGCGTTGACCGGCGAAGTTTCCTACGACCGCGAAGCGTATCAGTTCACTTGGGTCGGCAAAAAGGACGCCTACGCCGACGCGTTTCGTTCCACGCGCAAAATCTTGCGCCCCTGTCCCGAAGAAAGTCTCGATTGGAACAATACCAAAAACCTCTATATTGAAGGGGACAATCTCGAAGTTCTCAAACTCCTGCAAGAGTCCTACTTGATGCGCGTCAAATTGATTTATATCGATCCGCCCTACAACACGGGCAGCGACGCTTTCGTCTATCCCGACGACTATACGATGGACGAACAGGAATACGAAGAATTTGTCGGTCGATTCGACAAAATGGGGAATATTCTGTTCAAAGAGAACCACGCCTCTAATCCGAGATTTCATTCCGACTGGGCGTCGATGATTTACGCGCGGTTGTTGATCGCTAGGAATCTATTGAGCGACGACGGCGTAATTTTTATTTCGATCGACGACAACGAACACGACAACTTAAAAAAGATTTGCGACGAGGTTTTCGGTCCTTACAATTTCATTACGAACGTCGTATGGGAAAAGAAGTATTCGCCGGCAAACGACGCCAAATGGTTTAGCGACAACCACGATTTTATTGTCGTCTATGCAAAAAATAAGGAACTTTGGCGCCCGAAACTGTTGCCGCGTAGCGACGAAATGAACAGTCGGTATACCAATAGGGACGCCGATCCAAGAGGCGTTTGGAAGCCGACGGATATGACGGCAAAAACTTATTCCCCCTCCTATGATTATCCCATTACAACTCCGGGAAATCGTATTGTTTATCCTTCGCATGGAACTTGTTGGCGCATCAGTAAAGAACGTTTTGAAGAACTTGTTAAAGACAATAGAATTTGGTTTGGAGAATCTGGCAATAATGTTCCGGCGATAAAAAAATTTCTGACGGAAGTTAAAGACGGAACAGTTCCGACTACCATTTGGAAATATGAAGACGTCGGTCATAATCAAGAGGGACGTCAAGAATTAAAGAAGTTGTTCGACAATAAAGGATATTTTGACGGACCTAAGCCGGTTCGGCTTCTTCGTCGAATTTTGCAAGTCGCTAATTTGCCCGACGACGCGATCATTCTCGATTTCTTTTCGGGTAGCGCGACGACGGCGCACGCGGTAATGGAATTAAACGCAGAAGACGGGGGAAATCGCCAATTTATAATGGTTCAGTTGCCTGAGCTTTGCGACAAAAAGTCTTTTGCGTTTAAGGCTGGCTACAAAACAATCTGCGAGATTGGCAAGGAACGCATCCGCCGCGCGGGCTCGAAAATCAAGTCGGAACACGCGCTTGATCGTCCCGATTTAGACGTCGGTTTTGGCGTTTTTAAGGTCGACGAAGGGAATATGACGGACGCGTATTACTACCCTTCGGAATATTCGAAGAGTCTTCTTGATCCGACGATCTTGAGCGTGAAGCCCGACCGAACGGAACTTGAT
>JAZRVL010000004.1:0-1105 GCA_045599105.1 Kiritimatiellia bacterium
CGCCAGACTTTCCGACGCATTCTTCAAACTAACGCATTTTCAGCGGATGGTGACGGTTATGTGCATCATCATTGCCACGGTCTATGCGCAGAAAGATTTAGGCGGTAACGATGACGCGCCCGCCCCGAGACGGATGATGGCTCCGATGGTGACGCCAACAGCGAGCGACATTGAGGATTTGGCAAATCCAACCAATTCGGCGCTCGCGATATCTGGCATTGAAGTTGGAACGAACTCGGTGGCACTTGGTATTTCGTGGACGGACGCGCTTCCCCTGACGAATAACAGTCTTGATTTGTTCGCGAGTTGGGATTTGCTTTCGGGTAAGTGGACGCGACTTGCGGAAATTGACCTTGGTACGGCCTCGTCCAACATCGTCGCTGAAATCGACTTTTCGCTTTACCCGACTAACGCGCTAAGAACTACCGCATTCTTCCGCATCGCCACTCAAGCGGATAGCGATGGAGATGGGCTAAGCGATATGTATGAAGAGTGGGTGTTGGGTACGGATTCGTATGAAGTAGATACCGATGGAGACGGGATGGAGGATGGTTGGGAGGTGGCGCACGCTTGTAATCCATCTATTGCTTATGATTTTCAAGATACCGATGGAGACGGACTGCCGGATGAATACGAGATTGAAGTTGGCACTAATCCGAACAACTCCGATTCGGACGGCGATGGCTTAAGCGACAAGGAAGAACTTTATTATGGAACGGATCCGTATAATGCCGACACTGACGGCGACGGAGTTGACGATGGCAATGAGGTTGATCATGGGTCTGATCCGTTGACACAAGAAGAGTACTGGCATTTTAATGATGACAGAAATGAAAACACATCAGTACCAATTCCGAATTTGAATGGAACACAAGAAAATACAGATGCGCCAGGACCTGATTACGAAATGGTCGGTACGTTTGACGTCGATGTGACTTACGACCAAAGCGCCGGTATGATACAAAACTTCAATATTCTCGGCGTATATCCTCCAGGAGGGCATACTACGCGCTCGGCCAACATAGGAATGACTGGAACATGGTATGATCAAGACGCGCCCTATTATTCAAACGTGTTTAGCGTGGTGATTTCCGGCGCGACATTT
>JAZRVL010000005.1:0-5728 GCA_045599105.1 Kiritimatiellia bacterium
GGGCTAAATCAGACGGATTTGGCGAAGCGGATGAAAGTCTCGCGACCATATATTACCAAGTTGCTCTCGGGTGATGTAAATATTACTTTTGGCACTGCGCTTCGCCTTGCAAAATCTCTTAAGATGGATTTCTTTCCAGAATTGAAAGAGGAGAAGCTATAATGGCTAATATACGGAATCTACTTGTGACAGTTCGTAATGAGCCCATGCTTCTTGATCGAGATGTTGCTGAGCTCTACGGAGTTCAAACGAGAGAGATCAATCAGGCGGTTCGTAATAATCCCGAAAAGTTTCCGGAGGGATATGTCTTTAGCTTGAGCAAGGATGAGTGTGATGATTTGCGGTCAAAATTTTTGACCGCAAATATCAGTCCGAAATCGCGTGTCCCGCCGCGTGTTTTCTCCGAGAAGGGCCTCTACATGCTTGCGACGATTTTGAAAGGAGAGAAGGCAACGCAAGCGACGCTATCGATTATTGAGACCTTCGCGCAAGTCCGCACCCTTAAGCACGAACTACTCGAACTTCACAAGGAAGGGGACAAGAAGAAGAAACTCGCGCTAATGCAGCATTTTGGCGATACTCTAACTGACATCGTCATGCCGGATCCGGACGAAGTCGAAACCGAATCATCGCTCGAGCTCAACTTCTTCATTGGCAAGATCAAGCATACCGTCCGCAAGATCAAGAAGAATCGCTAATGGATAATTCGCTAATACTCGCGCTCATCGGTTCCGTGACCTTGCTTTTGGTCGCGGTAATTGGCTTTTTACGATGGATTATCTGGCGGATGAAGGAGCTTGGGGTAAACAATACCGAGCTTGCGAAGCGGATGAAAGTCTCGCGACCATATATTACCAAGTTACTCTCGGGTGACGTGAATATTACTTTTGGTACTGCGCTTCGTCTTGCAAAAGCGCTTAAGATGGATTTCTTTCCGGAACTTAGGGAGCAGAAAGGATGAAAGGATTGGATTTATGAACATTGTATGCTTAGATATGGAAGGGGTGCTCGTGCCCGAAATTTGGATTGCGTTTGCCGAGAAAACCGGCATTCCGGAATTTAAACTTACAACTCGTGATGAGCCAGATTTTGATAAGCTTATGCACTATCGCATCGATCTTATGCGGCAGCATAAGCTCACATTAGATAAAGTGATTGAGGTGATTGATTCAATTGAACCATTCCCAGGTGCGAAAGAGTTTATTGCTAAGTTACGCGAAGTTTGCCAAGTAGTGATTATCTCTGACACGTTTGATATTTTTGGGCGGCCATTGATGAAGAAGCTCGGTTGGCCGACGCTCTTTCATAATGATGTTATTCTTGATGAAGAGGGGTATATGGTCGGTTATAAGCTTCGCTCGGCGCATACGAAGCGCGATACGGTGAAGGGGTTGCAGTCCTGCACGGGCGTGGACACGATTGCCGCAGGTGATGGGTATAACGATTTGGAGATGATTAGAACATCGAAAGGTGGATTTCTTTTTAGAGCGCCGCAGAAGATACGGGATGAAAATTCAGATGTAGTATGTTATGATGAGTATGACGATCTTTACAATGCAATCTTGGAGGTAATAAAGAAATGAGTGATTATAAAGGTAAGACTGCAATTACTTTTGGAGTGTTTGACCTCCTTCACTTTGGACATTTTGAGCTCTTTCGTCGGATTAAGGAGCTTGTTGGTGAGAAGGGCAAGGTGTATGTGATGCTACAAGTTGATGAGGCAATCGCAAAGTGGAAACCAGGGTGCAGGAGCGTTTACGATTTTGCTACTCGTAAAACCATGATTGAAACATTGCGAACGGTGGACAAGGCAATTCCATACGAGGCAGTAGGCGTTCCCGCAGTTGAGAATGTGGATTTTGATATTTTAATTTGCGGTCCAGAGCATAAAAGCGAGCGCTTTCAGATTCTTTGGAAGTGGTGCGCAGAGCATGGCAAGGAAGTGGTAACGCTTCCTCGCACGGAAGGAATTTCTACTACGAAACTTAAAGAAATTATCAAGGGAATGCAATGAAGATCGGTGTTATAGGTGGAAATGGGGTTGCGGCTACTAATCGTCTATGTGAATTCATAGAGCGCAAGAAGACAGTTGCAGGTGCTTTTCGTGATGCGCATCATCCAGAGATGATTGTTTGGCAAGCAACGCCTGTTCCTTCTCGGAGTATGTTTTTGGAGGGTAGAGGCGAGGATTGGCGTCCTGATTATATTCGAATTGCTAAAGCATTTAAAGCGCTTGGATGCGATAAAGCGTGCATGTGTTGCAATACGGCACATTATGCGATTGATGATATTGTTAATGGTTCTGGTTTGCCATTTATTAATCTTTTGGAAGAGGTTGCGAAGCGGGTAAATGAATTAGGATTAAAATCGGTTGAATTGTGGGTTTCGGACGGCGCAAAGAAATATGATATTTATGGACCAGTATTTAAACGCATCTCACCAGATTGCCAAATTGTTTATCCTGATGAAGATCGGCAAAAAGAAGTAACTAAAATTATTTGTGCGGTAAAAACCTCGGCTCGGTTTCTTCCTCCAAGTGATCCCACACATCCGCATGCAATGATCCAAGAGCTACTTAAGTCCGCAAAAGCCCCAGTGGTGTTTGGATGTACGGATATTCGGGTTGCATATAGCATAAGCGAACCACTTGAAAGTGGAGTTGTAATTGATTCATTAGAGGCCCTTGCAGATGCTGTCATTTGCGCATTTGACGCATAATTCTGTTACTAAGCGCAATGCGTTTTGGGATTCGGTGCGTGGCGCATTGATGCTGATTGTTGTGTTCGGGCACGCAATTCAGCGATGCAATGGTATGGAGACAGACAATCCACTGCACATATTCATCCGATATTTTCAGATGGAAGCGTTGATGTTTGTAAGTGGATATGTTGCGGCATATTGCAATAAATTTAATTCGTTGCAATATTTAAAGAGCAAATGTAATAGGTTGTTAGTGCCTTATCTATTATGGGTGATTCCAATTTGGGGAGTATTGGCAGCGTTTGGCAAATTGGATTTTTCGTTTGCAAGTTTTGGACATGAATTGGGCTGTTCAAATTTTTGGTTTTTACGGACACTGTTTTTAATATTCTTAGCGCTTATGGGTTATTGTATGCTGCAAAAGAAGTCAAAGATTGTAGCAGCAGTTATCTTCTTTTTTGTTGCGTTTGGTATTAGCAAACTTCCTGGCCAACGGTTGACACTTCATTATGCAATCTATTTTGCGCTTGGATACGCAATACATAAGATTGTACCGTTTGAAGTTAGGGGGGGGGTAATAAATGGTTGAATTGGGTAGGGAAGAATTCGTTAGCAGTTTATGCTGTTCATTGGAATTTACTTTTTGCGTATTTCCCGTATCGAGATTTGCATTTGAACTGGTTATTGGATAATGGTCTAAACATTTATGTTCGGTCAATAATTGTGTTCGTGATATGGGTAGCAATTACGGTTGTTTGTATGGCTTGTTATTCAAAAGTGATGGCATTTGTGCGTACGCATTTTGTACGCATTGGTGAATTGATACTTAGTAAAAGGAATGTATGCGTGTAGATAAAGCATTTAGTAATAAGATTAAAGTATTGTCGTTTGTTGCGACAATATTTGTAGTCTTGATTCATAGTGATGCGACAGCTACTGGAGGGATGTCGGCTTGGAATATTTGGCTTCACGGCTTCGTCACACAACAAATTGCTGGGTTGGCAGTTCCGTTTTTCTTTGTGGTTTCCGGATTTTGGTTTGCGCGTGGGTATTGTTCCAGTGCTGGGGGGGTACGTGTTTTTTATATCCAAGAAAGTAAAAACACTAGCAGTGCCATATTTTATATTTGCACTTTTGGGGTTGCCGTTTGTTCTCGGATATCATGTGTATTGGAATTACTTGCATTATGCGCCATTGTTTAATAGCACATGTTTGGAGTCGGGATGCATTATTTTATCAATAAATCGTATATTTGCAGTCTGGGGATACGATATGCCAGAAGGGAATGGTCCGCTTTGGTATGTGAGAGCATTGTTAATTATATTTTTGTTTGCACCATTTTGGAGGTTATTGTATCAAAGATGTCGTTGGTTGTTGTTTATTGGCTTTATTTTTATTGTTATGTTCGCGCCAGGAGAACTTTTGCCAGGTATAACTTTACGATATGGACGCGCTTCATACTTTCTGCTTGGAATGTTTCTTGCACATTACAAATTTGAGGGATGGACAATATCTGTTCGTCTTGAAACTATTCTTTTATTTTTTCTAATTCCTATTTTTGTTTTTAGCGCATATTACAAGGCTTATAATTATCCAATGCCAATATGGTTTCGTTATGTCATGTTGCTTAGAACGCCAATTGGGTTAGCCGCATTTTGGTTTGGGTATGATTTTTTAGGCAGAAGAAAGTTGAGCTCTTCTGATTTACCAAGGTGGCTAAATTATTCTTTCCTTATTTATTGTATGCATGGGCCATTAGTGATAGTAACGGTAGCTTTGCCGAGATTTCTACTGGGGAAAAATGATTATGTTGTTTTGATGATCACGATTGTTTCCGTTGTAATAATAGTTAGTACTTGCATTAGCGTTGCTACATTTTTGCGATGTGTAAAGCCTTCTTTGCTTTCCATTTTATCTGGTGGCAGAGGGTAAGTGCTGTGTGTGGGGGGGGGGGCTTGTTGCTTTAGGTGATATTGCTGATGTGTGAGAAATATGATATACTAATTACAACAAGAGGGAGTGTAGTATGATTAAAGTTGGAATTATTGGTTGTGGATTCGTTGGCGGCGCATTAAAGGCGTGGCTGGAGGAAAATAATAAGGACGCAGTTATTCGTGTTTCGGATCCGCCGAAGGGATATAACGACGATTTGTCGGATATTGATATTGCATTCTTGCAGATTCACGTGCCGACAGAGGACGATGGAACGCAGAATCTAACACTCATGAAGGAGCTAATTAAGAAGCTTCCGAAGATACCGGTATTTGTTCGGACGACGATTTTGCCAGGGACATCGGATATGCTTTCAAAAGAGACAGGTCATCAGGTCTGCTATATGCCAGAGTTTTTAACTGAGCGTACGCATATCGAGGACTTTAAGAAGCAGACGATGGTGTTTACAGGGGCGGTTGACCTTCTTATCAAGGTCTTTCCGTCGAAGAAGTTTACTGTAATGTCGCCATTGGAGGCGGAGATTACGAAGTATTCACACAATGTATTTGGAGCATATAAGGTAACGTATTTCAACGCAGTCAAGGAATATTGCGAGAAGATGGGGGCGGATTGGGCGAAGGTGCATACAGGGTGTCTCCTTTCGGGGTATATTAACGATACTCACACATACGTGCCAGGGCCAGATGGAAAGTGTGGATACGGTGGGAAGTGCTTCCCGAAGGATGTAAATGCATTCGCGAAGCTAACCGAAGATTGTTCGCTTGGGAAACTCCTTGCACCGCTTCATGAGCTTAACATCAATTTCCGTGGATTTGAAGAGCATATTTAAGCAGGTTGGGAAAAATGGTCGGACCTTTTCCCAAAAATATGGCTTAATATATTTATTACATTTCCTACTATACAGCGACATTAATTTTTGGTAAACTACCGACTGATTAGAAGAGTTGTCTTTGATGGATAGAGTAACTAATCATTTGGTGTGTGCATTCCTTCGACGGGTGTTGAGGGAAATGAAGCGTGTTGGGCTAAATCAGACGGATTTGGCGAAGCGGATGAAAGTCTCGCGACCATATAT
>JAZRVL010000006.1:0-1636 GCA_045599105.1 Kiritimatiellia bacterium
TGAAGGTCTTGCCCGTTCCCGTCGCAAGCGTGATGAGCGCATTCTTCTTGCCCACGCCAAGCGCCTTGATGACGCCCTCGACCGCCCGCTCCTGATAATAGCGGATGCCGCGGTTGCCCGCGAACGACCACGGGATTTCGCGGCAGATCTTCTCCAAGAGCGAGGCCGCTTCCTTATCCAGCACCTCCATCAGTTCGGACGGAGTCGGGAAGCCGTCCAGCTCGACCGTCGAAGTGGTGCCGAGCGTGAGGTCCATGCAGAAGACCTGCGAGCCATTCGTCGCATAGGCGAACCGCACGCCAAGCGCCGCGGCATACTTCCGCGCCTGCGCCTCGCCCGCGCGGTAGTTCTTGTCCGACGCCTTCGCCTCCACAACCGCAATCCGCCTGTTGCCGTACATCAGCACATAGTCGGCGAATTCGGGATTGTGGCTCTGCCCGTCCTCCTGGCTGACAGGCCCCGGCGCAATCGTCTGCTCGACCGTCACCTTCGCCGGCAACGACTCCCACCCCGCCGCCTTCAGCGCCGGGTCAATCAGATCATGTCTCACTTGCGCTTCGTTCATACCATTTCTCCCCACTCAACATCATTTACTCATTTGTTTACGCTTCTCATCCAACGAATGCACGCCGCCACCATGCCATTCTCCTGTCGCCAACCAAATCTCATAATGAAAGAGCCATTCTATTGCCCATGGAACTAATGTTTCAGAAAACGGCTTCATATAATCAAGCTCCGAGGGCAAGAACAGACAAACCCGAACCCGATTATGTTCAGGATCAATGTCATATTTGTGCGGAAAGTCTGAGTTTGCCAACTTACGAAGTGACTCCCCATACACAATTATTCGAGGCGCATGTAGTTCGTCATAGACAATCCTGACCTTATAATAGCGAGACAATGCCGTCGGACGTACTTTCGCCCACCACGTCAACACATTCCGCTTAAGTTCGCAAAATGAATCAGGATAAGATTGCTCGAGCGCAATCTTATGCTCGACCAATCGCAATTCCTTAATCTTACCTTTATAAACCTTACTCAACTCATCTCCCGAAGAAAGTATGCGCAGCAACCGCTTTTCCTACATTGGCAGAGGCCGTTGATAATCCAGCCGTCAACCCAACAAGCCGCAATTCCCCTTTCTCACGCGCCTCACGAGTAGATTCGCCAAAATATTTGAACGCGCGATCAACAGGCTCGGGCTTAAGCTTTTCCCTAAAATGCGTCGAATACTCATCCAATCCTTCAAATGAGGCCGTGGCCTCCACGAAGTCCGAATAGGCCTTTTTACACCAATTCACAAACGCCAGTCTTTTACTTGCATCCTCATTCCACTTTTCCGCAAAATTCTCTTCTGGCATCACCGGATTGGCCACCCAGTATTTACCATCCCTAAACGCAACGAAATTCTCCATCCGCTCCAAGATCGTTTTCAGGGCAACATAAACATTTGTCTCATGCGGACACGCTTGCGCGGCCAATGTTGTAATAATCACTGAAATTGGCGCATTCTTTTGGTCATTGATGAAAAGCACGTCACGATGACGCTTCAGCAATTGGATTGCCTTCTGCAATGGCGTTTTCATCTCGCTTGCATTAGATGGCACGGGCTTAATTTCGGTGGCTCTTGCCGCAA
>JAZRVL010000007.1:0-32537 GCA_045599105.1 Kiritimatiellia bacterium
CCCAACTAACGGTTTTTTGCCGGTGGCCATAGAGGAGTTGTCACACCCGTTCCCATTCCGAACACGGAAGTTAAGCGCTCCATCGCCGAGGGTAGTGCGGGACTCGCCCGTGCGAGAGTAGGACGCTGCCGGCTTTTTATATTTTTAGTAAGTGGTATAATACGCGCTTACATATGATAAATACATCTACTATAAGAAAGTTCAAGGATGCAGCTGACTACACCAAGAACTTTATTGTTCGCTCGGAGATAGATAAGTATCTTCCGAATGGTAAGCATTTTATTGATGAAGCATTAATTAATCGTTGTATTGCTGAGATTGCGGAAAAGCCAGCTGATGCAGTGCGCGTTCGGGAAATTATCGCTAAGTCTGAATCAACTTGCGAGACGCTGAAAATTGACGAAACCGCTGTTTTGATGGCAGCAGTGTCGGATCCAGTGTTGTTTGATGAAATGCGTCACGCTGCTGATCGAATCAAGCGCAAAGTTTATGACAACCGAATAGTTGTTTTTGCGCCACTTTATACTTCAAATCTTTGTGTCAATGGATGTAAGTATTGCGGCTTTCGAGAGGGAAATGCTTTGCAAAAGCGTCGAGTCCTAACGATTGATGAGTTGAAAGAGGAGTTGAATGTGGTTGCTGGGAGAATCGGACATAAGCGGCTTATTGCAGTCTACGGCGAGCATCCATCAACTTCAACTGAGTACATCGCGGAAACTATTGAGACGTGTTATAGTCATTTGGTTGAGGCTCCGAAGAGTGGGGTAAAGGTTGGGATTCGTCGTGTGAATGTTAATGCGGCTCCATTGCCGATTGCTGATTTAAGGGTGTTGCGTTCGGTGGGAATTGGAACTTTTCAAGTTTTTCAAGAGACTTATAATCGTAAGCTTTACGAGTCTATGCATCCTGCTTGGAGTGTCAAAGGCGATTATAATTGGCGCACGACGGCATTTCATCGTTGTCTTGAGGCTGGAGTGGATGATGTTGGCTTGGGTGTTCTTTATGGGCTTTGTGATTGGCGTTTTGAACTTTTAGCAACAATACTACATGCACGTGATTTGGAAAAGTGGTTCAATATTGGACCTCATACTTTAAGTTTTCCTAGACTTGAACCAGCGAGTGGTACTAATGTGCCTGAGAACTCACCGTGGCTAATAAATGATGATACATTTGCAAAAATACTTGTCTTAGCAAGACTTTCGATACCATATACAGGAATGATTGTTACTGCGCGGGAGTCTCCAACAAGTCGTAATCGGGTGCTTAATCATGGCATGACCCAGCTTGACTGCTCTTCAAACATTGCAATCAAGGGATATAGTGACTTTGAAAATGAAGCGCATCAAGAAAAAGAGCGTCAACAATTTATGTTAGGCGATAATCGTTCGTTAGATGAAATGGTGCGTTATTTGGCAAGTCGTGATGTTATCACTTCGTTTTGTACTGCTGGTTATCGTTGTGGGCGAACAGGTGGTTGTATTATGGATGCACTAAAAACTGGTAGGGAAGGAAAGTTTTGCAAGATTAATGCAGTATTGACCTTCCGTGAGTGGCTTGATGATTTTGCTTCAGACGAGACAAGAGCGATTGGTCTTAAGTTGATTGAAAAGGAATTGAATGGTATCAAGGAGTGGCTACCTAAGTTTTACCCAACTGTATTAAAGCAATACGAGGCGACTTGTCGAGGCGAACGTGACCTTTTCTTTTAATTTTGGTATAATGTTGTCAATGAAGCAGATTTTCTTCTCCATAGTTGTACTTTTGACGGTTACTGGGTTCGCCGAAAAGCAACCAATTGAACGCTATCAGTCGATAATTGATAGGCAGATGTTTGGTGAGTTGCCACACGGATTTGATTCAAGCAAACTTCCAAGCGAGGTGGTAAAAGTTTCAGACAAGGAGCTTACCAAGGAGCAAGAGGCGATGAAAAGCGCTATTCATTTCTCGGTTATCAATGTTATGGCGGATGGGACTGTTGAAGTTGGTTTTACTGATAATTCTTTGCCTAATACACCAAAACACTATTTTATTAAAGAGGGTGAAAGTGCAGGTGGCTGGACTGTGGAAAGTGCTGATCCTGATTCGGCGACGATGGTAATAGTTAAAAACGGGGTTGATTTAACGCTTTCGTTAGGCGATGATTCATCAAAGGGCGCAGGGACTATTACTAATGCTTCGGAAACATCATCTAAGTTAAGTAAAACGCAGGGGGCATTTCAATCGCTTCGTGAGCGTCGATTGTTGCGTGCAAAAGAATTGGAAAGAGAAGCGGATGCGCGTGCAAAACGTTTAGCAGAGGAAAGTTCTGCGCGAGAAGCAGAGAGGGAGGCTGAGCGGGAGGCACGAGCAGAGGAGCAACGCCAGCAAATTCAAGCGATGAAAGATGAAATTCGTTTACGGCTTGAAGAAGCGAAAAAAGCAACCGAAGCGGCGCGGGCGGTGGCAGAGAAATCCGAGGAGAACAATGAAGAAGCGAGCGACGACGCTAACTGAGTTTCAGTCACGCCTGCGCGAAACTGGGGGATATCGTACGCTTGAAGAGTGTCGCGCATCAAAGCGTGCGAAAGTTGGTGCTTGGACAACATTTCGTTACACAATGGGGGTGACTCACGTTTTTCCGTCATGTGCGTTGGCTGAGCCATTGGGTAAGCTTACGACTGAAAGATGGGCTGAATTTTGTTTTACAGCGGTGAGAACTCCAGAAAAGTTAGGAATGAATGTGATCGTGGAGGGATTTCAAGATCGGATTAAGTATCCAGGCCCAGTTATGTATTTGGCTAATCACATGTCGACTACGGAAACTATAGTTTTACCTCCGATTTTATTAGCATTTGGCCCGTTTAGTTATGTTGCTAAGGCATCACTTGCACATTTGCCTTTTCTCGAAAAAGCCGCCGAGCATATGCGAATGGTGCCAATTGGTCGCAAATCACCGCGTGAGGACTTGATTAATATTCTTAAAGTTGGGGGCGAGAGGATTGCGGGTGGTGATAGTTTTCTTATTTATCCTCAAGGGACTCGTGCAGACGTCTTTAGTCGTGCGCATTATTCATCGATTGGTGCAAAGTTGGCGGAACGTGCGAGAGTGCCAATTGTGCCAATCGCGGTGGACACGCGTTGTCAGCCAATGCGAACGCGAGGAATTTTAAAAGGCATTTTCAAGGATTTTGGACCAGTAGATACCGCAAGAGATATTCGAATCTCGGCAGGTCCGCTTATTCATTTCTCTAAAGCA
The DNA here is from genome assembly GCA_045599105.1 of Kiritimatiellia bacterium. GTDB lineage: Bacteria > Verrucomicrobiota > Kiritimatiellia > RFP12 > UBA1067 > UBA1067. The sequence goes on from JAZRVL010000007.1 coordinate 3,236, forward strand.
AAGGAAATGCATAAAAAGTCTTTCGATTGGATTGCGATTAAACTTGAAGAGTGGGGGATTCCCACGGAGAGGTAGTGATGACGATTTTACTCAAAACACTTTTGCTTGCGGCATTTACTTGGCATCCAGCGCCTGACTGGTGCGATACCCCTGATCCGGTTGCCGACCCTCATGCACGCAAGGGAGGGACTGTTCGATTTAATGGCTCACAACCACCCAAAAGTTTTAACGCCTTTGTTGATAACAATACTTACACGAAGATGACTTTTGATCTCATGTATGAGAATTTAATTAGTGTGGATTCTCAGACATTGGAGTTTGTGCCGTCACTCGCTCGAAAGTGGGCGGTCTCGGATGATGGTAATGAATTTATTTTTGTAATTGATGATGATGCTTATTGGTCTGATGGCGTAAAGGTTACCGCAGATGATGTAAAATGGACTTTTGATGCAGTAACTGCAAAAACGAGTGATACGGGAGCGTGGAAGGTGCTTTTGGGCACATTTGAAAGTCCTGAAGTTATTGATGCAAAAACTGTGCGTTTTCGTAAGAAAGGCGGATCTCCTAAAGATTGGCGCGACATCATTCATTGCGGAATGTTTTGGATTATGCCTAAGCACGCTTTTGAAAAATGCGACTTTAATAAGCTTGATTTGTTGAATGCGCCAGTGGGAGGACCATATCAGATTACGCGGGTTGCAGAGCAAGTAGAAACTGAGTTTTCAAGAGTAAAGAATTGGTGGCGCAATAAACTTCCAAGTTGTGCGCATGTTTGTAACTTTGATCGAATTGTGATGCGTTATTATATGGACAACGAAAATGCCTTTGAAGCGCTCAAGAAGCGTGCGATTGATGTTTATCCAGTTTATACGGCAAGAATTATGAAGCAGGAAACTTATGGTGATAAGTTTGACAAGAATTGGATTGTCAAGCGGCGGGTGAAGAATCACAACCCCATCGGGTTTCAGGGCTTTGCGATGAACATGCGGAAAAAGCCATTTGATGATATTCGAGTAAGAAAGGCGATGTCTTACCTTGTTGACCGTGAAACTATGAATCGGACAATGATGTATGATGAGTATTTTCTCTTAAACTCGTATTTTACGGATATGTATGATGCAAAGAATCCCTGTCATAATCCATACTATGAGTTTAATGTCGAAAAGGCCAAGGCGCTCTTGAAAGAAGCAGGATATGAAAATGGGTTTGAATTTACAATGCTTTCACGAGCGGCAAGCGAGGATAAGTTTTTTGCGCTCTATAATCATGCGCTCAGTCAGTGCAACATCAAGATGCACATTGCGCGCAAGGATTTTGCGGGATGGATGCGCGATATGGATGATTTTAATTTTGAAATGACTTGGTCGAGCTGGGGCGCGGTTATCTTTAGAAATCCCGAAACCATGTTTTTGTCGTTGGAAGCGGATCGCAAGGGATCCAATAATGTTGTGGGTTTTAAATCAAAAGAGGTTGATGAATTAATTGAACGTGAAAAAACGATGGAAACAGTCGCAGAGCGTCAAGCGGCTTATCGGAGAATTGATGAGTTAGTTGCGGCAGAATGTCCGTATGCGCTTCTTTGGCAGACGGATACAACACGGTTGCTTTATTGGAATAAGTTTGGAATGCCGAAAGCGATTTTGGGTAAATATTCCGACGAGGACTGTATTTTTACTTATTGGTGGTATGATGAAGATAAGGCACGCGAGCTTAAAGATGCTATGGAAAATGGCGAGTGTTTGCCTGCGGTTCCAGAATATGTGAACTTTGATAAAGTTATTGGTATGTAAATGGTGGAAGACTACGAGCTTTTAGATTCGGGAGACGGACATAAACTTGAACGTTTTGGGAAATACATTCTTGCGCGTCCTTGTTCACAGGCGATGTGGAGTCCTACGCTATCAACTGCACAATGGGGAAAGGCGGATGCGTCGTTTGATCGTGAAGATGGCAATCGGTGGCATGGGAGAAATAATTTACCAAAAGAGTGGACAATTGAGACCATGGGGATTAAATTCAAATTGGGAGGTACGGATTTTGGACATTTAGGAATATTTCCCGAGCAACGTGCGCAGTGGAAGTGGATTTGTGAGCACGCGCGTGGAAGTGTGCTTAATCTTTTTGCTTATTCTGGAGGGTCTACAATGGCAGCAGCGCTTGGTGGTGCAGAGGTTTGCCATCTTGATGCCTCAAAAGGAATGGTTGAATGGGCTCGTGATAATGCGCGTCTTAATGGGCTTACCGAAAAACCAATTCGGTGGATTGTAGATGACGCGCACAAATTTATGAAGCGTGAGTTAAGACGTGAACGTCGGTATGATGCGATTATTTTAGATCCTCCATCGTTTGGTCGGGGCGCGGGTGGAGAAATGTATAAAATAGAGAAAGATTTAAAAGAAACGCTTTTGCTTGTTAAGTCGCTTTTGAGTAGCCGTCCTGCGTTTGTGCTTTTTTCTAGCCACACCCTGGGTCTTTCGGTGAAAGTAGCCGAGAATATCCTTTCGCAACTTTTCCCTCGGGCGAAAATTGAAGCTGGTGAAATGTTGCTTGAGGGCAAGGGAATTCTCTGTCCAAGCGGGGTTTATTGTCGGGCGGTTTTTGATTGATTAGCGTACTCGTAACGCAGGGCCATCGGATCCTAAAAGAAAATCAACTTTCGTCAGGGTGTCGGCGCCTATTTGATTAAGGCCGATTTGAGGGGCAATCATTGGTTCAATTTCAAGCTTAATTCCACAATCAATCGTTCCTTTTTCGCCCCGACGTAGGGTTTCTATTACGTGATGATTTAAATCGGCAGAGTTAACTTGAGTCTTTTGTTTGGTTGTTTTCCAATGTTTTTCATCAACAAAAGTCCAAGTTGATCCTGAATCTATCAACAATCCAAGCATCTCACCATTAGGGAGCTTTGCTAATAGTTCTTGTCGGTTGCCACGTAAACGGGAGCTTACTTTAGTGAAGTTAGTACACATTTCAACAGTTGGGTCCCAAGTTATTTTCTTTTCGGCAAGCGAAAGGAGAAATGGTCTGGTGGCAAGATGGTTCATTCCGAGGATTCCATCAACTCGTTGCCCAACACTTGCGGAAAGTTGATCAAGAGGGAGTGCCATTGCGTCTTTTGCGTTAATGACTAGTTCGCCTATTTTGAGTTTTTTTGCGCCAAAGACACAAGGGACATTCGCTTTTGCGTTGGTTGGGCCAACAAGCATTACGGGCTCAAGTTTCGCATTCGGAAATGCATTAGTGACAAAAGTGCTATTAAAAGTTGTATGCGACGCTCCGGTGTCTAGAATTAGTATTGCTTTGACGCCATCAATATCGGCTTCAATTAGTGGCATATTGGAAAAGGCGGCAAGTGAAATGGCTGCTGAAATAGAGAACATTTTTGATGTTAAAATCATGTCCGTATTATAGCATATTTATGCTATAATATTCGCTATGAAACTAATTGGTGAAAAGATATTTGCTAAAGATGCCGAAGGACGACTTTTAAGCCGCATCGGTACTATGTTTTTCCGCACCTCTGGGCTGGTTACTGCCAAAGGCGTGCATGCAATGCAGCGGGCAATGTGGCTTGAGGAGTTGTCTAAGGATCGAACGCTTACTCCTGCTGAGGAGGATGCGGAGATTGCTGAATCGGTAGATCTTATCTTTACCGAAGATCAGGTGCTCATTCGTCCTGATCCAGATCATATGGATCTTGCGTTCCGCGCAGATGAAGAGTTACAAAAACTTGTCTCTAAGCGAGTTATTCGTTATCTTAATACTAATTCGCTTAAGGTTCGCAAAGCTCTTTGCGAGCGTGGTGAGAATTGGCGGATGGCGCGTCAGCCAATATCACAAGATGATATGGTTGATCGTATTAATGCTTCCAAGGTTCCAATTGAGGAGGCACCAATCTATTATTATAATCGCATGACTGGAACTCGCTTTATTACTGCGAGTACATATTTTGAAATCGAAAAAATGAATCCGGCCGATTTTCGATCTCAGATAAAGGAAGTGGTGACGGGGATTTCCAAGCGTAATCGCCATGGATATCCTGAAATTGACTTATTTCCGCTTACAACTCCAATTGAAATTAAGCAGGCTATTAAATCACTTGTAGTTGATGAACTTGATGATGGGGAGCTTCGTGTAAGGGTTGCGAAAATTGCGCAAGATTGGCGAATGACTTTGCCAGTGGAGTTGCGTGAAGAAGTGGTTGGTAATTATGAATGGCGCAATGCTATGTGCAATGCGATTACTCGTAGGCCTAATGAGACCACGGTTGAGGAGAGTGATCTCATAGCGGGTATTTCGCCTGAATTCTATCGCCAAATTGAATGGCTTCCTGGTGCGCGCATTGAACATGGTGAAGTTATTTTTGATGCAATTTACGATGAAGCCGCACGCACACGTGACCCACAATTGTTGGCGCTTTGTGATAATCGAGTAAAGAGTTTTCTTTTTAATACCACACGTCTTTTTGGGCGAGTAAAGTACATAAATATTGGGCGCATTGCAAATTCACTTGCTCGTCGTCCAGTTGAGGGCAATCGGCGTGGGCATGTTTATATCATGCAGTATCTTACTGAGAATGATAGCGAGCCCAATATTATGATTGTTCGTCTTCAAAAGTGGGGTGTTGCTGAGCATTTAGATGAGGGCAAAAGTTTATTGGCTGCCATTCTTGAATCGGATGAATATTCAGATTACATTCTTGACCGACGCCTTATGTGTCGTCAGCTTGGTATGAATCTTCCTAGTCGATTGGGACTTGGGCATTTTACAGAGAAGTATTCAGGAACAAATCAGTATAATGGAGTTGCGGTTCGCGCGGCTTACTTTGCTCGTGAATATGTTCCAGGGATTGCTTCTGATAAAGTTCCGCTTGCCAAATTGCGAAATCCCGCTTGGGCGCAAAAGTTTGCGTATCTAATGGGCGAGGCGGCAGCGCTTGATATGATTGTTGGTCGGCGCAGTTCGGTAACTAAAGAGATTCTTTTTGATAAGAATTATGAAATTGTTCAGTTGGGTGCAGATGGGCTTCCGGTGGAAATTAAAATTACCGATCATGCTGGTAGTTTTGTTAATTATGAGCATCAGTTAGAGGAATTTGCTCCACAATATGCCACATTTGCTAAGCGGCGGGAAAAGATGGTCTCGGATTATCTGATGTTTGTAAAGGCTTATGTTGAGGGGTTTCGTCGGAAGCTTGCTGAAGTACAAGAGGCTTATCGTGCGCGCCGCCTGGCATTTGACGAGTTATTTTCAGATCGTCCGTATGATACCAATGGCTCTGGCGCATATCGTTGGGCGTGTATTCTTCGGCGCTTGGATGCGTGTGACGTAAATAGCGTCTCGCGGATTCTTGAGGCTACATGCTAAAATACATCTTGAGACGAATTGGGGAGACAATCCCCACGACGATTGGCATATTGCTATTGACCTTCGTTCTCTTCAATGTGGTTGGTGGTTCACCAGCAGAAACGATGCTTGGGAAAAATGCCACTGCCGAGGCAATTGCAGCGTTTAATCATAAATATGGGTATGATCGTCCGCTTGTTTTGGCTAAGGATAGCCAATTCGCTCGCTTCGTAGGCGATATTTGCAAAGGTGACTTTGGATATTCGATTGAAAATCAAGAGCCAGTGCTTTCTGTGTTGGCGCGTGGAGTGGGGCCAAGTTTATCGCTTACTTTGCCTATTTTGATTATTGGGATTGTAATTGCACTTGCGCTTGCGATGGTTTCAGCGGAGTTTCGAGGACGTGTGCCTGACAAGGCGATACTTGTTGGGTCAACAATTTTAATGAGTGTTAATTATGTAGTTTGGGTTTTGGCGGGGCAGTTTTTCCTTTCATATAAAATAGGAGTGTTTCCAGTTTGGGGGTATCAAAATGCGTTTTATTTGATTTTGCCAGTGCTAATTGGAGTAGTATCTTCGCTCGGGGTGGACGTGCGTTTTTTTAGGACGGCAATCTTGGATGAGCTTTATAAGCCGTACGTGCTTACTGCACGTGCAAAGGGGCTTTCGCGTGAAGTGATTATGGTAAAGCATGTTTTACGTAACGCGCTTATTCCGATTGTGACTTATGTTTCGCTTTCGATCCCTTACCTTTTTACGGGATCGCTTTTATTGGAGAGTTTTTTTGGGATTCCAGGATTGGGATCGGTTTCAATTAATGCAATTCATTCGGCAGATATGGCGGTTGTACGAACCGTAGTGGTGATGGGGGCGTTGGTTTATCAGTTTGTTAACTTAATTACCGATTTGCTTTATGCAGTATTAGATCCACGAGTGAGGATTGGAAAACAATGAAAATTGGTTGTCATCTTTCTGCGGCAGGTGGGTATCTTGCTATGGCGCAGACAGCAGTTTCAATTGGGGCAAATGTTTTTCAGTTTTTTACTCGCAATCCGCGAGGCGGAGCAGCTAAGCCCATTGACAAAAAGGATGTCGCCACATTTATTGAATATGCAAAAATGAATGAGATTGGTCCAATTCTTGCGCATGCGCCTTATACGCTTAATGCTGCTGGATCGGAAACTCGAGTGAGAGAATTTGCTGAGCATGTGATGGCAGACGACCTTGATCGCTTAGAGTTTACGCCTGGGGCAATGTATAATTTTCATCCTGGTAGTCACGTTGGTCAGGGTGCGGAAGCTGGGATTGAGCTTGTTTCGTCGATGTTAAACCGTATTCTTGGCTTGCGCATGACGGTGAATACTACGGTTTTGTTAGAGACGATGGCTGGCAAAGGTAGCGAAGTTGGGAAAAGTTTTGATGAAATAAAGTCTATTATCGACAAAGTTGAGCGCAGTGAATTGTTGGGTGTATGTCTTGATACTTGTCATGTTTGGGATGGTGGCTATGATGTAGTAGATAATCTTGATGGGGTGTTGAAAGAATTTGATAAAGTTATTGGACTTAAAAGACTTAAAGCAATCCATCTTAATGATTCTATGAATGTGCTTGCCGCTCACAAAGATCGTCACGAAAAGATTGGTAAGGGTAAGTTGGGATTAGAGGCGTTTCGACGCATTGTAAATCATCCCAAACTTGCAGATATACCTTTTTATTTGGAAACGCCTTGTGATTTGCAGGGCTATAAAGAAGAAATTGCGATGCTGAAAGGATTAGTAAAGTGAAAATATTTCGGGAACCGAAGAAATTGCAATCTTGGTGCTACAATCAAAAACTTGCAGGCAAGCGAATTGCATTAGTTCCAACTATGGGATATTTGCATGAGGGACATCTTTCGTTAATTGCGGCGGCGAAAAAGCGTGGTGCAGATGAAATTGTGGTTTCGGTTTTTGTAAATCCAGTTCAGTTTTGTCCTGGGGAAGATTACGAGAAGTATCCGCGAGACGAAAAGGCAGATCTCGAAAAATGTCGCAATGCTGGCGCTACGGCAATCTTTTTTCCAACGCCTAAGAATATGTATCTTGATCGTCATTCAGTTTACATTACCGAAGATGATCTTTCGCGTGGGCTTTGTGGTGCGAGACGGCCAGGTCATTTTAGAGGTGTTTGTACGGTAGTTGCTAAGCTTTTTAATCTTGCCCATCCGGATTTTGCAGTCTTTGGGCAAAAGGATTATCAGCAAGCGCAAATAATCAAGCGCATGGTGCGAGATCTCAATTTTGATTTGAAAATTGTTGTTGCTCCCATTATTCGAGAAAAGAGTGGACTGGCACGTTCAAGTCGCAATACTTATTTGAGTGAAAAGGAGCGGGAGATGGCGCTTGCAATCTCACGTGGTCTTAAACACCTTACGACATTATCACGACTTCGTCGTGAGCTTTCGGGTGCAGGGCTAAAGGTTGACTATGTTGAATGTGTTGACGCAAAAACACTTGAGCCACGAAAGACAATAAAGAAGGGTTGCTGTGTTTTGGTTGCCGCTTATTGCGGTAAGACTCGGCTTATTGACAATCGGCTTATATGATTATTTTGCTTGCATTACCAAATGATTTCAACAGTTTATATTGCTAAAAATGTTTACGGTGGTGATGGCCTTGGACGACTGGGCGATGGCCGAGTTGTTTTTGTGCCTAATGCGTGGGCGGGCGAGAGTGTCAAAGCGGAGATTGTTGAAGAGCGGCGCAATTATGTTAAAGCTCGCTTAATTGAGGTTGTGGAGGCAAGTCCTGATCGAGTCAACGGTGAGGTATTGGCGAAAGTGCCAGGTTGCGTTTATGCAAATCTGGCTTATGAAGCCGAAGCGGGCGCCAAGGAAGCGCAACTTAAAGAGTTTTTCGAACGTGCGCGGATAGATGTTGGTGCTTTTAGTGGAATGGCTGCCAAAAGTCCACTTAATTATCGCAACAAAGTAGTTTATCATTTTGCGAAAGACAAAGGTAAATGGGTGATTGGTTATCGTCGTGAGCCTGATCATTCAATTGTAGAAGTAATCGAGGATCCGCTTGCGGTCAAAGAGATAAATTTAAAACTGCCTGAGATTAGGCAAGGAGTACTATCGCTACTTACACATGGCCCCATATCGGTGCGCAAGGAAGTTGAACGTAAAAGTGATTTGACAATTCGCTGGTCAGCAAAAAGTGGAGTCAAATGGTGGATAGGCGAGTTAAAGGATAAAACAGTAATTCGCGAAACCACTTGTGGACTAAATTTTGAAGTTCCCTTAGGTGGCTTTTATCAAGTTAATCCTGCGATGGGAGAGGAGCTGGTTAAAGCGGTTGTTGCTGAGTACGATAAAGTACGTGATGAAGCGCCGGAATTGATTGATTTGTATTGTGGAGTTGGGGTTTTTGGGCTTGCTGCTCGTCCGCAAAAGTTGCTTGGGATTGAATCTGGACGCGAGGCGATTGAGTATGCGAAAAAGAATGCTTTGGCCCATAAGTTCTTGGGCGCGAAGTTTTTTGCCGAGCAAACTGGCCGGAGTTTAAAACGGTTAGCGATTAATAATCATACGGCAATTGTGGTTGATCCTCCGAGAGGTGGGATGGAGCCAAATGTTTCTAAGTTTCTTGCTTCTTCAAACTCGCCAGTTATTTTTTATGTTTCTTGCGATCCAGCGACTTTGATTCGGGATTTACGAACACTCACCCATGCTTATAAAGTAGAGTCGGTAAAGTGGTTTGATATGTTCCCGCGTACTGCGAGATTTGAAACTTTAGTGGTACTTAAAAGACGATGAAATTTCATATTCATACTTATGGTTGCCAAATGAATGTCCGCGATAGCGAGGCAGTAGAGGCGCTACTGCTTGTAGCGGGACACGAAAAAGCGTTTAGCGAAGAAGATGCGGAGCTTGTCATCGTTAATAGCTGTACGGTTAGACAAAAGGCAGAGGACAAAGCTGTTGGCAAAACTGGGTACCTTTGTTCAACCAACAAGTTGGTAGGGATGATGGGGTGTGGAGTTAAGCGACTTGGCAAGAATATTTTTAAAGTTCTTCCTAAACTCGATTTTGCCGTAGGCCCGCGTGCGTTTTGGCGAATTCCTAAAATTATTGCTGATGGAGTTTTCCCAGTATTGGAATTAGGCGATGAAGACGCGCCCCAAGGACTTGATGCGCATCATACGACTTCGTTTCAGGCTTTTGTGACGGTGATGACTGGTTGCGATAATTGTTGTAGCTATTGCATCGTACCGAGCGTACGTGGACATGAATATTCGCGTCCGTTCAATGAAATTGTGGCCGAAGTTGGTGCGCTTGCTAAAAATGGTGTTAAAGAAGTTACTTTGTTGGGTCAAAGCGTCCTTCGTTATCATGAGTTCCCTAAGCTTCTTAGACGCTTACAGGAGATTGAAGGACTTGAACGTATTCGTTTTACAAGTGCACATCCTGCCGGTTGTACTGACGAGTTAATTGCAGCATATCGGGATTGTGACAAGGTGTGTCGTCATTTGCATTTGCCGGTCCAGTCTGGGAGCGATCGTATTTTGTCGGCAATGGGACGTCGTTATACTCGTGCAGGATATTTAGCTGCTATTAAGAAGCTTCGTGATTTTGATTCTGATTTTGCGGTAACTACCGATGTTATTGTTGGTTATCCTGGTGAAAGTGAGGCAGACTTTGATCTTACTCGCTCTTTGATGGAAGAGGCGGGCTTTGACAACTCCTTTGTGTTTAAATATTCTCCGCGTCCAGGAACGCGTAGTGCACTGCTGCCTGACGACGTATCTCAATCGGACAAAGAGCGCCGCGACCAAATTCTTCTTGCTGATCAAGAATTGCGGGGGCAAAGGCGTAATGAGCGGCTTGTTGGGTCGATTCGTGAAGTGATGATTGAAGGCGTTTCTAAACGTAACCAAGCTCGTTTCTCTGGGCGAGATAGTGGTAACCGAATTGTGGTCTGGGAACGAAGTGGTAGCGAGAGCGCAGGAAATTTGATAAAATTACGGATAACTGCGGCACATCCGCAGATTCTTATAGGAGAGGTAGTATGAAAATCGCAATTTTAGGCGCAGCTGGACGTATGGGCAAAATGCTTTGCCAATTAGCGCCAGGGATGAAGCTGGAGGTTGTCTCCAAGGTTGATGTTGTTGAAGGATATGATAAAGAATGGGCGCAAGAGGTGGAGGGGATTGTTGACTTTTCTTATCATACTGCTGTTCCTGATGCGGTTGAAAAAGCGGCAAATGCTGGTATTGCGTATGTAATTGGAACAACTGGCCTTACGCGCGACGAACAATTGCGAGTGGATGCTGCGTCTAAAAAGATACCAATTGTCCAAAGTGGCAATTACTCATTGGGGGTGAATCTTCTTTTGGAACTTGCTAAGAAAGCGGCTTCGGTTTTAGGCGAGGAGTATGATATTGAGGTCGTGGAGATGCACCATCGTCATAAAAAGGATGCGCCTAGTGGTACGGCGTTGATGCTTGCTAAATCGGCTGCCGCAGGTCGTGGAGTGAAAGATGAGTTTATTTATGGTCGAAAAGGTGACATTGGAGAGCGTCCTGTAGGTGAAATTGCAATTCACGCTTTACGAGGTGGCTCTGTGGTCGGAGATCATACTGTTATGTTTGCAGGTGAGGTTGAGCGAGTTGAGTTGGTTCATAAGGCGCAAGGACGCGAAGCTTTTGCTGCTGGCGCGCTCAAAGCAATTCAATGGGCCAAAGGGCGTAAAAGTGGACTTTATTCAATGCGAGATGTCCTCGGTTTCGATTGATTATGGTATAATATTGAAAACATCAAAGCCAAGGAGACGATAAATGAAAAAAGCGATGATTACGGGTATTGGAATGCTCTGTGCTTGTGGTAATGGTAAGGATGTTGCGTGGGCCAACATTAAGGCGGGCAAGCCTGGTATCGGTCGTATCACCAAGTTTGATCCTTCAAGGTGTACGAGCCAAGTTGCAGGTGAGGTCAAGGATTTTCAAGCGTATGCAATTGATTCAGGTCTCATTGATAAGCGTGAGGCTCGTCACATGGCGCTTTTTTCTCAATATGCAGTTGCGGCTGCGGTTGAAGCTTGGAAAGATGCAGGTTATTCTGAGGATGAAAAACCCGACATGGATCGCGTAGGAGTTTTAATTGGTAATGGTGTCGGCGGGCTTGAAGTCACGGGCGAAAGTTACAAGACACTATTTGATCGTGGTCCTGATCGTCTTTCTCCGCTTGCTGTTCCTGAGCTTATTTCCAATGAAGCTGCGGGCAACATTTCAATTGCGCTTGGTGCCAAGGGTCCCACGCAGGCAATTGTGACTGCTTGTGCTTCCTCGACGGATGCACTTGGCTTTGCGCTGGATATGATTCGTGCAGGGCGTGCAGATGTGGTTGTTGCTGGTGGTACAGAGGCGACGATTCTTGAGTTTACGGTAGGTGGCTTTATGAAGATGCGTGCGCTTTCAACGCATTACAATGATACACCAGAGACTTCTTGTCGTCCATTCACCAAGGGTCGTGATGGTTTTGTTATGGGCGAGGGCGCTGCCGTTTTGATTGTTGAATCGGAGGAGCACGCCAAGGCGCGTGGCGCCAAGATTTATGCGGAGCTTGCAGGTTATGGTGCAACTTCAGATGCTTATCATATTACTGCTCCAGATCCGAGCGGAGTGGGCGCAGCAAAGGCGATTGAAATTGCACTTAAGGATGCTGGAGTTGTCGACAAGAGCGAAGTTGATTATATTAACGCGCATGGCACTTCAACGCATCTTAATGACCAAATGGAGACCAAAGCATTTAAGAATGTCTTCGGCGAAGAGGGTGCAAAGAAAATCAATGTTTCTTCAACCAAGTCAATGCATGGGCACTTATTGGGTGGCACTGGCGCACTTGAAGCGGCAATTACCGCGCTTGCCATCAAAGAGGGCTTTGTGCCTCCGACTATCAATTACGACGAACCAGATTTGGAAGTTGATGCTACTAAGGGCGAAGTTCCTTTGGATCTTAACTATACCCCCAATGTTGGTGTAAAGCGGGATATTCGAGTTGCCTTGTCAAGCTCACTCGGTTTTGGCGGACATAATGGTATTTTAGTCTTCAAAAAGGTTTAAGTAATGGAGCTTCCTAAGTTAAAGAATGTTTACAACAAGCCTGGGCATGAGCTATTGCCTCATCGTCCACCGTTCCTTTTTGTTGATACTTTAGTTGCTGCGGACGAGACTGGTGCGATCGGTGAGTATACCTTTACAGCCGAGAAGAATGACTTTTTCAAGGGACATTTTCCCGATTATCCGGTAGTCCCTGGAGTAGTCTTAGTTGAGGCAATGAGTCAAGTTGCAGGTGCAGGAGCGGTGGCGCGAGGAATCTTGGGTGAGCAACCAGGTTTTGCTTTTGCCGCTATTGAAGAAGCTCGGTTTAAACGTCCCGTTCGTCCAGGTGAGAAGTTGGTGACGGTCATCAAGATTGCGCGTGAAAGGGTGCCACTTGGAGTGTACGAAGCTTCGGGGTATGTTGGTGATGAGCTTGCGGCTACTGCCAAAGTTAAATGTATGCTTTTAAAAGGTGAACGTAAATGATTAAAATTGTCCAGGTTGGAGACAAGACAATTGAGCGCTTTAACGCTCGCCCTGCCTTTCCTTTGGCGGCCGAAAAGGCGGCCCACGAAGTTTTAAGTGCAGTTCGTGAAAATGGCGACAAGGCGGTTGTTGCGGCGGTTAACAAATTTGAGGGATTTAAGGCAAGAAATGCTAACGATTTGCGCATTAGCGAAAAAACACTCAAGGACTTAAAGATTGCGCCCACACTTAAGCGAGCCGTTTTAGATGCTCATCGTCGAGTTTTGGCGTTTTCTAAGGCCTCGTTGCGTTCTGCGTGGACGATGAAAACTCCACATGGTGGCAAGTTGGGTGAGTTTTTCTCTCCGATGGATCGTGTTGGTGTTTATATTCCTGGTGGAACTGCGCCATTGGCATCGACTTCAATTATGACGGTGACACTTGCCAAAGCAGCGGGAGTAAAAGAAATTGTTGCTTGCACGCCAGCGGGCAAGACTGGAGAAGTAAATCCTGTGTTGCTATATGCCTTAAAGTTAGCGGGTGCGACTGAAATTTATCGAGTTGGTGGTATTCAAGCTATAGGTATGATGGCGTTTGGCACTAAGGTTTGTCCTAAGGTTCAGAAAATTGCTGGTCCTGGCAATGCTTTTGTTACTGCAGCCAAGCGACAAGTTTATGGCTATGTTGCAATTGACCAAGTAGCGGGTCCGAGTGAAATTGCGGTTTTGACAGATGGCTCGGTAGATGCTCGTTGGATCGCTGCAGATTTGCTTTCGCAGGCGGAGCATGGTTCGGGTTTTGAAAAGTCGCTTTGCGTTTGCACATCAATGAAGCTTGCGAAGGCGATTCGTGATGAAGTACTTCTTCAAGCCAAGACTTTGTCTCGTCGTCAGCTTGTGGAGCGAGTTATTGAGAGTAATGGCATTTTGATTGTGGTTGCAAAGAGTGTTAATGAGGGGCTTGAGGTTGTTAATCGCTTTGCGCCTGAGCACTTCGAAATTATGACAAAAAATGCCGAAAAAGTAATGCGAGGCGTGCGTAGTGCGGGCGCGGTCTTTGCGGGTGCGTGGACGCCTGAGTCGGCAGGTGACTTTGTTGCTGGTCCTAGCCATGTTTTGCCGACAGGAGGCGCAGCCAATATGTTTAATGGCCTTACTCCTGATGATTTTCGTCGGCGTCATAGCTTTGTTGCTTTTACTCGTAACGATCTTAAAGCTACCAAGTGTACGATTGCATCTTTTGCTGCGGTTGAGGGTTTGGATGGACACGGAAGAGCTGCGACCATTAGGTTTGAATGAACTTTATTGAGAGACATGCTTATCGGATGGGTTACGCATTTGCTGCGTGTTTGTGGCCGTTTGCCTCTAAGCGGCGCAAGATTGCGACGGATAACATTCTTAAGTGCAAGGTTACCGACGACCTCAACGAGGCTAAACGAATTGCCAAGGCGAGTTGGTGTCATTTGTCTGGTCATATTGCGGAGGCCTTATGTGTGCCGCATGTGGTCACCAAAGACAATTGGCGCGAACATGTTGATTTTTCAGAAGTTGACCCAGAGACGGTGAAGTTGTTTTTTGATACTCCAGACACTCCAATGCTTTTGATTTCGGCGCATCATGGCGCATGGGAGGCGGCGACCAATATTCTTTCTTTTGCGCGCCCGATGATTGCAATTGCCCGAGTGATGAATAATCGTTTCGTCGCTTCGTGGATGAAGCGTCATCATTTCCGTGGACCGGTTACGATTGTGGACAAGAACAATGGCTTTACGACTTCGGTGATTCATAAGTGGTTGGATACGAAAGCGGCAATGACGATTCTTATTGACCAGCATGCGGGCAATGGTGCAATGCTTAAATTCTTTGGTCGTCCTGCGCAAACGGTGACGTCAGCTGCGAGACTATTGATTCGGTATGGACATCCAGCGATGGTTGCTTCGTTTGTGCGAGTTGCTCCCTATCGATATAAGGTCGTTGGAGGTAAGCCGGTTATTTTCCAAAAGACGGACGATCGCGACAAGGCGACTCAAGTTTTGAACGATTGCTTAGAGGCGATTATTCGTAAGTATCCCGAGCAATATCTTTGGTGTCATCGGAGGTGGCGTTTTGACTAATGCGACAATATCGTTGATTTTTGATTTTGCTTGCTTAGGGCTAAGCTTGGTTTTCTTGTGGTCAACCTTTATTGTTCTTGTTGGACTTATTAAACCAGCAGTTTTGCATCCACGGGCCGACAAAAAGCTTAAGTTTGCTGTTATAATTTGTGCTCGCAACGAGGAAGGGGTGATTAAGCTTCCAGTTAAAAGTATATTAATGTCCAAGTATCCTGTGGATAAGCGCGAGATTATCGTCATTGCGGATAATTGTACCGATCGTACTGCTTCAGCAGCGCGTGAGGCGGGAGCGACCGTGTGGGAAAAGACCGAGCCAAGTTCAGGCAAAGGGGATGTCCTTAGTTGGGGGCTTAAAAAACTTTATGCGCGAGGCGACTTTGATGCGGTAGCGATATTTGATGCGGACAATATTGTTTCTGACGAATGGTTTGATGCGATGAATGATGCATTAAATGATGGCGAATTGGTAGTTACTGGTCGTCGACATTCGTCTAATGCTAATGCTAATGTAATTTCGGGTTGGTATACTGTTTATTGGGATATGATGAATGAGCTCTCTAATCGTGTTCGCACCAATCTTGGACTTTCGGGTAAGCTGACGGGAACGGGTTTTGCGTTTCTTAAATCTGCTTTAGGACCTTCAGGGTGGCAAACGCATACGATGGTAGAGGATGTGGAGTTTACTGTACAATCAAATATTCGTGGAGTTCGGGTAGCTTATGTTCCTAATGCGGATTATGCGGATGAGCAGCCAGTTACGATTAGATATATGTGGCGGCAACTTCGGCGCTGGGCGACTGGTGGTTGGCAAGTAGCACGCAGTTACTTTATTCCTTGGGTCAAAGCGCTGGTTGATCGTCCTTCGCTTAGACTCTTTGATAGCTTCTTTGCCATATTAACGGGGATGTCGGTTGCCTTTATTATTCTCTTTAATTTTTTGGCGATATTTGTGCGCCTCGGCTTTGGGGCGGCGGATGGTTCGGCGTTTCGTTTCTTCTTTGGAGTCTTTGGCTTTGTATTTGTAATGGGTTGGTTTACCGCTTGGGCGTCGGTTGCGCTATCTCCGCAAAAGCGTCGTCCCAAGGTGATTTCAATTATTACTTTCCCAATTTTCTCATTGATTCTTTCTTCATCAGTGATTTTCACTTTAATTCATCCCACTAAACGTTGGAAACCGATTCCTCATGGACTGGTATAAAGAGCTTGCTGAGTTTTTTGGAAGCGATCCATTCATGCTTCTTTTGGCGCACGCGGGTGCGTTTGCGGGTGCGATTTCTGGTATCCGCATGGCATGTATTAAGCGCTTTGATTGGTTTGGCGCTTATGTTGTTGGGTTTGTGACTGCGCTTGGTGGAGGCACTTTGCGCGACATTATGCTTCAAGTTACGCCTTTTTGGATGACGGACCCTAGCTTTTTGGTTAATACTTTTGTGGCTCAGCTTATGGTGTTTATTTTTGGTCGTCGTTTTATTTCCGAGGCAATTACGTGGTTTATCTTTGATACGATTGCGATTTCCCTTTTTACCGTCTTTGGTATGGAGGCAACGCTAAAAGTGGGGTATTCGTGGTGGGTTGCCGTCTTTATGGGCGTTATTACGGCTGTCTTTGGCGGTATTTTGCGAGATGTGCTTATCAATGATGTACCACTTATTTTCCGTAAAGAGCTTTACGCGATGGCTTGTGTTGCAGGTGCGTTGCTTTACGTCCTACTTATTAAACTCAATGTTTCTACTCAGCTAAGTGCAATTTGCTGTGTAGCGCTTATCTTCGTTTTGCGAGCGCTTGCAATTCGCTTTGGTTGGCGTATTCCAGTCCTAACGGGTCATCAATTACATATCTTTCACAAGTGAAAACAACTACTTTTGATCTTGCCTTGCCTTATGGCTTTGCTCCTAACCGTCCACCGTTTTCGGAGTCGGTCTCGACAGGCACACCTTGGCACAATTTGCCAATTACACGTGAATATACTTTAGGTCAACTTCTCGACCAGACTGTTGCTCGTTGTGGAGAGAATGATGCGGTTGTTTATGCGGATCGTGATTATCGGCTTTCGTGGTTTGAGTTTTCGGAGGAAGTTGACTATGTTGCGCGTGGCTTGATGGCGCTGGGAGTCAAGCATGGAGAGAAAGTTGCGCTTTGGGCGACCAATGTTCCACACTGGCTTGTCCTTATGTTTGCGACGGCCAAAATTGGAGCGATTCTTCTTCCGCTCAACATTAACTACAAGTCAGCCGAGATTGATTTTGCGCTTAAGCAGTCAGAGGCGGAGAATCTCTTTATTATTGATGGCTATCGGGATTGCGACTATATTGAAGTTATTAACAGTCTCATTCCTGAGCTTAAAGAATGTCCGCGCGGGGAGCTTAAGAGCGCTCAATATCCCAACTTGAAGCGCATGTTCTATTTGGGCCCCAAGAAGCATCGTGGGATGTATTCCTTAAATGAAGTTAAGTCTTTGGCTTGTGAAGTCACTTTAGATGCTTATATTAAACGTCAACAAGAAGTCAAAGTAGATGACGTAGTTAATATGCAGTATACGAGTGGAACGACTGGTTTCCCTAAAGGCGTTCAGCTCACTCATCGCAATATTGCGAATGACGGCTTTTGGATTGGCGCTTGTCAAAACTTGTCGGCACGTGATCGAGTGTGCATTCCCGTTCCGCTTTTCCATTGTTTTGGTTGCGTTTTAGGGGTTATGAGTTGTGTGAATCATGGCTCGACTATGGTTTTATTGGAGAAGTTTGATCCTGTGCAGGTGATGGCGTCGATTGAACGCGAGAAGTGCACCGCTACTTATGGTGTGCCGACAATGTATATTGCGATGCTCGACCATCCCGAGTTTGCGAAGTTTAATTTAAGTTCGCTTCGCACTGGCATCATGTCGGGCTCGGCTTGTCCCGTCCATCGGATGCAACAAGCGCAAGACAAGATGTTCATGAAGGAGATCTGCAATCCTTATGGACTTACGGAGGCCGGTCCAGTAATGACGATGACGCGTTATTTTGAGCCGTCAGTGGAGCGTAAATGTACGACGATTGGTCAAGCGCTGCCTGGAATTGAAGTTGCAATTATTGATCCTGAGACTAAGCGTCTTGCGCCGCTGGGCAAAGATGGTGAGATTTGTTGTCGTGGCTTTAATACAATGAAGGGCTACTACAAGATGCCCAAGGAAACCGCAGCTTGTATTGACAAAAATGGTTGGCTTCACTCGGGTGATGTTGGTAAGATGGACAAAGACGGCTACTTTTATATTACTGGTCGGCTTAAGGATCTTATTATTCGTGGAGGCGAGAATATATCCCCCAAGGAGGTAGAGGACTTTTTAGGTACAATGCCTGGAGTTAAGGATGTCGCGGTAGTTGGCTGTCCCTCCAAGAAATACGGCGAGCAGCCCGTAGCATTTATTATTCCTTATCCAAATGCGACGCTTACGACGGATAGCGTTCAAGCATACTGTAAAGACAAGATTAGTTGGTTTAAAATTCCTAAGTTTGTCCAGGTAGTTGAAGAGTTTCCGATGACGGCTTCGCAAAAGATTCAAAAGTATAGACTTCGGGAGATGGCAGCATCGCTTTGGCCTAACGCATGAATGTGGTTTCTTTAGTCGGTCGCCCCAATACGGGCAAAAGTGCGCTTTTTAATCGCATTGCTAAAAAGCGCGTGGCCATTGTCTTTGATCAGCCTGGAGTTACTCGCGATCGAGTTACGCGTGAAGTTACGATTGGCGCGCGTAATGTTCTTTTAGTTGATACTGGTGGAATTGCGTTTGATAAGCGGGTTACCAAAGATCCTTTGGACAATGAAACGCGCAATCAAGCCGAGTTGGCGGTTGAAGATAGTGCCGTTTGTGTGATTGTAGTGGATGTCAAAGAGGGCTTAACTCCATTGGACAATGAAGTTATCTCGCGTATTCGCAAGTCGGGATTGCCGACAATCATTGCTGCTAATAAGTGCGACTTGGATTGTGACGATTACAAGGCGGCCGAGTTTGAGCGATTTGGCTTTGAAGTATATCCGATTAGTGCCGAGCATGGGCGTGGAATACCTGAGCTCTTAAAGACGATTGAGCGCAAGCTTCCTGCTGCACTTGAAAGCGAGACGGCCAAAAAGCCCCTGCGAGTTGCAATTGTCGGTCGTCCCAATGTCGGCAAATCCTCTTATGTAAATCGTCTTTTAAATGCACCTCGCGTAATTGTTTCGGAGATTGCCGGCACCACTCGCGATGCGATTGAAGTGCCATTTACTATTGGCTTAGGGCCTGAGGCGCGTCATTACCTTTTGGTGGACACCGCTGGCATGAAGCCACATACCAAGATGTCCAAAACGAGCGTGGACAATTTCTCGCTCTTTCGTTCGGAAGAGGCGATTAAAGAAGCGGACGTGGTCCTTTTGCTTTTAGATGCTTCAATGGGTCCAACCTTGCAGGATAAGCGCATTGCGGGTAAGATTTTGGAGGCCAACAAAGCATGCGTCGTACTACTTCAAAAGTGGGACTTGGCGCAAGAAAATGGGATTACCGAAACCAAGGCGCTTCCGGCAATTCGTGCGATGATGCCGTTTTTGTCGTTTGCGCCAGTTGTTTTTTGTTCCAACAAATCGGGCTATAATATTCGCCGTACGGTCGAGGCGATTGATCGTGCAGCTGCAAGCGCAAGTGAGCGTTTACCTACGGGGATGATGAATCGCGCGATAGTGACTGCGACTAAAAAGACGCTCTCCCCGATGATTAAAGGCAAGCGGCTCAAGATATATTATGGTGTTCAAGTTTCGACCAACCCACAGACTATTCGGCTTTTTGTTAATGATCCTAAGTTAGTCACCAAAGCGTATCTCGCTTTTATTGAGAAGAATCTTCGTGAACGTTTTGGACTTGAGGGAGCACCGCTCAGGATATTCCTCAAAGCGCGTGAAAGGAAAGTACTAAAATGAGTGGCAAAGGCCCACGGGCGATGGTTACTGGTGGCGAATGGATTTATGGGCGCAATCCGGTTGAAGAGGCGCTCGCAGCGGGTAGACGCACGGTAAGTGAGATTATTCTTCCACCAGCAAACCCTGGTGAGGATGAACAGCTTGCTCGCATTCGCGATGAAGCGCGTTCGCGCCGCTTGGTTATTCGTACGATGGAGCGTGATCAACTCGATCGTTTGACGCGCTTTGGTCATCATCAAGGTGTCGCCTTAAAGACAACTGGCTATCCGTATGTCGGCTTTGAGGAGATTGTTAAAGAGGTTGAGCAAGATGATAATGCTTTGGTGATTGTTCTTGATCACTTGGAAGACCCTCAAAACGTGGGCTCCATCTTGCGCACCGCTTGCGCAGTAGGAGCAAGTGGCGTTGTCATTCCCGAGGATCGCGCCTCTTGGATTACGCCTGCGGCCGTTCGCGCTTCGGCGGGCGGCTCGGAGTATCTCAAGATTGCTCATGTTGTCAATATCGTTAGGGCAATGGAGGAGCTGAAAGAGGCTGGGCTATGGTTTACGGCGCTTGATTGGGGCAAGGATGCTCGTCCTTATACCAAGGTCGATTTTAAGGGCAAGGTGGGGCTTGTGATTGGGTCCGAAGGTGCGGGAATTTCGCGGTTAGTGCGCGAAAAGTGCGACTTTATTGCGGAGTTGCCGATGCCAGGCGGTTTTGAGTCTTTGAATGCAGGGGTTGCGGCTGCGGTGACTATGTATGAAGTTATCCGTCAGCGTGAAGATAAGTAGTAGATAAGTCCTAAATACTTGTCTATATCTCATTACCCAAATATGGAGTAAGAGATGTTATAATTTGTGCCTATGAATGCTGAAATGAAAACTCCACCAAACAATACCGAGGCCGAGCGAGCGGTATTGGGGTCGATATTGCTGGATACGACCAGTCGCAATGGCGACAGGATAATGGATTTGTGCCTCACGAGTGCGCTGACCGAGGAGAGCTTTTTTGATCCTCGCAATCGTATGGTGTATGCGATGATGCTCAAAATGAATCGCAAAGCGTTGATGCTTGATCCTTTAACGCTTATTAATGAGCTTACCGCTGCGGGGCAAATTGAGACCGTAGGGGGCGAAGCGTACGTCCAATCGCTCATTGACCAAGTTCCAACGACGGCGCATGCCGAGCATTATATTGGGATTGTTCGTGCCAAGCATCTTCGGCGCACTTTGATTGAGCGTTCGACGGACGTGATTGAAAAGTGCTATGATGAAGGTGAATATCCTGACCCGCAAATTGTCCTTGGCGAAGCCGAAAAGACGTTTCTGGAGATTGCGGGTAGTCGGAGTACTACTATCTCTTGGGGCGCGGCCATTGATGCGAGCTTTAAGCGGATTGACAAGATGTTCGAGTCGGGCGGTCGCTCATTGGAGGGGCTTTCTACGGGTCTTAAATATCTGGATGAGAAGCTGCAGGGGCTTAAGGCCTCGGAAATGATTGTTATTGCCGCTCGTCCGTCGGTCGGTAAGACCTCGCTTGCGATGAACATAGCCGAGAGTTGCGCCTTGGGCGTGGATATGAATAATATTCCCATCAAATACGATGGTGGCGCGCATCATCCAGTTGCGATATTCTCGCTGGAAATGCCGGTTGAGTCGCTCACCAAGCGTATGATTGCGGGTCGCGCGGGGATTAATATGTGGCGGCTTAATCGTGATTTGGTGCCCAAGTCCGAGCGCAACATGCTAACGCAAAACTTGATTACTGCAGCTGACGACCTTAAAAAGGCGCCTATCTATGTAGATGATACGGCGGCGTTGGACATTATGGATTTGCGCGCAAGAGCCCGTCGACTTAAAAAGCAGTACAATATCGAGCTTATCGTGATTGACTACTTGCAGCTTTGCTCGTGCCGTGAAGCGGCGCGGCAAGGGCGTCAAATTGAAGTTTCGATGATTTCGCAGCAAATTAAGGCGATGGCCAAGGAGCTTAAGATACCAGTTATTGTTCTTTCCCAGCTTTCTCGTGCCAATGAGCAGCGCGGCGACAAATACGAAAAGCCAAAACTTTCTGACCTTCGTGACTCGGGTGCGATTGAACAGGATGCGGATGTCGTATTTCTTTTGCGCCGTCCGTCTTACAACGCGGCTGATCCGAGTAGTGTGGACAAGAACTTGGCGGTTATCGATGTTGCCAAAAATCGCAATGGTGAAACGGGTGAAGTGGAGGTTAACTTCGTTCGTGAATATACGCGCTTCTTTGATCGCGAGATAGAGCATACTTCGCTGACCAATCAGCAATCGTCGGAGATGCCGCCCGTCCATGCCGAATATGTTGAAGATCCCATGATGTAAGGAGAGGAGATATATTATGATAAGTGTACTTATGGCTGCGGTTATCAAAGTTGCTTGCATAGGCGACTCGATTACTTTTGGTTATACATTGCCAGACAGGAACAATACCTCCTATCCCCATCAACTGCAACTGCTTTTGGACGAGAAATATCCCAAGCAGTATGAAGTTAGGAACTTTGGCAACTCGGGACGCGGGATTTACCTTGACTCCAAACGGGGCAATGAAATGCGCGGCTATAAGTATATGAAAGAGCACGCCAATGCCGTTGCGTGGAAGCCCGATATCGTCATTTGCAATTTGGGGATTAACGATAATGGCGAGTATATTAAAGAATATACGGGTGGACGCAAGCGGGGACAGTTTGTCGCTGACTACTTGTCGCTTCTTGCCGATTATAAAAAGGCGAACAAAAAGACCGAGTTTATCATTTGGACTAAACTTGCGCCATTAACCGAAGGGCAGCGCTTTTATCGAAGTGTTGAGCCGTTCCTGATGCAGGCCGATTTGGAGGAAGTCGCTCGTCGTACTCATGCCAAGACAATCGACATGGCCTCGCCTTTGAGGGAGGATATGGACGCTATCTTTGCCAAGGATCATATTCACCCCGATCCAGCGGGCGCTAAGATTATTGCCGAGACTACCTTTAAGAAGATGTTCGAGCTATCTGAGATGGTGACGCTTCCTGCCAAGTTTGGAGAGATTTGGCTTTGCGCAGGGCAGTCCAATATGCAAAAAGGGTGGGGCGAGTTCAATTCTTCGCCAGCGGAGAAACTGCGCGTTTCGGAGGAGCTTGCCCAACTCGTCAAAAACGAAGTTTGGCTTTGGGATCTCAATGACCGCAAATGGACTAAGCTCAATCCTCGTAATGCGCTTAAGCGTAGCGCATTTGGGGTGAGTTTTGCGATTCGTCGCGCCAAAGCGATTAAAAAGCCAGTGGCAATTCTTTATGTGGCCGCGGGTGGTGCGCCAACCGAGGCGTTTCTTTCCGAGCAAACGATGTGCGCAGTGGACGCCAATGGAAAACCTAAATATCCCAATCTTATGAAAATTGCGACCAATCGCCATCAGATCAATGCCAACGATGATTTCCCGTGTCTTTGGTGCAAGCGTGAGTTTGTGCGTCGTAAAGGCAAGGCGGAGGAGGCGGCTTGGTGGCCAGTTTCGCGCATGTATGATGAGGGGATTAAACTCGTCAAGGATTTGCCGATTACGGGAGTATTGTGGTATCAAGGCGAGTCCAATGCGACGACCAATGTGAGCCCCGACGTACCGCTTGCGGATGATTATATGCTTGAGACCAATTTGGCGATTATTGAGGAGCTTAGAGGAAATAAAAAGATTCCTTTCATTATGATGGGTTTGCCCCAGATGAATCGTCCATGGCAGCCCTATCGAGTGGCGCAAGAAAAGGCCTGCAAGGAAATGGGAGCGATTTTTGTAGATACTTTCAAGGCGGGCTTAGGTACGCCTAATGATGTCCATCCGCGGGATAAGATACCGTTTGCCAAGTTGGCCAATGACGCGCTATAAGTTAGTTGAGATATTTGCCTCGCTTCAAGGTGAAGGGCGCAATACTGGTAGGCAGGTTGTCTTTGTGCGTTTTGCGGGATGCAATCTGAGCTGTCCTTGGTGTGATACTAATCATGCTGAGCGCTTTACTTTGACTTTGGAGGAGCTAACTACGGAGATTGAGTCGTTTAAGGTGAAAAGCGTCATTTTAACCGGTGGTGAGCCGACAATTCAAGCGGGAATGCCAGAGCTCGTGGCTGAACTTAAAAAGCGTGGGTATTGGCTTGGGGTGGAGACCAATGGCTCAATTGATGCGAGTTGGCTTGAGTTTGTCGATTATGTAGCTTGCTCGCCAAAAGTGGAGGCGGCGGATAAGCTTGTGCTCACTTGTGCCAATGAAGTTAGGATTGTTGCTTCAAGCGAGAAGGTACTTGAATTTGCCAAAAAGGTCGAAAAGTCGGTCAAAGCTACTGATTATTACATTTCGCCTTGTGATAAAGACGGAGAAATTGACTTTGCGAGCGCAAAAGCGGCGCTATCCAAGCTACCTAATTGGTCGCTTTCCGTCCAACTCCATAAAATCCTCGGCTTTAGGTGATTTTCGCCTTGACGCATTGCTCAGGTTTTTGATATTATTGCAATTACGGACAGTTTATTGCATTAAATTATATAAGTTATTGCAATAAGCTACAGCAAAATGCCATATTGCATATATTTGGAGGTAAAATGTCAAGAAACTTTGAGAAGATAGTCCTTGAGCAACGCGAGGAATTGAGGCATTTATTGTCCCAAGATGTGCTTTTTCGCTCCTCTATGCGGAGTGTTGATGTAAATAGTCCATTTGCCCAAGCAGTTCTTGGGATGCGACGTGCTGGTAAATCGGTGGTTTGCCGTAAAGCATTGTCGGACTCAGGGGTGGTGTTTGGATATGTAAACTTTGATGATGAATCACTATTGAAGCTTACCGCTGATCAGTTAGATGACGTTTTACAGGCGGTACTTGCGGTCTATGGGCCAGTTAAGCACTTTTTGTTTGATGAAATTCAAAATGTTGAAGGGTGGCATCTTTTCGTTAATCGTTTATTGCGTTCAGGCAATCATGTCATCATAACTGGCTCTAATGCACGTTTACTTACGAGTGAATTGGCTACTCATTTGACAGGTAGATTTTTGCCGATTGAAGTTTATCCTTTTTCTTTTAGTGAGTATGTAGCTTGGTCAAAGCTTCCCGTCAAAGAGGCGTGGAAAAACTATTTCTTTCGTGGAGGACTTCCAGAAACCTTTGCGATGCCCGATATTCGCGGGTATATTACCGCATTGTATAATTCGATTCTCTCTAAAGATATTCTTGGTCGCCATCAAGTACGCAATGCTCAGCGTTTTATTGACGCTGCGTATGTTATTATGCAGCAATATGCTCGCGAGATATCTCATGATGCGCTTGCAGTTAAAGCCAGTGTATCCAGTGCGCATACTATGCAAACGTATTTATCCTACTTGGAAGAGTCGTGTTTAGTGTCGCGTATTCGCAAATATTCAACTAAAATAGCCGAACGTATTCGCAACGATAAGTTGTATGTTGCCGATCCAGCACTTATCTCATACTTTACCGGGGTTTTGGGAACTGATGAAGAACTTGGTTGGCGGTTGGAGAATATTGTCTATCTGGAGTTATTGCGTCGGAGGAAGGCGATGGATGTAGAAATCTTTTATTATCGCGACCAATCTTATGATATTGATTTTTGCTTGACCGAGCATGGAAAGATTGTCGAACTTATTCAAGTGTCGTACACGATAGAAAACGAAAAAACTCGCAAGCGTGAGCTTTCTTCGCTTTTAGGTGCGGGCAAAAAGCTTAATTGCCCACGCCTTACTCTGATTACCGACCACGAAGAAGAAGTATTTTCAGTAGATAATCAAGTTGTAAAGATAGTGCCGGCGACTGATTACTTTCTGTCAGTTTAAATCCTCGGCTTTAGGTGATTTCTTCTTTGCCAAAAACAACTCGTTATTAACTTTGACATTATTATACCCGATATGGTATAATTTAAAAAGTTTTAGATATATTATACCTAATCGGGTATAGAAAGGTGAAGATGAGTATTGCTGAGTTTGTTAAACAGAGACGTAAAAAATCTGGAATGACTCAGGTTGTGTTAGCCGATCGTGCAGGAGTGGGGCTTCGTTTTCTTCGTGAACTTGAACAAGGAAAAGCTAACTTACGAATGGATAAGGTTAATCAAGTTTTACAAATGTTTGGTAGTGTTATAGGCGCAGTGCCAATGGATAGGAGTCAATATGCGTAAAGGCATTGTTTATCTTTACAATATTCGTGTAGGGATGATTTCCGAAGATTCGGATGGTATATTTCGTTTTGCGTATGACAATGATTACATCCATAGTGATGGCGCTTTGCCAATTAGCAATACTATGCCAATTACAGATACGATATATGAAAGTGACCGGCTTTTCCCATTTTTTGATGGGCTGATACCTGAGGGATGGTTATTGGATATTGCACAAGAAACATGGAAATTAAATCCGCGAGATCGAATGGGTCTACTTCTGGCTTGTTGTCGAAAGTGTATTGGTGCGGTAAGTGTGGAGGAATTAAAGGGTGAATTGTAAATGTTTAATATGTGGGCAAGCGCTTAATGATTTAGATTATCATCCAAAATGCGTAAAGGCATTGTTTGGTGGCAATGCCGTGCCAGTTTTTACTTATTCGGTTGATGAATTAAATCGTATGGCTAAAGAGCTTGTGTTGTCCAGAATGAGTGTTCCCGGCGTACAAGCAAAATTGTCGATTCATCTTGAAAAGGGACGAGAAAAAGATCGGCTGACATTAGTTGGTCTTGATGGAAATTATATCCTTAAATTGCCGACGTCTCATTATCCAGAGTTGCCAGAAGCTGAACATTTTGCAATGTTACTTGCTCGGTTATGTGGAATTAAAACAGCGGATTTTGGTTTAGTGCGACTTGATAATGGAGCTGTAGCATATTTGACGCGTCGAATGGATCGGGAAGATGGACTTAAGCACATGGAAGATATGTGTCAATTGACGGGAAGGCGGACGGAGCGTAAATATTATGGGTCTTACGAACAGATTGCAAAACGAATTTGGATGTATTCGGCAAATCCAGGTCAAGATGTTGTTGCTTTTTTTGAAGAAGTACTTTTTTGCTTTTTGATTGGCAACTCGGATATGCATTTGAAGAATTTTTCGCTTATTCGCGAACACAATGGTGACTGGCATCTGTCAAACGCATACGATTTAGTGCCGGTGAAAATCGTAATGCCAGCCGACAAAGATGACTTAGCGCTTACAATTAATGGCAAAAATCGCAATTTGTCTTTGAATGACTTTCAAAAGGGTTGTGAAACAATGCGCTTAACGCCTGTGCAGTTTAAGCGTGTTGTGAAACGAATGGTGGGCGATGTGCATAATTATCTTGAAGAAGCGTTTGACAGGTCTTTCCTTTCAGATGATTTCAAATCGCAGTGTCGCGCATTGGTTCGTAAACGATTGTCGTTGTTTGGTTAAAAGCTTCACCACAAATTTTAAATACAATATGCTATAATATCTACCTCTTAAGGGGAAAATGTAATACACTTGGAGGGAGAGCTCGTGATACTCTTAGTGGGGAATTATGATACTCCCTTTCGGGAATTATGATACTCCCTTTGGGGAATTGTGATACCCCCGGTGGGGAATTATGATACTCCTGGTGGTAAAGCGAGTTGGTGTAGTAGTGCAAACGCAATAGCGTAGGTAGGAGAAGAAAAGTATGTATAAGCTAATAAAGAGGCACCATGGCCCCACAGGGAACCCGCGTGGCCGCCCAATCACCGTTCCGTTGGACATGCCCGAGCAGATGATTGCTTGGCTAAAGTCACACATTGATCCTAAAACAGGATTGGTGAGGGCTGATTGGAAGAGAATGGCGCGAGAGCTTGGCGTGAGTCGGGCAACTATCGCGCGGAGAATGGTCGAGGTAAGAAAAATGGTGCAAATTGAATCCATCGTTGTTTCTAATCCCGACCACACATTCATCAAGCGCACCTACTATCGGATAAACTTTTCGAAGTGAGCGTGCGATGATGTGGAAAAATGCGCTTGACTTCTTTGCCAAGATTTTAGTATTATTCTTCCAAGATTGCGGAAGGTGTGTCCGCAGTCGGTGAATTTGAAATGACTGACAACAACCAAAAACAAAACAAAACCAACATGAAAAAGACCCTAAATATCGTGCGGTACGCGCTCGTATCGCTTTTCTCGTTCCTGTTCATCAGCTCCGCGCTCGCGGACGCGCCAACGCCCACTGCAGTGTGGCAAGCAGGAGAGTTCGTCAACGGTAGCGTGATAAACGGTTGCACGTTGACGATGAACAGTTCCACCATTGCTGAAGATGGTGCGGTGGTTATTGCGAACGCCAAGAACATGAACATCGGTTGGGCTTTTTCTTCGGAAAAGACCACCGCTACGGTAATCGTCAAGTTCGAGGACTTGAATTTGAACTCCTCGTCCTCTCAAGCGTTGGCGCTGATTGGTGGCCGGAGGGCGTCCGGTGCCGGATGGGGAAATTACATTGGTCCGGCATTAACGGCCAACAACAGCGGCAATCTCGTGTATGTCAATAAAGGCCAAAGAGCTGGTGCGGCCGATTCCGCAACTACAATGCCCGCCTCAAGCGGCATTTTCGCCATTTCCTACAATCAGCCCAACGTTAATGTAAAGACGTATTATCAGTCCGAGGAAGGTGTCGCTCCGACCAAAATCTTGGAGAAGACCAACTTTCAAAATACCGAAAGCGACGCATATCCTGATTGCGTGAACGTCGGTTCGCGTGACGAAGCTTCCAATAACATGGCTTGCGTCGGAATGCGAGTTCTCGGTGTTGCGGTTTTTGTCGGGCAGGAACTTACCGCTGAACAGATCCAGTCTTATGTTTGGCCGAAGGAGGAACCGGCGGTTACGGCTACGATTTCCGCAAGTACGACTTGGTCGGCGCTTTGGGCTGGTGGCACCGCTCCAACCGAAAATACGCCAGTTGAGCTTACATTTAATGGCTCTTATACCTTGACTCTTGACGAGATAGGAGGCAAGAGCTTCAAGATTTTGGGTACGAGTTCTGCCGATCAGATGATTAATATCGTCGGCTCGGCGGCGAATGTCGCGGCGTTTGCCGGCAAGGTAACGCTCAATAGCTCTTTCACTGGCAATATCGAATATGAGTTCGACGCAACAGCCGCAAACTTCACGGCGGATGATGCGCTCAAGAACGCGATCAAGTCGGCCAATACCAATACGAAGTTTGTCTTCAAGGGTGCAAACGCCTTTGGTGTAACGCTCGACCTCGGCGATCCTGGACAGACCCTTTCGACGCACATCGTATTCCAGAGTGGTACGCATTCGTTTAGAGTTACGAACGGGAATCGCATGTTCGCGACTGGTGCGACGGGCGATAATCCGACTGTACTCGTAACCGACAATGCGACGGTAAACTTTACCGCCAAG
>JAZRVL010000008.1:0-4380 GCA_045599105.1 Kiritimatiellia bacterium
GAGGAGCGAAGTAAGGTCTTTGTCGTCAAAGCTACGCCTTGCATTGAGTTGTGTCATCAACCTCGGCATTCTCGGCTACTTCAAGTATTGTGATTTCTTTGTTTCACAAGCCGTTGTCGTCCTTCGGCAATTTGGGTTTGACCCCCATGTGAGTTCGCTGAATATCATCCTTCCTGTCGGGATCAGCTTCTACACCTTTCAGGCGCTCAGCTACACGATTGATGTTTACAGGCGTTCCATCAAGCCGACCAAAGACCCCATTGCTTTCTTCGCGTTCATCAGTTTCTTTCCGCAGCTTGACGCCGGACCGATTGAGCGGGCGACAAATCTTCTGCCGCAGTTCTTGAAGCCGCGTCAGTTTGATTACCCGCTGGCAGTCGAGGGTTGCCGACAGATGCTGTGGGGATTCTTCAAGAAGGTCTTGGTGGCTGATTCATGTGCATATGCTGCCAATTACATCTTGGGCAACTCGCATCCGTCGAGTGTTTCGCTGTGGGTTGGGATGATCGCTTTCTCATTTCAGATTTATGGTGATTTCTCCGGCTATTCTGACATTGCGATTGGATGCTCAAAACTCTTTGGCGTACGTCTTATGCGGAACTTTGCCTATCCCTACTTTGCTCGTGATATCGCGGAGTTCTGGAGGAGGTGGCATATTTCGCTGACAACGTGGTTCAGAGATTACCTGTACATTCCGCTTGGCGGAAGCCGATGCAGCAACTTGAAGAAGGTGAGAAATACATTTGCCATTTTTCTTGTCTCGGGATTCTGGCATGGGGCAAATTTGACGTTTATTGCTTGGGGGGCTTTTCATGCGGTTTGCTTCTTGCCTTTGCTTGTGTTGGGGCGTAACCGCAAGTATGTCTCGAATATTGTTGCAGAAGGAAAGCGCTTACCATCATTCGGCGAGTTCGGTGCGATGATGACGACATTCCTTTTTGCCGTAATCGGGTGGACGTTTTTTCGTGCGCCAGACATCACTACCGCGTGGACATGGATCTGTAAGATGACCACATTTTGCGATTTAAGCTACAGGCAATGCGGAATAGGATGTGCAAAGAAAATGCTTTTGCCGTTGATGCTGATGCTTGTAATCGAATGGTGGAACCGGGATGTGGAGATAGTGAAATTTCCGATATCGAAGATTGTTCGATTGTGTATCTATGTAGGTGCAGTTCTGGTACTTTTTTATTGGCAAGTTGAACCACAGACCTTTATCTATTTTCAATTCTAAAATGAAAAGATTTGTTTCAAACATCTCTCTTGTTGTTGCGATTGTCGGCATAGTGTTTCCTGTGCCTGTTATTTTGCGAGTAATATATTGGCAAACACGAGTCGAAGAGTCGTTGCGGGTTGAACCATGGCAACGGGTGTTGTTTATTGGGGACTCGCATATTGGATGTACCTTTGTTGAAGTTCCCAAATATGAAAACCGGATAATTTGGGAATCTTCGATGCCACAGCAATTTACGCTGATGAGACTTCGTGAGATGGAAAAGAGAGAATTTCTAAATGGGATTGAAGTGTTGGTGCTGGATTTTGGGTTGCAAAGCATTGGCCAGCAGAGAAGAGATCGGATGAAGGAGTTTTGGTGGCGGATGCTTCCTATGACATATAAATACTGTGATCTGTTGCCATTGTCATGGCGAGAGTATATGTCGCAATTCGTGTCGGCGCCAAGGGGCAGGATGCACATAATTGAGAATATGCCGACCGCGAACATTTCGGTTTTATCGCGATCCGAAGATGAAAAAGAGGAAGAATTTGAGAAAACTGCCGAAATGCATTTTAGGTGGATGGATCATCCCGAATTGATGTGCAACAGATGGGAGGAATCGTTAAAAGGGGCAATATGTGAAATTCAAAGCATTTGCAGGCGAAATAACATCAGGTTGCTGTTCTTTACGGCACCTCTTACGTCATATTACAATGATTCTATCCCGCAAGGGGTTGAAGAAAAGTTGCAGGAAATTGTCGGGTATATCAAGGGACTAGGCATTCCGTATTATGATTTGCGCAGATGGGGGTGTGACGACGATTTTAGGGATTGTTTCCACCTTAGGATGGATGGTGCCATCAAGTTTACCGAATGGTTTTATCGAGAAGTTGTCGACCCAATTAGAACACAGTCAAAATAGTGCGTTCTTTCGATAGCGAAGATTACGTGGAGTGGCGACACCGAAGGTCGGCAAGACGTAAGCGGTTTGCGTATGCGATCATCGTGATTTCCTTGATTGCGCTTTGTATGATGATGCTTCTTTGGAAGTGATCAAGCATGTCAAGCCCCATCGTAATCCGTGTGCCGCGAACGCGGCGTTCCGTGTGATTCCGTGGTGAAAAAGTGCCGCGGACGCAAGGTGAGGAAGTCCGTCTCGAATCGGTAAGGAACCCGTCAAGCTCGCGGATGGCGTCACGGCGAAACCGCCCGTAAGGGCCAGCGGGAATGAAAAGCCGCTTTCCTTTCGATTTCATTTCCCCGCGCCGCTCACCACCCACCATTGGATTTAAGAGGGTCAGAGATGAATGCCGCTAACTTAAGGCGATGATACAGCTCTCGTTGCCAATGTAATGTGAGAATATGGGAATATGAGAATGAGAAATTGCGGAAGTGCGAAAATGAGGGGATGAGGAAATGTGAGATTGGGGAAATGCGAGAACGGGATACCTCGCACTTGCACATTTTCTCATTCCCCCAATATCCCCATTTCCTCATTCACATATACCCATATTCCCACATTACATTTTGATTACTGGGTGGCTGATTGACTGGCGCAATCGAGAACGGCGACCAACAGCGCGGGGCGGCGACATTCCTGTCGCCGCTGGTTGTCCGACGATTGAGCCTTTCCTGCGGCGACAAGAATGTCGCCGCCCCGCGCTGTTGTCAACCAAATAGTTCTCGTACAATCGCCTTAAGTTAGCGGCATTCGGGTCAGAGATAACTGGTATTCGTGGCACTTGGTTTGGGGAGAGACTGCTCAAGCGGCACTTCGGCAGCGATCAGTCGGCGTGGCGTGACGGCGATTGGAACGGCTTTGTGAGAATCGCGCTCGCCGGGCTTCTCGCTGTGTGAGGCAGTTACGAAGCGAATTGAGATAGCTTGCTGGAATTGCTGAGAAATGGTGAAATTGGCTAATAGCGAAATTTCAAGTTCGCATTCATTTCCCCTTTGCTCCCCCTCTTAGTTCGCATCAAGGGGTTGATTAGGGACGATTTAGCGTCGATTAGAGACGATAGGGAAAGCGAGCGAGAAGGTCGTTTTTGCCCTCGGCGAGGGGTCAATGCGCATTGATAGGGTCTCTCAATGCGCATTCACATGGGGGTTCAATGCGCATTGCCTCTGATTTGCTGCAAGGTGTCGGCATAACCGGCGTTTCGGCAGCGATCAGTCGGTGTGGCGTGACGGCGATTGGAACGGCTTTGTGAGAATCGCGCTCGCCGGGCATCTCGTTTCGATGCGCTCGTGACGGCATAAGGCCGTTTTTCTTTGATTTCGCAACGTTCGCGCAACCATAGGCCCGAAAGTTTGTGGGATAATATGCCCATCGAAAGGAGATGGACATGAAAGACGTCAAGACAATCGTTTACGATGGGGATGTGCGGCTCGATGTGAGGTTTGACGGAAAGACCGTTTGGCTGTCGCAGCAACAGATAGCCGAATTGTTCGGCGTAGGGCAGGCGGCAATCTCAAAGCACATCAAAAACATCTATTCTTCTGGTGAGCTTGAGGAGGACGGCACATATTCCATTTTGGAATATATGGCTGGCAATCGCGTCTATAGCACGAAGTTCTACAATCTCGATATGATCATCTCGGTTGGGTATCGTGTCAACAGCGTCCAGGCAACGCATTTTCGTAGGTGGGCGACGAGTAAGTTGCGGGAAATACTGTTGTCTGAACTTGTTAGAAGAGTGAGGTATAAGCGCCTCGAGGATCGGGTTGGAAGGGTTGAGGATGACCTTGCCGAATTGCGCGAAGGGGTTTGTGCGGTACTGAAACAGTTGTTTGAGCCTGACACGCCGCCAAAGCGAAACAAAATCGGTTTTGATGCGTAGTGGTGGAGGAGTCTTCGGATTTCATGTAAGAAGTTGCGCGGCAGACTTTAAGCGAGTCAACTCCAACGGCACATCGGCGGCGATCAGTCGGTATGGCGTGACGGCAATTGGAGCGGAGTTTGGTTTCCGTTGTATCTCCAACAGACGTGAGAAGGGGAATAGTGCATAATGTGCGGCGTCGGGAGGGATGGGCCCTTTCGATGAAACAAAACGGAGGTGCACTATGAACAACATCATCATGTGGCTCGTCATCGGGGCGATTGCGTTCTTTGCCTTCGGAGGCATTTGGGCAATTAGCCGGTGGTGGGGCGGCCGTCGCGATTG
>JAZRVL010000009.1:0-1261 GCA_045599105.1 Kiritimatiellia bacterium
TCAAGCCTTGGTAAGGTTTATCGTTTACCATCGAATTAAAGATCACGCTCCACCGCTTGTGCGGGTCCCCGTCAATTCCTTTATGTTTTAATCTTGCGATCGTACTACACAGGTGGGATACTTAACGCGTTAGCTTCGCAAGTCCAGGGTTCGATACCCGAAACTGCTAGTATCCATCGTTTACGGCGTAGACTACCGGGGTATCTAATCCCGTTTGCTCCCTACGCTTTCGTGCCTTAGTGTCAGAACCGCCCCAGTAACCTCCCTACGCTATCGGTGTTCTTTCTAATATCTACGGATTTCACTCCTACACTAGAAATTCCAGTTACCCCTAACGGTCTCGAGCTTAACAGTTTAGCTAATAGTCTGAATGGTTGAGCCACCAGATTTCACTAGCTACTTATTATGCCACCTACGCAACTCTTTACACCCAGTCACTCCGGCTAATGCTCGGATCCTACGTATGACCGCGGCTGCTGGCACGTAGTTAGCCGATCCTTATTCATAGCTTACCGTCATATTCCTCAGCTATAAAAGCAGTTTACAACCCGAAGGCCTTCATCCTGCACGCGGCGTTGCTCCATCAGGCTTTCGCCCATTGTGAAAGATTCCCTACTGCTGCCTCCCGTAGGAGTCTGGGCCGTGTCTCAGTCCCAGTCTGGATGATCATCCTCTCAAACCATCTAACGATCGTCGACTTGGTAAGCCATTACCTTACCAACTATCTAATCGTACGCAGGCCAGTCCCAAACCGGATAAATCCTTTAATCCGAAGATCACATGCGGTATTAGCTAATCTTTCGACTAGTTATCCCTCAGTTTGGGGTATGTTCCCACGCGTTACTCAGCCGTCCGCCGCTCGTCAGCAGTTTCACTGTTCCCTCGAAATCTAACCTCCCGCATTATAGCCCGGAGTGTCAAGGAAACGGTGAAACCCTGTTACCGCTCGACTTGCATGTATTAGGCACGCCGCCAGCATTCATCCTGAGCCAGGATCAAACTCTCCATTAAAGTAGCCTTTAAAAGGCTGGTGAATTTGAAAAACTCAAATTAAAAAAACTGACGATGATTGTCAATAAAAAATATTGACGTTAATTGCACAACTAAATTGTTAAATATTCTCTAAAGACTTCCAAAATATATCTCGCAGCTTTAGACTAATTATTAGTTTACTCCACCCCGATACAAATGTCAAGTACTTTTTCTAAGATTTTTTGATTTTTTTGAGGATTTTGCCCACCCAAAGTGCTTTTATTGCTTT
>JAZRVL010000010.1:0-9753 GCA_045599105.1 Kiritimatiellia bacterium
GGCGCTTGGCGGAACGGAGACGGATGTCGCTTCTGCGACGGCGACTGCTTCGCGGCTCACGCTTGCGGATACGTTTGAAGGTGGCAAGCCAACCTCGGCGTTCTATGTGATCAAAGTTGCTAAGTAAGAAAAGCGACTAAAACCAAACATAAAGGAGCGGGAAACCGCTCCTTTATGTTTTTATACCCTTGACGCATCACCAAGTTTTTGGTACTATCTCTTCAAGATTGTGGAAGAATATCCGCAATTGAGGAATTTTAAGTGATTAAAAACAATCAAAACCTAAACAAAACTACTATGACAAAAACCATAACTAACGTCGTGCGGTACGCGCTCGTATCGCTCTGTTCATTCCTGTTCATCGGCTCCGCGCTCGCGGCAGATCCTACAACGCCTATCGTTAATGTTAACGGGACGGCAGTGACGGTTAAAAACACCGAAAACAATGCAGGTGGATATAGCTGGACAGGAAACTTTGCCGCTACGCTTACCGTTCCCGCTACGTCGCCGTTGACGTCAAGCACTCAGCTCAAGCTTAAGAGCTTTACGTTTTGGAGCAAGACTACTATCAACAATAACTGTTATGCTGACACGGTTACCATAACCGTGGGCGGCAAAGCATATACAACCAGTCAGCACACGGGGAATACGTCCGATAATGGCGAACTCGTTTACGCTTTCCCTGCTGGCAGTGAGCCGATAGTCACGGTTGGAACGACGTATGATGTTTCGTTTGCGCTACCCAGCGGCATGACAGGGCTTCGTTTCCGCGCAGCCACAATAGGTTCTGGTTCGGATGGTTTCTTTAAAATCGGTACTAATGGTGATTATGCGCCGCAGATGTTGCTGACGGCGGTAATCGTGCCTCCTCCGCCGACGCCAGTCGCGCTGTTCGTTGGGGATAACATGAAGGATAACGGCACGAGCAACGGTTATGTCTTAAGCGCCAACGGCAATACCGACAACGGCAATGGCTCGATTACCTTGGGAAGCAACAATAATGGCGTTTGTGTGGACAAAGACGGATTTTCGATGGATAGCGGTACGGTTATTGTACGATATACCGCATATACCTCTGAGGGTGCTCGTCGCATATTCGCGTCGTTTGGAACTTCTGAAGACGATAACGAATTTGGTGTTGGATTAGATAGTGCTAATAAACAGTTTTTGCTTAAGCCGGACGACTTCAATTATTGGACAGATCAAACTGTTCGTGCACTTCCTGGCAATGGATATTCGTTTGCGCTTGTTTGCGTGCCTAATGGAAACAAGACCTTGTATTACGTCAATGGTAATAGTGGAGCCGTGACAAAAGGCGTTGAGAAGTCTGAATGGAAAAAGGATATTACGTTAACCAAGTTGACGATTGGCGGCGGACGCAGCGGAAACAAGAATAACTTCAAAACCTTCAACATGACGATTGATGCCGTTGCGGTGTTTGATTATGCGCTTTCCGAGGATGAAATTGCGGTATTCAAGCTTCCTGCGCCGCCATCACCTTATACCGGCAAGGTGATCAACTTCAACATCCAGAATACCGATAGCGATGGTTCGGTTTCTGGTAAGGGTGCGCAGACGACTCTGATCGGTTCGATGCCTGATACGAGCTGGAACAACAACGGCTCCACCAAGATGGGGACGATTTCCTCCGGCATAAAAATCTACGATACCAATGATGGAACGACCGAGAATACAGACATGTCGGTCGGCGTCGGCAATTATTTGTCGGGTTGCGGTAATTATGCGTATTATGGTGATGGAGGAACCGGGTCTACTGGCAATATACCCAACGACTATTATTACCTGCACACATTCCAGACCTACCGCAATTATAACGACCCCGATTCCGGGATTCAGGCATCCAACATCAAGCTCACTGGTATTCCGTTTGACAAGTATGACGTAATCGTTTACTTCAACGGTAGTTACAAGAGTGGCTCCAACGAGAAGTTCCACAAGGTCAACATTACGTGCAATGGCGCGAGCAGTGATTACACCGTCGATGCAAATGGTGCGTTTGTCGCTGGCTCCGCTGATTGGGGCGCGACTCGTCAGATTTCTTCTGCTTATGGCGTCAACGCGGCGATCTTCTCCGATGTAATCACAGCCGATTTTGAGCTCAAGTTGGCTGAGAAGTATGCCAATATTGCCGCGTTCCAGATCGTTGAGCGGATTGTTCCGAAGGCGACGGTGACGCTTACCGAGCCAACTGATTGGTCGGATATTGACTGGGGTGATGTCGAGCCCTCGGCCGATGTTCCTGCCGAAATTACTTTTGATGGCGGCTCTTTGAACATTGATGAAGATATTGAGTGCGCGGCGATTAAGTTCAAGGGCGCAGCCGTTGTCTCTGCGGAAGATGATTGTGTTTTCCCGGCGATTGATGCGTCTACCGCGACTTCGCTTACGGTCAACGGCGGAACGGTTGAGTTTGCGGCGATTCCTTCGAGCAACATCACGATTGCCGAAAATGCGACACTGAAGTTTGACGTTTCCTCGGCGAAGACGATTAATGGCATTGCTGGTGCAGGTACATTCCTCAAGACTGGCACGGCGGAGCTTACGCTCAACAATGGTGCGACCTATGCGCTTGACGGCGGAACGCTTGAAATTGAGCAGGGCAATGTCAAGATGAACGCTGGCAACAGCGATCCGCAAGTGCAGAATGCGACGATCATCATTGGCGCGAATGGTTCGCTTAATCAGAACGGCTGGTTCAACGTCTACGGAACGATTACCTTTGACCTCGCCGCCGACAAGACAGTATTCAATTCGACGATCCGCACTTACGATGGCATGCGCACGCTGGTCAAGAAGGGCGCTGGTGCGCTGACTTTTGGTGCCAGTTGCAATGGTAGTGGATTCGGAACGATTATTATCGAAGAGGGCGCGGTTGCTTTCGCTGGCAAGGAGGGCTTCATCAAGTCTGGCGCGACCTTCGATTTCGCTCAGCACAACAAGACGAGCGCGGCGATTGCGGGCAACTTCGCGTTCTCCGACACCTACACCTTCAAGTTCCCTGCTGATTGGGCGGCGGGCGAGACCTTCCAGCTCTGCTCGGGTACGCTGAGCGGCATTCCTGAGGGAGGTAAGATTCCAGAATATTCGTTCTATTGTGGCGACGAGCAGACGACCGCGACCTTCAATCTCGCATCCAATGGCTCGGTCTTCTATAACTACGGTGTAAAGCAAATCGCGCCAGAATCTGATTACGCGATTTCCACGCTGAACGGCGAAACAATTACTGAGGGTCAGACGGTCGAGCTCACGATGAATGCTGGTTCGACGCTCACCATCGATGCAGTTGCTAAGGTTGCGACTTCGGTTCTTTGCAATGGTATCCTCTATATCGTGGGTGTGGACGGCGCGGAGCCGACCGCTGCGCAGCTTGCGGCGCTCAACTTCGAAGGCGTTACGGGCAAGGTGGTGAAGAAATGGCTCGCGACGATGGGCGTTATTAACCTGAACTTTGCCGCTACCAATCGTCCTGGCGCTGGTGGCGCGATGCCTGACAATGCGAATGACGATGGTATGCTCGCTGGTAATACGCCGAATTCAAGTTGGAATAACCTTGATTGGGCTACAACCTCTGACACGTTTGATTTGATCAAGGGGTGGAATACTGGAACGCAGACGGCTTTGGATACTGGAGACTTTGCAGTTACCGTCAATGCTAATACATATTGGAGCAATGGACATACGATTCCAGCGATGATGGGTTATCTCGACGACGGCAATTCCGATGGCGCGTCGTTCGCGCTGGCTAATGTGCCGTTCGAGATGTACGATGTCATTGTATATTTGACCAAGGATAGCGGAAATCCGTTCTCGCCGATTACTGTTGGTGGCGTTTCTTATACGTGGGATACGGAGAATGCGAAGAAAGCAAAGGTTGGAGCTGCGGTTTGGGGAGAATACAACAGCACGACCGTCGCTTATGGTGTGAATGCGATTCGTATCTGCGATCTTGAAGGAGACATTACGCTTCACACTTGCAAGCGCGACAATCCTGGTCGTGGCTGCGTGACGGCGATTCAGATCGTTCAGGTTCCTGCGAAGGAGTATCGCCGCACCTACACGGCTGAAGAGGGCGTGGACGTCAAGACGAGCGACCTTAATACCTACATCGCCGGTGGCGATGCGTATACTGGTCCGTTCACGCTGACGCTCAACGGCGGCAAGTTCATCGCCGATACCGATTTCGTCTGCTCGGCGCTCGCGATCAACTCCGCGACCGATCTGACGATCGAGAAGGCGACGGACTACACGATTCCCGCGACGGAGATTGCGAAGATCGCGATTAACGAGTTCGGCGGCGATAAGATTACCTTTACGAACCTTGCGGCAATCCCGGCTTCGGCTCCTGCCGCTGGTAAGACCTATCGCTGGGAGGGCGACATGACTCTTCCGGCGATTCCGTACGTTGGAAGCGCCTACAATGGCACGGTGGACATTGCTTGCGGCGTCGCAGGTAGCGAAGGATCGGTTTATGTGATTGGTAATAAATCAATGACCTTTAGCGATGGTGCAAGCTACGAGACGCTGAGCTTCGTTTTGGGTAATAATGGTCAAGTTACTCAAAACTTTACCCAAAACGGCGGTGCGCTTGAGTTCACCAAGACCGGTAGCGGAACTACTACCTCAAGTGCGTTCGTGATTGCGCATTATGATTCGACTGTAACCTACAATCTCGTTGGCGGTACGATTACTGTTCCCAATGACAACACCGTCCTTGGCTGGGACGGCAAGGCAACGCTTACCATTGGTGGGGGAACGGCTGCGGCGCTGCTGAAGACAAAGGGCATTGCAAACAACTCTGGTCACAATGGTAATGACAATGTGCTGACGATTAGTCCAAACGGAACCCTCTCGCTCGGCGAGTATGGCGCGGGTCTTCAGAGCAGAACTCAGGTGAAGCTCAATGGTGGTACGCTTGAAGCGTACGAAACTTGCACCTTTGCTGCGGCAAATGCGAACGGTATTCAGATTACTGCCGATTCGACGATTAATGTCGTCGATGGAGCAACGCTGACGATTTCCGCGCCGCTTACTGGCTCTGGCAACATCATCAAGACTGGTACGGGCAAGATTGTGTTTGCGGGGTCGCGAGCGAATTATACTGGCACGATTACGATTGCGGAAGGCGCGTATGATATCGGCAAGGTTCGTGATTATTTAGCAATTGGCAATATCGTAACTTCGGGAACTGGCTTCATTACGGCAACGGCGGTTCTTGCTGATGATGGTGAAGTAAAGGTTATTAATGTTCCTGCTGGCACGAAACTTACCATCTATGATATTGATGGTACGACGGTGCTTGAATCCAAGGTTGAAGGGACGACGGTAACTGCGAAGAGCACAATCTCGGTGAAGGGCACGGCTTGCTGGTACGACTTCGCATTCAATGGCAATCGTAATAGCACGGGTTATGCTGGTGGTGCGATTTCCAAGGATAGCGGCGACCTCGGAGAAGATCCAGCGAACTTCCACCAGATTCCAGGTAGCGAGCCAGCTCAGTATGATGCGGTTTATACCGCGTCGCATCCGTATATGGGCATAACCTACCCGACTGAATGGTCGGCGGCGGTTGTGGCGACGATGCCTGACTATCCGAACGCGATTTTAATGACCTTTGGTACACTTAGCAATGGTCTTGTTGGCCTTGCGTATGGAGAAAACACGGATGAGGTACTCCTCGTTAAGACGACGGGCAATTCTCAGCGTGAAGTGCTTACGACGATGAAGGTTCCGAATGCGACCAAGGTAAAGCATCTCTACGTCTTCTCCAAGACGGCGCGTGAGATCAAGGTCTATCTTGATGGTGAACTTTGGACGGTCTACAATGTTAAAGAAGGCGACCCAGACATTTCCTTTGGTAATGGCTTCCAGATCGGTTCGATTTTTGAGGGCATCGGCTCTACTGGCTTGATCCGTTTCCAGAGAGATTCCACCAAGGCGGGTTACTTGCCGACCGACTATCCGGACGAGAAGTTTCTTGCTACCTATATTGATACGCTCCGCATCTTCGATTGCGTGATTGGCCCGAAGGCGAGCGCGAAACTCTCCGATGAGTTCCCGTATATTTCGCTTAACGGACTTTATACGCGCACGCTTGACGGCACGGCAGCGACTTGGGTTCAGGAAGGCGCTTGGGAGCAGGTTCTTGATGGTGGCAATGTTCCGGCGAATGTCCCGGCGGAAGGTGCGACGGCCGAGCTTGTGGCGACGGCGGATACGACGATTGCCATCAACCTCGACGAAGATGCGACGACCGAGGCGATCACGATTGACGAGGGCAGCAAGATTACCTTCGCGCTTGCGGAAGGCAAGACGGCTAAGGTATCGAATAGCGGCCTTACGAAGATCAATGCGCCGGTCGTGATTGCGTGCGATGCGCTTGACATCACGGGCGGTCCGCTAAGCATTGGCGAAAATGGTTCGCTTACCTTCGATTGTGCGAGCGTTTCGCTTGCTGGTATCTATCGCGCTGATTTCATTCCGCTCACGGGTCTCGTTACTGAGGCGTTCGCGGAGGGTAAGATTTCCGCAAGCAATATCCAAACGCCTGTGACTGGACTTTCGGCAACGTTTGGGTATAATGCCGACCTGCAGAAGTATGGTATTATAATTACGGTATCTCGTGAAGCGACTACGCTCTACTTGACCGAGACGACCCTGCTTTCGGATGATACGCTCTTCGCGACCGAGGAGGGTGGCGAAGTGAATACGGCGCGTTTCTTTGAGGAGGATATTGTTGTCGTTCCTGCGAACATTAGGATGGATATTCCGTCAAGTGGTCTTACGATTCCGCTTGGCACGGTGAAGGGTGCGGGCACGATTACGGCGACTAACATTACGCTTAAAGATAATGCTCCGCTCTTCACGGTCGCAGAGGATTGGACGGGTACGGTTGAATTCACCAATCTCGTAATGTCGGGTGATTCGGCTGCGACAACTTGGTTCGACCTCAATCGCTACGGCAATGAGAATTCGAAGGTGACATTCACGGGCACTAAGGGCTTCATGAAGACCAATACGGAGTTTCTCCCCGAACTTACGATTGCGAACAACAACCTCGCGGGTCTTGAGATTAACAACGGCAGTTCATACGATCCGATTGTCTTCAGTAAGGTCAATGGTGATGGCAATCTAATTGCGAACGAGACCGGCAACACAGCTGCGCAGAAGCTCGCGATTGGTGATGCCTCTGAACTCGTTGGTCAGATTTGGATGCGTAATAACAAGGGCATTACCCTCGGCTCGACGACGAGCGAGGCGGAGAACAACCAGATTCTGGTTGCGGATGACGCAAGGATTACTTTCGCTGGTCAGACTTGGAATGCTAATAGTATCAGCTTCGCCGGTGCGCTTAATGTCATTGGCGAAGTCGGTGACACCATCAATGTCGGAGTTGAGCCTACCCAGCTCCCGACTTCGGTGAAGATTGTCGACGACGAAGAGGGTGTCTATACGCTCAAGTACTCGGAAGGTACGCTCACGGTTGCGGTTGCTGACATTGAAGTTACGA
This sequence comes from Kiritimatiellia bacterium, assembly GCA_045599105.1. Classification (GTDB taxonomy): domain Bacteria; phylum Verrucomicrobiota; class Kiritimatiellia; order RFP12; family UBA1067; genus UBA1067. The sequence goes on from JAZRVL010000010.1 coordinate 7,529, forward strand.
TTCCAGAAGTCGAAGGCGCGACGGCCGAGGCCTATGATGGGAATTACGAACCGTACGAAATCGATGATGAAGGTAAAATCGCTATTCCGTACGGAAGCACCTTGATCGTTGCATACTTTGCTGATCCGGGTAGACTCTTTACTAACGGCGAGGATTCGGTGGAGCTTGAACCGTTTGAGGACGTGACCGAAGCTCCGGAGATTGATGTTTCGGAGATTAAAACCGAAGCCATTATGATCGAGGTTGTGATTCCTGAGCTTACTGGCACGACGATTGAAGTATACATGACTGGTGCCGAGGGCAAGGTTACGCCGATTGAAGGCAAAGTTAACGTGCCTTATGGTGGAACCCTCATGGTTTACTATATCCCTGAAGAAGGCAAGCTCTTCACGAATGGCGAATCAATGCTCCAGTTGCTCTATCTCAGCGTCACGGAAGATCCAGATATTGCTAACGACGAGATGTTTACGAGCGCAGAGATTGTCGACGCAGGAGCGAAGATTGATACTACGCTCTACTTCACGATTACTGATGCGCTTGATGCGGCGGCATCTGGTCAGTTGGGCAAGGTGACGGTTGTCGTTCTTCAGGACGCGCAGCTCGAGACGCTCACGGTTTCGCAGTACGTCACGCTCGACCTCAACGGCAAGACCGTGCAGGTTGACCCTGCGAACATCACGAACAACGGCACGATCGTCGTTTACGACGAAGCGACCGTGCTCGCGCTCATTGATACGCACGGTACGATCAAGTTCGCGAATGAATTGGTAGTGGCGAAGGCGTATATCTTCCCAGCTGGAACGACGATTAAGGTCGTCAAGATTCCTGGTGTGGATGGTGCGACAACTTCAATGATTACGTTGCCGGCGAATGGTATGCTCTTTAACTACTATGGTGCGGCGGCAAAGAAGGTAATTAGCGTCACTTCCGGCGAGGGCGTTAGCGGCCTTGTGCTTGCAGGCGTTATGGAACGCGGTTCGCAAGGGCAGGATACGATGATTACCGTCGATAATGCTTGTATGATTGTGGGTCCGCTCGTAATTGGTGCTGATGGTCAGGGCATGGATTATGAAACCTATCCGAACAATAAGGCAATCCTTATGGCGCCAATGCTGATGTTCAACGATGAATCTGCGGTTATTACGCTCATTCCTGAGCACGGAGAGGTTAATACCTTTATTAAGCTTATTGACAATCCTGATGTCGGCGATGGCCACATTGTGACGGTCGAGGGCGCGAAGATCGTTGAAACGCCGGTTCCGTATAAGGAGCAGACTCTCTACATCTACACCGCTGAATGGATCTATCCGGAAGCGGAGGTTGAGGAGGTAACTCCGGCGCCAGAGGGTCTTGACGTCGCGTTCAAGTACACGGCGAAGAATGAAGCGCCGCACTACAACGATGCGACTGCGTCCTTTGTCCTCACTACGACGAAGGCAATTTCTGCTGGTGCCATTCAGCTTGGTGGTAAGTTCGCTGATCAGGGTTGGAACATCTACGACCTCCCAGAAGATATTGCTGAAGGTGGCTCATTCACGGTTGTTGAGGGTATTACTTGGTCTCAAGTTAAGGCGATCTCGCCGTTCACCTGCGGAGCTAAGTCGATTGCACTTACTGAGGATACGGAAGTTACTCTTACCCTCAAGCTCGGCGACGACGTAATCGATACTCAGGTCATCACTCTCAAGGCAGCAGGCGGTGGCAAGATTGTTCCCGAAGAACAGGGCACGGTTGAAGTCACTGGCGAGGGTGAAAATGCAGTTGCGGTCATCACGCCTAAGGAAGGGGTGACGAAGCTTGATATCACCATGCCACTTGGCTTTGAAGGCAAGTACGAAATTCCTTCGTCGATTACCCAGATCACTGGTGTTGAAATCAATCAGCTCATCATCAAGAGCAATGGCTTTGATATTGCTCCTGCGTGCAAGATTGATAATGGCGACATCGTGCTTGATGCGACCAAGTCGGTGACCGTTGGCGATGAGACGATTCCGGTCACTCCCACCCTTACGGCGTCGGACGACGAGGTCAAGCCACTTGTGGTTTCGGACGATGAGACGGCAGTTGGTGTGAAGGCGATTCCGGGTCTTACCTATACGCTCGTTCGCTCGACGGCGCTTGGCGGAACGGAGACGGATGTCGCTTCTGCGACGGCGACTGCTTCGCGGCTCACGCTTGCGGATACGTTTGAAGGTGGCAAGCCAACCTCGGCGTTCTATGTGATC
>JAZRVL010000011.1:0-1124 GCA_045599105.1 Kiritimatiellia bacterium
TTTAGCCATTGTATACGACCTTAATATTGTTTACATTAAGTGCTTCTTTCAAGACCTTAAAAAACTCCTCAATATCTGGCGCATCAATTGCTCCTAATGCGCAAAGCCGAAAAGTATGCGCCGAGCCCACCTTGCCAGGATAAATAGTAAAGCCATGCTCGTAGCAGTAATCATGAATTTTATCAAACGACCAATTAGGGTCATCGGGATAAATAACTGATATGACAAGCCCTGATTGATATTCGCGTTTAATCAAATTCTTAAAGCCAAGCTCCTTAAGCCCCTTGTGAAGCGCTTCAAATACGCGCGTATGACGCGCCCATTTGGCTTCTTCGCCTTCCGCCCAATATTCCTTTAGTGCTTGAAGAGTTGCATAAATAGTTTGAACTGGAGGCGTAAAGTGCATCTCTCCTGTCTTTTCGAAGCAATCATATTGCAAGAAGAGATTGCAGTAGTATGAACGCTTAGGATAATCCTTGGACGCCTTAATAATATCTTCCCTACCTATGATGAACGACAACCCCGTCATTGACATCAATCCCTTTTGCGCTGAAGCAAAAAGAAAATCCACATTGTCTTTGACAATATCAATTGGCCGCATCGCATAAGTAGAGGTCGTATCCACTATAAATGTGCAACCATACTTATGCGCAACACCGCCAATCTCCCGAATAGGATTTAAAACACCCGAGCCAGTTTCATGGTGGCAGGTATAAACCACACCAATTTGCGGGTCACTCGCAAGCGCCTTTTCGACCGCCTTGGGATCAATGGGAGTGTCAATTGGAAGCTTAAGATCTATATGCGGCAAATTATAATACTCGCATACTTCAACCCCCCGCGTTGAATAAGCGCCATTATTAGCCACCAGCACTTTCTTGTGCGCAGGCAAAAGTGAATTTAAAGTAACATCAATATTAACTGTCCCCGAGCCGCAAAACAAGACCGAAGTATACCTTTCATCTCCGTGGACAACTTTAACTAAATCCCGCCTAAGCCCCCTCATTAGCGAGGCAAATTCTTTTTCGCGTGGACAAATATCTGGCACAACCTGCGCAAGCTTAACGGTATCAGTCGTCGTTGCTGGGCCTGGATTTAAAAGGATATTCCGCTTAATCGTCATT
>JAZRVL010000012.1:0-5299 GCA_045599105.1 Kiritimatiellia bacterium
GTCGATTCGCTTCTAAGACTCGTTACGGCGATCTGCGTCGAAATCAGCGACGAATGGGAAACTGCTAATTATCGTTACATGACAACAATCAAAGAACTATGAGCTCGGAGCGAATTTACAGAAAAAACACTTGCATTGTCCGTTCGTAGCGGAAATCCCGGCAGAATGCTCGTCATCGCCCGCGTTCTCGGCTTCAAAGGAAGTCGTAGAGACTACGACCACCGCAGGTCATCGTGTTGACCCTCGCCAACATCGCGCCCCCACTAATAGTCCATCACTAGGGAAAATTTTCGGGCTGATTGCGTTCGTATGCCTGATTTTATTGGGCGAAATCGCTAAAATTCCTGTCATACCCTCGCGCACGCGCGCGATAGCCACGAAGCCGTAGATATTTATCTACCAGCTCCATACCATACCACTCCATCCCACAATCATTCCCATATCCATATTTTGTCCATCTTCTTACGCGCGAGCGCGCGCGAGAGAGAAATGAAGTTAAGGGATTTCCCATTAAAAGCGGCAAAATTCCCTATTGATGGCCTATTTGTGTAGAACTCTGACACGAAAGGAAAATCATGAAAGTAACTTGCTTCGACGGCAACTTCTCGTCGGTTTCCCGGCGCATGCGCTGCGACGTCAAAACCGTCCGTGCGGCATGGCGCCGACTCGGCGACGATATCCTCAAGCAGATCAAAGAGTAGTGTGTATCGGTATTTGAAGGAGTTGTGATAAAATGTGTCTTAACCGCCGAGCAATGCAAGGGCCGAGGCGTTCGCCGAGGGGATATCCGAACGAAGTGAGAGCCGAGACCGTTTTTCTCACAGAGGAGGCGGGGATATGGTATAATACTGATTTTGCAAGGAGAGAGAAGATGAAAAAGATGGTGATGGTGGCGAATTGACAGCGGTTGGCGGAAAATGGTATAATGTTGATGCTTTTCTATGGGTTTGTTATGCCTTGAATAGGCTGCGAACGGAGGGAGAATGATATGAATACGACGATTTCGTATATTGTGCACGCTGACCCGCGCGGTGGGTATTGGGCGGAAGTGCCGGATATTCCCGGATGCGTGACGGAGGCGGATACGCCAGAGGAGCTTGCTTTCATGGTGCGAGATGCTGTGCGCGGTTGCCTAAATGTGTATTTAGCTCGGATGCGTCGTGAGGCGCCGCGGCGTCGCACTTGTCGTAACGCTCAAATCGCAACGGTGGCGTTGTGAAGCCGATTACGGCAAAACGTGCAATGCAACTCTTGCGGGAACGCGGTTGGCGGCTCTCGCATACGACAGGTTCTCATTTCATCTTTGAGCATCCAGAGAATCCGCTTGTGATTCCGGTGCCTTATCATACGCGCGATTTGCGAGAAGGAACGCAGCATTCAATTATGAAGATTGCTGGTATCAAGAGGGATGAGCTTTGACATCAAAGCTTAAAAACATTCACTTAACGAAGGACGGAAGGCGACGGCTACAGAGTGTGTAGTCGTTGCCTTTCGACATATTTGACTTTAAAAGGAAAGATATGAAAAAGATGGTGATGGTAGCATTGGGCGTGGTAGGCGCGATGGTGGGCAAGGCGGCGGATCATATCGGAGGAACTGAAATCTCCGGTGATGCGATTATCTCGGGCAAGACATTTTCGGGCACGTATGAGAAAAGCATCTACATAATTAAGGGCGGGCGTAGTGTTGTCTTCGAGAACTGCACGTTTGATGGCGTGTCGGCGGACGCGGACGGTTCTTGTGTCTATGTTGATAGGGATGATGATGATCGTTTTGGTGCTGTCACATTTGTGAACTGTAGGTTTATTAACTGCGGCAATACGTGCTACGATGGTGGTGCCATTTATATTCAGAACGTAAAAAGCACCACACAGTATGTTATCTTTGAAAATTGCGTGGCAATCGGTTGCAAGGCGGAAAATGGCGGGTTTATGTACATCAATGACAACGAGGCGTATGTCAGTGGAAAAGACAGTACCATTATCACAGGTTGTTCTGCGGAATGTGGTGGCGGCGTATATGCTAACCGGCTCGATACTTTTAAAGGCTTTATTTTGGCGGACAATACGGCAATTGAGGATGGTGGCGGACTCTATGATGTCAACACTTACGGTAAAGGTGACGTCCGCGAATGCCGATTCTATCGGAACTCTGCAGGTGATGAAGGTGGCGGACTTTATGTTGACGATAGCGATGGATCCGTTACAGACTGTCGATTCCTCGAAAATACGGCGGACGAAGACGCGGATTTTTATATTGATGACGCTTCAACTGCGCGAGAGAACAACCTCTCTACCAGCGATTTCGCGAGACGCCCACTCAAAGGTGATGGCACGGAGACGAATCCTATCCAAATTAAAGACATCAACGATTGGGACGCCTTGTGCTGTGCCGTCAAGGGTGGCAATACTTATGAGAATGCCTTTATAATGCTTACCGCGAACATCGTCGTCTATAATTCGGTCGGCTTCTTTAGTAGCGATTCAGCAAAGAAGAAGCCGTTCATGGGGACATTCGATGGCAATGGGCGCACTATCACTCTGTACTCTCTCAAAAGCAGCAACAAGACGATGTTCGGCTGCGCAGTTGACGCGACGGTCAGGAATCTGACCGTGAACGGGCGCGTCGAGGGCGGCGATTCGCTCGGCGCGATTTTTGGCAACGCTTCGGGCTCGACCGCCTCGAACTGCGTCAGTTGTGCGACGATTATTGGATCGGGGCGGTCCATTGGTGGCATTGCAGGTTGGGCGGGGAATGGCTCGAAATTCATTAACTGCATCAATAACGGCGAAGTGGTGGGGAGCGACTATGTGGGAGGTATTGTCGGTTGCGAGGATGGCGTCGTATCGGTTGAGAACTGCCATTCGTTTGGTTCGGTAACATGCGTACGCAGCAATGCAGGAGGCATTACTGGCAATGCAGGTGCTGAGTCGACGCATGAACTTTGCTTTTACTGCAAAGATCACAGTCCTGCCGATAGTTGCGGTATTGGCGTTTCGCACGACGCACTTTGGGGAGATGGCAGCGAGACGGCGATTGAGCTGCCTGAGGCCATGGAGGAGATCAACGGTTACATCAAGGCCAATAACAAAGAGAAGGACGGCTGGCTTCGCATGGCGCTTAATCGTGATGGCATGCCGATATTCGTTCCCAATGGGATAACAGATGAGATTGGCTACAAGATTCAAGATATTTCGGACTCGGAATACCTCTTCTTGAAGTTTAGAAAGCTTTATTCAGTGAAGAACAATGTAGTTAGCAATCTTAATTACAGGGTACTTACGAGTGGTACTGGCCAGATTGGGGGCGACCAGTGGTATGTCGTCGAGGGGACGATTTCGCGAGGCAAGATTGATGTAAATGGCTTAGCGAATCTTGTTTTATTTGGCAATTCATCGCTTACGGTGCAGGGCGACTTATCAGAGCCAGGCATTTTGGTTGCTGAAGGGAATACACTAAACATCTTTGGAGTAGAGAGTGGATCGCTTACGGCGACTGGTGGCGGCAATGGCGCGGGTATCGGTGGCGGCGAACATCAATCGTGTGGCACGGTGAACATTTATGGCGGGTCGGTGACGGCGACGGGTGGTTATTTTAGCGCGGGCATCGGCGGTGGCGAATATGGCGATGGCGGCAATGTGGCTATTTACGGTGGATCGGTGACGGCGTATGGCGGCGAGGTAGCTAATGACGTCGCTGCTGGCATCGGCAACGGCTGGAAAGGTAATAATGGCTCGTTGACGCTTGGGCCTCGCGTTCTCGAGATTGATGCCAACCGGTGGAAAGAGGGCGTAACTGTTGCCTTCGATGTCCCAACGAACCTTCGGTTTGATTCTGTGCAAGTTGATGGTGGGAAAGTCAAAAGTACGATGAAGGGTAAGACATACGTTTGCGCACTTGAAAAAGGACACTCGCTGACCTTGAAGTTTGTCCCCCAGCAGTTTTATGTGCTTGAGGGGAGCGAGACAGTGCAAATTTATAAGTGTGAAGAGGATGTGATATTGGAAACATTGAATTTACCGACAGCGAAGTATGTCGGGGTGAGGATTTCGTTTGCCATACCGGAAAATCTGGTGGTGGCTTCAGTGAAGGTTGATAATGGTGCTCTCAAACGAGAAACAAAGGATGGCGTCTGCTACTGTACGCTCGTTTGCGGCAATAATCTTACGGTGTCGTTTGAATCTACCAGTTTCAAGTATCTGATAGATGGAGAGGCGGAGGTTACTTTTGGCCCTATTTTAAAGGATACTACCATTGATGCAAGTAAATTGCCAAAAGCTAAGACAAATGAACATATTGCGGCTAATTATGTCTTATCAGACGAAACAAGTAGTTCAACAAACGCATGTCCACTGTATTCAATGAATCGCTCTATGATGATGTCAGATGGATGGTATGTGGTGACAGGCGAGGTGACGACGGCCGCTATCACGGTGAATGGTAATAATGTCAATTTGATTCTTGCCGATGGAGCGAAACTGACGGTGAATGGTGGAATTGGGGTGGATGAGAACAATACATTAACAATTTACGCCCAGCAAGGTGGTAGTGGAAAGTTAGTTGCGAACGGAGCGAGTGATCATGCTGGCATTGGCGGACAGAATTTAAAGTGTGGAGATATCGTAATCAACGGCGGCACGGTTACGGCGACGGGAGGTAAATATGGCGCGGGCATCGGTGGCGGCTATGACGGCGCGGGCGGCAATGTGACGATCAACGGCGGCACGGTGGTGGCGATGGGCGGCACCGCAGGCGCGGGCATCGGCGGTGGCAGTAACCGATCGGGCGGCAAGGTGACGATCAACGGCGGCATCGTCACGGCGACGGGCGGCGCGTATGGCGGCGCTGGCATCGGCGGCGGAAGCGGCGGCGCGGACGCTGAGGTGACGCTGGACGAGACAAAGGTCGAGGTCGTTGAGGGTGCGTACGGCAACGGCAGCGGGTATGTGAAGATCGCCGAAAAAGGCCCGAAGTGCGAGGGTGGAACGATTGTCAAGGGCGAGGGCGGCGTGTGGGTCGTCACGCCGAGCGCGGGCGTGACGGCGGTCACGGTTGCGGGACTGCCGGACGGCGATTCCGTGGCGGTGCCGCCATCGGTTACGAAGGTGAGCGGCGTCGCCGACGGGCAGATCAAGGTCAAGTCGGGCGCGTACGACATCCAGGGTTGACCAATTTGAAAATTGGCCCAACTCCAGAAAGGCGATGCGCCGCAACGGGCGAACCGCCTCTTCCCCAAGTGTGCAAGTGTGTAAGCGTGCAAACGGGCAGTGTGCGGTGGTGAGTTTCCAGCACCAGTGTC
>JAZRVL010000013.1:0-82321 GCA_045599105.1 Kiritimatiellia bacterium
TAAGATTGAATCTGGTGTTTAATCCCACTCCTAACGATACGAACCTTGAGCCGCTTCGCAAGTGAAGGATGCCGGTGGTTAAGTATCTGATGTGCAATTCAGCTGTGCCAGCGGAGGCGTACGACCCTGATCCGTCGCTCCGCGTCCCGCAACTCGTTCATCCTGAATGGGAGGAGTATCCGACGAACTCGTGGGCTTCAAGTTGGCACTGGCTGTTTAGGAACGAACCAGACGACGACCGGAAGTTTCTGGGCTGGCCTGGTCGATTCGCAGACGTTGCCCAATATGCCGTCAATTTTTATTCTACTGGCGACGAGGTGTTGGAGCTTGCGGATAATTCAGGGACACGCCCCAAAAAAGCCGCGATGGTGACGTCCGACGACCGTTCGAGTCTCTGGATTCTCTCGAGGCGCGAGCGTCTACCGACCGACGAGTTCAACGATGTAGTGCGACTCGCTTCGCGGCGGGTGCGAATGAGACTGGTGGCGTGGCTGGGAACTACAATTATCAAAGCCAGACGCCGAACGGATGGCCTAGAACAAATGGGGATTGGAGGCACTCGGATTTAAAGAATATTGCTTATTTCTATGTGTGGAAACTCTTTGAGAAAATCAGAAAGGTTGAGTAGTATGAAGTACTGGATGATTGCTTTTGTTGCGTTTTTCATCGTCAGTTGTGTTTGCTGTAGGGCTGACAACGCACGATTTTGTATGCATGTCGTCGATGAAAGGACAGGATTACCATTGTCGGGCGTGAGATTTAAGGGCGTTTTCATTGAGCGGTTTTCGCGGTGGGAAAACGCCGTCGTCGATCATGACTTCACTGGAGAGACAAACCAAGAAGGTGACTATGCCGCAGCAGGTAAGACGAATTGTGGCGAGGCAGGGTTTTGTCTATGTGGAAACAATGGCTTTTATGACACGAAATTTGTGAAAGTGCCTTTTGACTTAAGTTGTGGCAAACCGATGTTCGCCTTTCAATGGTGGAAGCCCGACAACCAGGTTATTACCGTAGAGCTTCAGCGTGTGGAGCATCCGATTCCGCTGTGGGTGAAGGATGTGAACATTTCAAGAGAATTGCGGCAATCCGCAGGATTCGGCGGAACGAACGACGTCAGGAAATACGACCTTGTGCTTGGCGACTGGCTACCGCCAGCCGGACACGGTAAAGTCGCTGATTTGATAATGGAAGCGCACTCTAATTTTGTGGAGCGCGTGAAAGGTGGCATCGTTGATTTTGACTGCTACGAGCGTAGTCTTTCGATGGTCTTCCCGGGAGAGGGAAATGGAATTGCGCCCATAGTCACGAAGCCAACGGATGGTATAAAGGTTCGGCAAGCACTTGCATCTGGCTATGTACCTGCCGTCGTCAAGCGTTTCGGGCAAAGAAAGAGCATTCGAGGAGTTGTCATATCGCCCAAGTTGTATTCAGATGAAGATCCGAATCGTTGTTATGTGTTTCGCATTCGATCCCGATATGACAAAAAAGGGAATCTCGTCGAGGCATATTACGGGAAGATATATGGCGATTTCAATTTTTCAAAAGTTTGGTACTATGGGGAACGTCAATTCTTTCTCTATTACCTCAACCCAACATCCCTTGACCGTAATCTCGAATGGGATATGAAGAACAACCTTTGCCCGAATCCTGGTTCGCTCGGTCAGCCACAACCGTAATGCGGATGTAAGGACGTCGAATGAAGTTGTGGGCGATAGGGCTGGCGCTCAGTTGAGGTTGCGCCAGGCGCGGTAGCTGGTGAAGAAGTAGGTGCGCAAGCGCCGCTTCCATTCGATAATCGTCGGACGCGAGACGCCGGCTATCTTGGCCGCCGAAGTCGTGCGCCAATCTTGCATTAAGGCATAGGGATATTCGGGGACGGGCCCCGAAAAAGTCAATAAAATCAGGCCTTTGGCGAAAATAGTAGATGGAAGGGGAGTTTTGAGACAAGGAGAGAGGTGAGAGGTTGAGGTTGGGCTGAGGTTGTGGTATAATACTCACTAATGATTTTAAGGAGTATATACTATGGTTTTATTATTGGGAGCTGAGGCCTATTCACCTTTCAGGATGGATGCGCTTAGGGATGCTATCCGTGCAATTGATCCTGCGCTTGGTACGGTTAAAATTGATGCTAAGTGGGTTTATGCAATTGATACGGTAAACGACGAGTTTGATTCTGCGGAGATTGAAAGGGCAGCTTCGCTTTTGAATGCGGTGGGCACTTGTGACGATGCGGACTTTTATGTCACTCCTCGCAAAGGTACGATTTCACCGTGGAGCTCAAAGGCGACGGACATCTTTCGCAATTGCTCGCTTAAGACGATTAAGCGAGTTGAGCGTGGTATTCGCTATATCGTAACTCCCGCTTTGTCGGAGAAATGTTTTGGTGTTCTTTATGACAAGATGACCGAGGGCGTTTACGAGGACATTCAGGATCTTTTCGATGTTGCCGAACCCAAGATGGGGCGCACTTACGACGTTCTTAGTAAAGGGGTGGAGGCGATTAAAGAGGCAAATGCCGAGATTGGCCTTGCGATTTCGGAGTCAGAAATGAAGTATTTGGCCAAGAGTTTCAAAGACGCTGGACGCAATCCTACGGATACGGAACTGGTGATGTTCGGTCAAGTTAATTCCGAGCATTGCCGCCACAAGATCTTTGGCGCGGAGTTTATCATTAACGGCAAGAAGAAGTCGAAATCGCTTTTTGGAATGATTAAAAACACCCATCTTAAGCGGCCTAAAGATACGCTTTCGGCGTACAAGGATAACTCGTCGGTCGTGAAAGGATTTAAGAGCGAAATTTTTGCCATTAATCCTGAGAATAATTGCTATTCGTTCAAGACCGACCAGCTTGATCAATTGATGAAGGTCGAAACTCACAACCATCCAACGGCAATTTCGCCTTTCCCGGGCGCGGCAACTGGTGTAGGCGGTGAGATTCGTGACGAGGCGGCGACTGGTCAAGGATCGCGTACGATTGCGGGTATTTGCGGCTTTATGGTCTCCAATCTCCACATTCCTGGCTATCCTCAGCCATGGGAACGAGTCTTTGCTGATTTCCCGACGCGTCTTGCGACGCCTTTGCAAATTATGACCGAAGGCCCCATTGGGGGAGCTGCCTTTGGCAATGAATTTGGTCGTCCACAACTTTGTGGATTTTTCCGTACTTACGAGGGGCTTGTTGCAGGTGAATTGCGTGGATACCACAAGCCCATTATGCTTGCGGGCGGTATGGGCGTTATTCGTCGTAGTCAAGTCACTAAAAAAGCGGTCGAAGTCGGTGCGCTCATCGTTCAAATTGGTGGACCTGCGATGCGCATTGGTTTGGGTGGAGGCGCAGCAAGCTCGATGATGACGGGCACCAATTCCGAGGCGCTGGACTTCAACTCGGTGCAACGGGGTAATGCAGAAATGCAGCGTCGTTGCCAAGGAGTCATTGATGCGTGTAGCTATTTGGGCAAGGATAATCCTATTATGTCGATTCACGATATTGGCGCGGGCGGATTGTCTAATGGTTGCCCTGAGCTCGTGGAGGCGACAGGTGGCAAGTTTGAACTACGTGAAGTTCACAATGAAGAGCGCTCAATGAATCCAATGGAGATTTGGTGCTGCGAGGCGCAAGAGCGATATGTACTTGCGCTAAAGCCCGAAGCACGTTATTTCTTTGAAGAGCTTTGCAAGCGTGAGCGTTGTCCAGTTGCGTTTATCGGCGTTGCGACTGGAGATGGCAAGCTTGTTCTTAATGATTCGCATTTTGGTGACAGCCCAATCGATATGGACATCAAGGTTCTTTTGGGTAAGCCCCCGCGCATGGTGCGCAAGGTCAAACGCACGAAAAAGTCGCATATTACGACCAACTTCGAGGGCGTTAGGCCATTGGACGCACTTACGCGTATTTTGCACTTGCCGGCAGTCGCGGATAAGACCTTTTTAATTACGATTACCGATCGTACGGTTACAGGACGGGTAGCACGCGACCAGATGGTCGGTAAGTATCAACTTCCTGCGGCTGATTGCGCTGTTACTTTGATGGGGTACAAGACTTACGAGGGGCAAGCGATGGCGACGGGCGAACGTACGCCAATTGCGCTACTTAACGGTCCTGCGTCGGGGCGGATGGCGATTACCGAGGCGATTACCAATTTGGCGGCCGCCAATGTGGGCGATATTTCGCAAATTCGTCTTTCCGCAAACTGGATGGCGCCGTGCGGAGAAGCTGGCGAGGACGCGAGACTCTACGATACTGTCGAGGAAGTGGGACTTAAGTTTTGTCCAAAGCTTGGTGTTTCCATTCCAGTCGGCAAGGATAGTTGCTCGATGCATACGACTTGGACCGATTCAAGGGGCGTTCAGCAAAAGCAAGTAGCTCCGCTTTCGCTTGTGGTTTCGAGCTTTGCGCCAGTGAAGGACGCACGGCTCACGCTCACGCCTGATTTGAAGATGGACAGCGAAGACGAGGTCTCGACGCTCGTTTACGTGAATCTCGGCAAGAAGAATGCGTTTCCGCTCGGAGCGACTGCTCTCGCGCAGGTGTACGGTCAGCTTGGTGACACGCATGCGGACGCCGACGCCAATACGCTTAAGCGCTTTTTCAATGCGATGCAGCAGATTGTCAAAAAGCGCCTCGCTGTCGCCTATCACGATCGGTCCGACGGAGGCTTAGCGGTGACACTCGCTGAAATGGCGATTACGGGCGGGCGCGGTATCATCGCTAAGCTTCCAGACGGCGACGCGCTTGAGCAGCTTTTTAACGAGCAGCCAGGTGCGGTGTTGCAAATCAAGGACAATCTCAAGAACTTAAAGAAGTCCAACTCCAAACTCATGAAGGTGATGGAGATTTTCAAAAAAGCGAAGATTGACGCTTGGACCATTGGCTCGGTCTGGCAGAATCGTCGCGACTTTAACATTTACGTTGGCCAGCGCGAGGTGATTAAAACGGACATAACGTATCTCAGGCGTTGCTGGAGCGAGACGACGTACCGCATGCAAGCTTTGCGTGATAATCCAGTTTGTGCACGTGAAGAATACGATAATGGTCTTGACGAGACTGATCCAGGAATGAACTTCAAGGTGAATTACGAGCCAGATGATAATAGTTATTCTTGTGGTTCTACTAATCCAAAGAAGCCGAGAATGTGCATTCTTCGTGAGCAGGGAGTCAATGGTCACATTGAGATGGCCGCTGCATTTGCGCTCGCGGGTTTTGAGTGCCAAGATGTTCACATGTCAGATCTAATTTCTGGCAAGGTGGATCTTAAAGACTTCCAAGGGCTCGTCGCGTGCGGAGGATTTTCGTATGGCGATGTTTTGGGTGCAGGTTCGGGTTGGGCGCGTTCAATCCTCTACAATGATCGACTTTGCTCAATGTTCAAGACTTTCTTTGAGCGTCCCGATACTTTCTCGCTGGGAGTTTGCAATGGTTGTCAGATGCTTTCGCAGTTAAAAGACATTATTCCAGGCGCACAAAACTGGCCGCGTTTTGTAAGGAATATTTCGGAGCAGTTTGAGGCGCGACTTGCGACAATTGAAATTGAAAAGAGTCCATCCATATTCTTTAAGGGAATGGAGGGCTCGCGTCTTCCAATTGCAGTTGCACATGGCGAAGGGCGAGTTTGGACGACAGGATTTATGCCGTCAATTTGCGCGGCCCATTTCGTAGACAATCGAGGGTGTGCGACTACCCGTTATCCGTACAATCCCAATGGATCTATCGGAGGACAGACGGCGTTCACCAGCGAAGATGGGCGCGCGACAATTATGATGCCACATCCCGAGCGGGGATTTAGGGCGGTACAACTTTCGTATAACGATGGGTCATTTAAGGAAAATGGTCCATGGATGAGAATGTTCCAAAATGCTTATCGTTTCGCGATGAGCGTAGCAAAGGAGTAAGGAAATGGCAGAAGTTACTTTGGAGATGAGGAGACACTCCGCAGCGCACATGATGGCGCGAGCGATTATGAACCTTTTTGAAGATGTGCAAGTTGATATCGGTCCTGCAACTGACGAAGGGTTTTATTATGACTTTGACCTTCCGCATCGCATTTCTACCGAGGATTTTCCAAAGATTGAAAAGGAAATTGCACGGTTAATTGCGCTTGACGAGGAGTTTGTGCGCAAGGAGGTTTCGGCCGAGGAGGCGAAGAAGCTCCTCGCGGGGCAGAAGTACAAGCTCGAGCGACTTGAAGATGTGGTTGCTGATGGTGTAGCAATTTCGACTTATTCGGTTGGTGATTATGTGGAAATGTGCCGTGGTCCTCACGTCAATCATGCGAAGGAGATTGGGGTTGTTAAACTCACCAAGATCGCTGGCTCATATTATCGAGGCGATGAGAAAAACAAGATGCTTCAGCGGGTTTATGGTATTGTCGCAAAAGATCAAGCAGAGTTAGACGCGATTATTGCGCGAGAGGAAGAAGCAAAGAGGCGCGACCATCGAGTCCTGGGTAAACAATTGGAGCTTTTTACGATCACCGAGTCGGTCGGCCCAGGTCTTGCACATTGGCTTCCCAAAGGCGCACGTATTCGGGTGGCGATTGAAAACTATTGGCGCAAAAAGCATTACGAAGCGGGTTATGAGATTGTCTATACGCCACACGTTGGTAGGTCTAATCTTTGGCAGACTTCGGGGCACTTGGGCTTTTACAAGGAGGGTATGTTCCCTTGTATGAAAGTGCAAGAAGGTTCAGGCAATGATGCGTATATTGAAGAGTATTACGTAAAGCCCATGAACTGTCCGTTTCATATTCAAATTTATCAGTTCAAGAAGCGCTCATATCGTGATTTGCCAATGCGCCTTGCAGAGTTGGGGACGGTTTACCGTTACGAAAAAGACGGGGTTAGGCATGGGCTTTTTCGTGTGCGTGGCTTTACGCAGGATGATGCGCATATCTTTTGCACGCCTGAGCAAATCGTGAGCGAAATTCGTGATACCGTGCAGTTTGCTAAAAACATGCTTGGAAAGTTTGGGTTTCATGACATTCAGGCATTCTTGTCTACTAAGCCCGCAAAGGCGGTCGGCGATCCTGCGCGTTGGGAGCAAGCGACTCAGTCGTTGCGTGACGCTTTAGAGCAAGAAGGAATGAACTATGAAGTTGACGAAGGTGGCGGCGCATTTTATGGACCTAAGATCGATATGAAGATCAAAGACGCCTTGGGTCGTCCGTGGCAATTAGGTACGGTGCAGTTCGACTTTAACTTGCCAGAGCGCTTCGATTTGACGTATGTAGGTGACGATGGCAAGAATCATCAGCCCTATATGGTGCATCGTGCGCTTTTGGGTTCAATTGAGAGATTCTTTGGCATTTTGATTGAACATTATGCAGGCGCATTTCCGCTGTGGCTCGCTCCCGAGCAAGTTCGGATATTGCCCATTTCAGATAAGGCGATTGAATATGCGAAAAAGACTCAAAGTGCTTTGCGTCAAGCTGGCTATCGAGTCGATATCGATTCTTCGTCTGAGAAATTAGGCGCCAAGATCCGTGAAGCGACTTTGCAAAAAGTGCCATATCAAGTAGTGGTTGGTCCACGCGACGAAGCGGCAGGCACGATTAGTGTTCGTTCGCGTACGGATGGAGATTTGGGGGCAATGAAGCTTGACGATTTGCTCGCTCGACTTTCAGGAGAGATGAAGTAATTATGATTACTATCTTTTTGGCGTTATTAGTTGGTGCGGGATCGTTTTGTGCATCCTATTATCTTGCAGATTTCGGTCTGGGATGGAGCATCTTTTTAGGGTTCGTTGGCTTTGGCGTCTTTCAGGGCGTTTTTGGATTTTTGATTCAAAAGCGAGTCAAGGCGGCAATGAATCAGGTCCAAGCCATCTTGGTTAATGGGCAAAAGCGTTTGCAACAAAAGATGCAACGTTGGCAACTGCGTCCACCAGGTTCAATGCAAGCAGCGCAAAAGGAAATCTTTGAGGATACCAAGCTCTTTGTGAAAGCTGCGCTTGCAGAGACAACCAACTTAAAGAAGTTTCGCCTTTGGGTGCCAATGATGGATAGGCAAATCGCAACTGCGCAATTGCAACTTAATTGGATGATTAAGGACTTTAAGGCGGTTGATAAACTTATGCCGAAGGCAATTTTGATTGACCCAGCAATGGTTGCCATCAAAATGGCACGGCTTTATATGATGGGCAATAAGTTGGAGGAAATTAGAAAACTCTATCGCAAGGGTGCTCGGCGTACGCGTTATAATGGCAATGTGCTCTTGGCCGCGGCAATGAGCTGGATGGAGGTTCAAAAGGGCGAAATTGATAATGCCTTTAAAACGCTTACCGAGGCGCTTAAAAAGAGCGACAATGAGACGCTTAAACGCAATCACGAATGTTTGATGAATAATCGGGTTGGGCATTTCTCCAATGCAGGTATTGGGGATCAGTGGTATTCGCTAATGCTGGAGGAGCCACGCGTACGCACTCAGCGGCAAAGGAGCGTTTATCGTTAAAAAGGCCATAGTGCTTGCGGCTGGACTTGGCACGCGCTTAAGGCCACTTACTGCGCTCACCCCTAAGCCATTGTTGCCAGTGTGGGGCGAGACAATGCTATCGCGCATTGTGCAACTGCTTAGAGAGCGTGGAGTTGAGGAAGTCGTAGTTAATTGCCACTACTTGCACGAGCAAGTGGAGGCGTGGTGCGCTACAAATGGGTGCGGGGCAAGTTATGAAGAAAACATTTTGGGAACGGGCGGAGTACTAAATCCACTTCGAAATTGGATAGGTGAAGATGAGTTTTATTTAGTAAATGGGGATATTGTTCTTGAGAATGTTCCTGAAGTGACGTTTAAGGGCGAGGAGATAGGATGCGCATTGGTGAGTGAGGAAGGGCCGCGGACGATTGAAGTTGAGCCAGAGTTTGGTTATGTTACTAATTGGCGAAGTGACGATGCGGGGTTTCCAGGGACAATGACTTACTGTGGATTTGCGCTACTTAAGCCCGAGATTTTGCAGTATGTTGAAAATAGTGGTTTTTCGTCAATTGTTGATGCGTACGAAAAGGCAATGATGGATGGGAAGTTTGTTCGTGCAGTCAAGACGGAAGATTTGCTTTGGACTGACGCAGGGACGGTGGATAGTTATTTAAACATCAATCAAGATAAAAACGATAATGCGTTTAGTAGTTTGCCACAGCTAAGGGCAGTCGGCATGCCAGATAAAGTTGAGCTTGTCGGTGCGCGAGGGAGTGATCGCATTTTCTTTCGTGCAGATAGTCAAATTGCGATTATTTACGATGATGAGAAGCGCAAAGAAAACGCAAGATATGCTAAACACGCAAAGTGGCTCAAGTTGAATGGCGTCTCGGTCCCCGAAGTCATTGTGGATCGACCAGATTTGAAAACTTTGGTACTTGAAGATGTGGGATCTGAGCGCAAGATGACACTCGAAGAGAGTGTAAAGGTGGTTGAGGCATTGGTGAAATTTAACGCGCTTAAGGCGGAGGGTTTAGAGCTTGAAGCACCATTTGATGCTAAGCTTTATAAGTGGGAACGAGAGCTTTTTGCGGAGCATTGCTTGTTTGGGCACTTCCATTGCCAAATGCCTAAGGCAGTTGAAGACGAACTAAAAAAAGTGTCGGAAGTGTTAGAGGACGAGCCGAAAGCGTTAGTTCATCGAGATTTTCAATCAACTAATGTGCTTTGGCGAGGAGATAAGTTTAGTATTATTGATTTTCAGGGAATGCGAATGGGGCCTGCAATTTATGATTTAGCTTCGTTCGTCTATGACCCATACGTAACTTTTACAGAAGGCGAGCGGCGTGGATTGATTGCGCTTTATGCCAAGCAAGCTTTGCGAGCTGAGATTGTAAAGAAAATACCCTTTGCGGCAGTTCAGCGACTCATTCAATGCTTGGGGGCTTATGGGCGCTTGGCATCGGTAGGCAAGGTCGAATTCTTGAAATATATTTTGCCCGCGCTGACCAATTTGTTGATTGTAGCAGATGAGGCGAAGTTGGATGCAGTAGGTGCGCTTGCGGAGGATTTAATTCATCTTGAATCACATCACCATGGTGGTGAATGTCATTGCCACGACCACCATCAATGAACGCAATTTATAGATTACTTATCAGAGTTAGAACGAAAGGTGTGCGCCGCTCGTCCTCGGTAAAGACGATCTCGATGGGCAGGGCCCGTGAGTTTGAAGCGTTTGATTTGGGGAATGATACTTATATTATTGAGCGAGGAATTATTGCGCATTTGTCGGATAATCCCAGTGTTTTAATTGTGACTAAGGCCGTATTGTGCAATCGTGGTAAGGGTAGAGTGTTTACGATTACAAGTGGTAATCATTCGGTAGCTGCATTGCCACTTTTGGATGGTAGATTTTGGAAATTATCTAAGCTCCCAGCAAGCGAGCGGAGTAAGGTGCTAATTAATGATATTTTATGCGCCAATGTGGTAGGTGGACGATTGGAGCTTTCGCAGCGTGAAAATTCAACCGAGAGGTTGATTGAGGCAGACAAGTGGCTACTTGATGAGGTTGGCCTTTCAATGTCGGAAGTGGTGATGGGCGAGCGTAATGATGCAACACTTGACTATTATCGGCGTCGTGGACAAGAGTGGCGGGTAAAGCCGTTAGCGTGGACGGAGCATGAAATGCGCATGGCGTTAAACTCTGCGCATAAGCGTATTTCCACTAAGCTTGGTTATTATCATTCCACCAAAGGTGTGCACTTTCTTTCGTTTTTGGAGTTTCAACACTTTGCTAAGCTTGCAGAAAGCTCACTTGCGGATTATATCGCGGGATTGAAGGAACTGGTAGAAACTTATGAGGGCAACGAAACTTCGTTTGTTCGAATGCCGAAGTATCGTGGACATCATGAAATCGAGTTTTTTGGACTAAAACGGGGAGAGGCGATAGAGTCGCTTGTTCCCGAAATTGAAAAGCTTGTTGATGATATTGATTACGGCAGAATTGGACAGCTGGGTGTAATTCAAAGGGCTCAAGGGTTGGTTGATATGTTTAACTCGCTCTTGACTTCGCCAGAATTCGCTGATGATGAGTCTAAGGCCTTTGTTGAGACAATGTACATGCATATCACAGGCGAAATCTATTCTATCGTTGGTGAAAGTGCAACGCCGGCCTTTGATGATAGACGGACGGCTTTGCCGGGCGCGAGTTTTGTTGATGGCCGATTGATCATGCATCCATTTGCGGATTCACGCAGTGAGGTACTACTTGCCAATTTGCGGAGTATGCTTTCGCAAGGAGAGTATATTGAGTATGCCAATATATATGAGCTTCGCAAAGACGAGGTGACGCCAGTTGGTAAAGGACATACACGGGAGGTTGTTTACAAGACCAATGTTCGTCCAATTGAAGATAGTTTGATTGAGAAAGGTCTTTCGTCGGCGCGTTTAGGATATAGCGAATATTTGCTTGCTCGAATTGGCGCAATGCGAGCAATGGGAATTTCGCTTAGTGGGTATTACAAGCTTTTGCGTCGTCGTGCTAAATCGGGCAGAAGTACGGAGTTTTATATTCGCAAGCGCTGTGTTGGCGAGCCGTTGGATGCGATTCCGGCGAACTTTTTCCGGACGAATGATGGTGAGGAAGATCGCGAATCAGTACTTGGCATTGCAACGTTAATTGGGGATGCTGCTGCGCAGAATATGGCAATGAAGAAGTATGACGCAAAGACAGATTCGCCACTTTTTGGGATTGGCAAAGAAATTTATGAAATCGGTTACGATATTGTGCTTGGTCGAATGGTTCCCAAAAAAGTTTCGGTTTGCTCGATAAGGGGTACTTTGGGGTGGCCTTCAACTGAGTGCTCACAAGAAAACATTGAAGCAATTGAAGACTTTTATTTAAACCATTATGTTCAAGCGCTTACATATTTTCAAAGTAGGCACACAGTTGCAATGGCAGAGTTGGTAGAGCGTTTTATCAGTGGGTTTGAGTTTCGTACGCATGCGATGGAGTGGCAACTTTCAATGATGAGGGATCGCTTTGAGGAGTTTGATCCTCCAGTTGCGCCCAGTTATCATTTCCGCGACAAATGGCGTTTTGCAATGTGGGCCTTAGGTCGCCAAGAAGCGCGACTTTCTAAAATACGGGAGTTGCTTTATAAGAAAGTAAGGATGGTGGCAAAATGAAAATATACGGCATAATTCCAAGTAGATTTGGGTCGAGTCGTTTCCCAGGAAAACCCTTGGCGATGTTGGCGGGAAAGCCGCTTGTTGCATGGGTGGTAGAGGCGGTAAAGAAAGCAAAAACTTTAGACGAAGTGCTGGTTGCCACCGATGACGAGCGAATCGTCAAAGCGGTTGAGGAGTACGGTGGAAAGGCGGTAATGACGCCATCAGAACTGCCGAGCGGTACAGATCGAATCGCTTGTGCGGCAGGTGATTTTGCGGATGATGATATTTTAGTTAATATTCAAGGCGATGAGCCGCTTATAAATCCTGCACTGATTGACGAGCTTGCGCTTAAGCTCAAAAATGATGCGCGCTGGTCGATGGCGACTGCGGTAACGCCCATTAAGCGACTTGAGGATTATGCGGCTAAGACGGTAGTTAAGGTTGTTCTTGATAAGGATGACGGGGCGATGTATTTTTCGCGTGCACCAATTCCTTGCGATCGCGATTGTGAGCCAAATTTGGCAAGCGCCTTATATGTGCGTCATCTCGGTGTTTATGCGTACCGTGGCGATTTTTTAAAGCGTTACATTAAAACTCCGCCTTGCAAGCTTGAAAAGACCGAAAAACTTGAACAATTGCGCGCACTTTGGATGGGGGCGAAAATTGCGGTTGTAAAAACGCAGGACGAGGGAGTTGGGGTGGATACACCCGAAGATGCACGGAGAGTCGAAAAACTTTTGGTATAATAGGAATAACTATGGAAATAACTAATGACATTAAATACGTTGGTGTAAACGATCACGAAGTTGATTTATTTGAGGGTCAATTTGTAGTTCCGTTAGGGATGGCATACAATTCGTATGTGATTTTAGACGAAAAGGTTGCTGTTTTTGATACTGTAGACCAGCGATTTGGCAGTGAATGGCTTAAGAATATTGAGCGTGAGTTAGATGGACGCAAGGTGGATTACTTGATTGTTCAGCACATGGAGCCAGACCATTCAGCTTGTATTGCAGACTTTGCCAAGGTGTATCCTACTGCTACAATTGTTGCAAGCGCGCAAGCGTTTGGAATGATGAAGAACTATTTTAATGATGATTTTGCGTCGCGTCGAGTAATAATTAAGGAGGGTGATTCGCTTTCGTTAGGTAAGCACATGCTTAAGTTCGTCGCAGCCCCCATGGTGCATTGGCCAGAGGTGATGGTAACGTATGACGCAACGGAGAAGGTGCTTTTCTCCGCTGATGGGTTCGGTAAGTTTGGCGCGCTTGATCGTGAGGATCCTGAGGGCTGGGATTGCGAGGCAAGACGTTACTATTTCGGTATTGTCGGCAAGTTTGGCGCGCAAGTGCAAGCACTCTTAAAGAAAGCGTCTGGCTTGGAGATTAAGATGATTTTGCCTTTGCATGGACCAATTCACGCTACACCAGAGATGATTTCCCATGTAATCAAGCAGTATGCGACTTGGTCGTCATATGTGGTGGAGAGCGAGGGAGTGATAATCGCTTATACTTCAGTTTATGGACATACACGTGAAGCGGCACTTGAGTTTGCCAAGTGTTTGACAGCGAAGGGTGTCAAAGTTTCGACCACGGACCTTGCGCGCGACGATATTCATGAAGCGGTGGAGGATGCCTTCCGTTATGGCAAACTCGTTTTGGCGACGACTACTTACAATAATGACATCTTTCCGATTATGCGCAACTTTATCCATAACTTGTTGGAGCGTAATTATTGCAATCGCAAGATTGGGCTTATTGAGAATGGCAGTTGGGCGCCATTAGCGGCAAAAGTAATTAAAGGACTTTTGGCAAATTCAAAGGGTATTGAATTTGTCGAGCCAGTAGTTACTATTAAGGGTGCGCTTAATGCCGCAAGTGATGAGCAACTCAAAAAACTTGCCGAGGAGATGGCCAAAGCGTGAAAGATCGCGTCGCGAGACATGTCGCAGAGCTTCCGAAAAGTGGAATTCGAAAGTTTTTCGATTTAGTTGCCGAAAGAAAAGATGTAATTTCTTTGGGTGTAGGCGAGCCTGATTTTGATACGCCTTGGCACATCTCGCGAGCGGCTGTAACTGCCATTGAAGATGGCGCTACCCACTATACTTCCAATTTAGGGACTCCTGCACTTAGGCAGGCGATTGCACGTTATTTGTTGCGACGTAATTTGGCGGAGTTTGACTGGCAACGTGAGATATTGGTTACGGTCGGTGTTTCCGAGGCGATTGATCTTGCAATTCGGTCGTTAGCTTCACCAGGCGATGAGATTATTTATCACGAACCATGCTTTGTTTCTTATGCGCCGACGATTCGGTTGGCGCATGCGACTCCAGTTTGCGTGCAGACGCGTGTGGAAGATGGATTTCGGCTTACAGTAGAGGCATTGGAGAAGTGCGTCACCAAGAAAAGCAAGGCGATTTTGCTTAACTTCCCTTGCAATCCAACGGGCGCTACGCTTTCACGCGCAGATATCCTCGCAATCCTTAAGTTTGCAGCTGCGCATGATTTAATTGTCTTGGCGGATGAGGTGTACGGTGAGCTTAACTATACGGATGAGTTTGCAAGCTTTACGATGTTCCCGGAGTTTCGTGACCGTGTCATCTTGCTCAATGGTTTCTCTAAAGGTTGGGCAATGACGGGGTATCGGTTAGGGTACGCTTGCGGGCCGAGTGACATTATTGATGCGATGATGAAAATTCATCAATACGGGATTATGAGTGCACCTACGCTTTCGCAGGCGGCTGGGGTCGAGGCATTGGATTTTGGTGATAAGGACGTAGAGCGGATGAGACAAGAGTATTTACGCCGTCGCAATTATTTAGTTCCAGCGTTGCAGGCGTTGGGGCTTAAGACGGTAATGCCCAATGGCGCATTTTATGTGTTTCCCGATGTTCGCTCAACGGGAATGGACGATGAAGAGTTTGCGATTAAGCTTTTGCAGGAATTTGGTGTTGCATGTGTACCAGGCTCGGCTTTTGGTCGGTGTGGCAAAGGATTTGTGCGAATGAGTTACGCTACTTCACTTGAAAAGATAAAACTTGCGGTTGAACGAATTGAAAACATGCTCCGCTGATACGACGCTGGAAGGCACAATTAAAAGCGTAGTATATCATAACGATGAAAACGGTTATACCGTTTTGCATGTGGAGTTGCCGAGCGAGTTTGAATTGGCGCAAAGCCCCGTAGTGACGGTAGTTGGCAAAACGCGTGCCGTTTGGGAGGGTGAGGATGTTAAAGCTGAAGGCGAGTGGATTGTTGATAAAGTGCATGGTCGGCAGTTTGCGGCTGAAAAGCTTACTTGCGTAGCTCCTCGCTCGTTGAAAGGGATTGAGCGTTATCTCGCGTCAGGACTTATCAAAGGGGTGGGGCCAGTTTTGGCAAAGCGGATAGTTGATACCTTTGGCGAAGATACGATGCGAGTTTTGTCGCATCAATCTGCGCGACTTCGTGAAGTGTCCAAGTTAGGTACGGCCAAAATAGAGCAGATCCGCAAATCGTGGCACGACAATGAGACAATGCGCGAAAATCTCATCTTTGGACAGACTTACGGAATATCGGTGACCAAAATGACCAAAATTGTGCGTCGTTACGGGCCCGATGCGATTGCGATTATCAAAGCTGATCCATATCGTCTGTGTCGAGATATTTGGGGGATTGGATTTGCGACTGCCGATAAGATTGCACTTTCTACTGGCATCCCCAAAGACTCTCCGCTTCGCGCACGTGCATCAATCGTACATACACTGGAAAGAGAAGCCGAAGATGGAGGACATTGCTGGACATTTGAGAGCGATTTGCTTTTGCACGGACACGAGCTTACCGAAATCCCGATTGAGGTTCTTTCTGCGGCGCTTACGAACGAACTTGAGAGCGGCGCGGTAATCAAGGAAGACGATCGCATTTACCTTAAATCGCTTTATTATGCTGAGCGTGATATTGCAAAACGGGTAAAAACAATTATCGCTGACAAAAACTTATTCGCGGATGCGAACATTGAACAGGTTGTTGACGATTGGCAAAATTCGTCCAAGATTGTTCTTGCCGAAAAGCAACGCGAAGCATTGATTAAGTCGCTCTCGGCCAAGTTCTCAATTATCACAGGAGGGCCTGGCGTGGGCAAAACGACTATCATCCGCGCACTGGTTGAGATATTTGCCAAGAGGAAGCTGAAAGTCGTTTTGGCTGCACCTACAGGACGAGCCGCCAAGCGAATGGCGGAGTCGATTGGACTTGAGGCGATGACTATTCATCGGCTACTTAAATGGAATCCTGTCACCAATCGTTTTACTTTTGATGCGGACAATCCACTTGAAGGGGATGTCTTTATTTTTGACGAAACCTCGATGATTGATGTAAAACTCGCATCTGAACTTTTGCGGGCATTACCGGATAACGCAACTACGGTATGGGTGGGAGATACCGATCAACTACCGTCGGTGGGAGCAGGATCGGTGCTTGGGGATCTCATTAAATCTAAAGTGATACCCGCCGCCAAGTTAGAGCAAATCTTCCGTCAGGATGCGAGTGGATTGATTGTTAAAAACGCCCATCATGTTAATGCAGGTGAGCCTTTGGAAATTAGGACGGGTGAGACTGACTTTTATTTTGCGCGTTGTGAGGATCCTGAAATTTGTCTTCAACGAGCAATTGAATTTATGAAAACGCGCATCCCCAATAAGTTTCACTTAGATCCACTTGCCGATGTGCAAGTGTTGGTGCCAATGCGTCGAAATGTTTTAGGAACGGACAATCTTAACCTTGCACTTCAAGAGGCGTTAAATCCAATTGGTGATGCGATTGTTCGAGGGGGAACGACTTTTCGAGTAGGTGATAGGGTGATGCAACTACGCAACAACTACGAAAAGGATGTTTACAATGGGGATGTTGGTTTTGTTAAAGCGGTTAATGCTGATGATAGGTCGCTTATTGTTACTTTTGATGGTAAGCCAGTAAAGTATGGGGCGGGAGATTTGGATGAGCTTACACTTGCGTATGCAACTACGATTCACAAATCGCAAGGAAGTGAATATCCTGCTGTTATTGTGCTTATTCATACTCAGCATTATGTAATGCTTCAGCGAAATTTACTTTATACCGCAATTACGCGTGCTCGTAAATTAGTTTTGCTTATGGGGGTTCCATACGCGGTCGATCGGGCAATTAAAACTAATACTGTTCGTGAGCGGCGCACTTCGCTTGCTGAAAGGATCGCCCAATGATTTTAGCGCCACTTCGAGGCGTTACAATTTGCGCTTTTCGCAAAATCTTTGAGCGCTCCATCGTGAAGGCGGGCTTTACGGAAGCATTCACGCCTTTTATTAGTGCAATCCATGGTGTAAATCCGCTAAAAAGTCCCGAGTTAAGTGGCAAGGCAGAACCGATAAAGCTAACTCCGCAATTTATTGGCAAAGACCCAATAGCGCTGAAAGACGCTTTAGCGACGATAAAGGAAGCGGGCTACGATACGGCCGATCTTAATTGCGGGTGTCCTTATCCCATGGTGCGAAACAAGGGGCGTGGTAGTGGAATTTTGGAAACGCCCAAGGTTTTGGCAGCGATGCTTAAGGCGGGGTGCGAGGTAATGGGAGAGGGTAAATTTTCAATCAAGGCGCGTTTAGGCGTTCAGCGCAATGATGAGTTGCTTAAGCTTATGCCGCTGATCAATGACTTTCCTTTGCGCTTTATGGTGGTTCATGCTCGAAATGCACGACAAATGTATTCGGGAGTGGTTGACTTAGACTCGTTGGCTAAGATTCAAGAACTCGCCAAGATGCCAATTGTTCAAAATGGCGACCTTGATTGGCGAAAAGGCGAAGGAATGGTTGGGCGATCTTTTATTCGTGAGTTAGGTGCACGAGAAGATATTAGTAAGTTAATGACTTTATATATCAATTATTCACGTTCGGAGCTATCAGGAGATCGTCCAGTATTGGGACGAATGAAAGAACTTATTGCCTATTGGAAAGACTTGCCGCAATGGAAAAAGCGTTGGAATTTAGTCAAAATCTCTCGGTCGGTAGATGAACTTCAAACGATAATTTGATAAAATATCCTACAATATGAACAAGAATATTGCTTGCATTGGCGCAGGATACATTGGTGGACCGACGATGGCGGTCATTGCCAAGATGAACCCGAAGCGTAAAGTAATTATTGCTGATTTAGATGCGGAGAGAATTGCGGCATGGAATTCGCCGGATTACAAGCTTCCCATTTATGAGCCAGGATTGAAGGAGATTGTTAAGGCGGTTAGAGGCAAAAATCTTTTCTTTACGACCGATGTTAAGTATGCGGTTAATGCTTGTGATATTGTTTTTGTGGGGGTAAATACCCCGACTAAGTTGTTTGGCAAAGGGGCAGGTAAAGCGAGTGATTTGCAATATCTTGAGGCAGCAGCGCGTACTATCAAGCGTGTAGCTAAACATCCAAAGATTGTGATTGAAAAGTCAACCTTGCCTGTACGTACCGCAGCTGCGTTAGAGGCGATACTGGGCACACGTAAGTTCACGGTTTTGTCCAATCCTGAGTTTTTGGCGGAGGGTTCGGCAATTAATGATTTACTCAAACCTGATCGAGTTTTGATTGGTGGGCCAGATACGACTGCGGGCAAGGCTGCCGTTAAAGCGGCGATTGAAATTTATTCTTCGTGGGTGCCGAAAAAGCGCATTTTAACGACCAACGTGTGGAGCGCGGAGCTTACTAAACTTGCTGCTAATGCTTTTCTTGCCCAGCGGGTAAGCTCAATCAATGCGATTGCTGGGCTTTGCGAAGTGACGGGTGCAGATGTGGATGAGGTGTCGCGAGTAATTGGAGCTGATCATCGTATTGGACCGAAGTTTCTTAAGGCGGGACCTGGTTTTGGTGGAAGCTGCTTTAAAAAGGATGTCTTAAATCTTGTTTATCTTTGCGAATCGTTTGGGTTACATACGGCGGCCAATTATTGGAATGGCGTAGTGGAGATGAATGAGCATCAGCAAGAACGAATTGTGACACGGCTTTTTAAGTCGATGTTTAATACACTTGCGGGTAAAAGAATTGCGATATTTGGTTTTGCTTTTAAGGCGGACACGGGAGATACTCGTGAAACGCCTGCGT
Source organism: Kiritimatiellia bacterium (assembly GCA_045599105.1). Lineage (GTDB taxonomy): Bacteria > Verrucomicrobiota > Kiritimatiellia > RFP12 > UBA1067 > UBA1067. The sequence continues at coordinate 19,173 of JAZRVL010000013.1, forward strand.
TGGCGGTTTCGAAAATGTTAGTTGATGAGCATGCGCAAGTGGTGATTACCGATCCTAAAGCTATGGATAATGCCAAGCGAGAGTTAGGTGGACTTGCCAAGAAAGTTGAATTTGCGCTTAATGAATATGAGGCTGCGAGAGACGCAGATGCAATTGTTGTTATGACTGATTGGGCGAACTATTTAAAGCTCAATTGGCGTAAGATTTACGCCTCGATGCGTAAGCCTGCCTTGCTTTTTGATACCCGTAACTGTTTGGATGCGGCAAAACTTAAACGAATTGGATTCAATCTTTTAAATGTAGGTAAATAATTATGGAGTTAAGTCAAGTTGTTCGTTCGGCCTTTGAGAAGGCGTTTCCCGGTGAGGATTTTTCTTTTGTCAAAGTAGTTCCTGCGACCGATCCTAAGTTTGGTGATTATCAGTGCAATGATGCGCTTAAGATATCCAAGAAGTTGGGAATTAAACCGCGCGAGGTTGCGGAGAAGGTTGCAAGTAATATCGATAAGTCACTTATGGTTGAGATTGCAGGGCCAGGATTCTTAAATCTTACGGTTTCGTCAGAGTGGTTAAATAATGAGCTTGCTACTTTTTGTGCGAAGCCAAATGTGGGCATTCCCAATTTAGGCGCGGGCAAGCGCATTGTCATTGATTACTCTTCGCCCAATGCGGCTAAGCAAATGCATATTGGACATATTCGCTCAACGGTTATTGGTTCAGCGATTGATCGAATTTTTCGTGCGCTTGGGTATGAAGTGATTGCCGATAATCATCTTGGGGATTGGGGAACTCAATTTGGTATTCTTATCAAGGGTTATCGGGAATGCTTAAATGACGAAGAGCGCAATAACCTTACGGTTGCTAATTTAGAGAAGTGCTATGTCCTTTCTGCTGCCCGTGCGAAAGAGGAGGATGGAGTTTGGAAGGACGCTTGTCGTGCGGAGTTGGTCAAGCTTCAACAAGGTGACGAAGAAAATCTTAAATTGTGGAAGCGTTTTATTGATATTTCAATTGCCGAGTTTGAGCGGATGTACGCCAAATTGGGAGTGAAGTTTGATACCTATCGTGGCGAATCATATTATAACTCGATGATGCCAGGCGTGGTGGAGAAGCTTCAAAAGTTGGGTCTTGCCGAGGAGTCAGAGGGTGCGCTTATTGTGAACCTTGAAAGAGAGAAGTTGTCGGTCGCGATTGTCCGTAAGTCGGATGGTGGATTTAATTACACAACGAGTGATTTAGCGTGCGTTGAAAGTCGCGTCAAGGATTATGATCCTGAACGGATTATCTATGTCACCGACGATCGTCAGCAACTTCATTTTAAGCAGTTTTTCTCAATTGCGGCTAAGCTTGGGCATAAGGTTCGCTTAGTTCACGTACCTTTTGGCCTTATGTCATATCAAGGTAAGGCCATTTCGACGCGTGAAGGCAATCTCATTAAGTTGGATGATTTGCTTGCAGAGGCAAAAAGAAGGGCATTTAATATTGTTAAAGATCGCGGAGGCGACGAGGCGCTCGCCGAGGCGATTGGCTATGGGGCTGTGAAGTACGCGGATTTAAGTCACGACCCAGCAACGGCAATTGATTTTAACTGGGATAAGGCATTGGCGTTGGAGGGTAATTCGGGACCATATTTGCAGTATGCCTACGCGCGAGTTTGCTCGCTAATGGATAAAGCGGGCGAGTTTGCGGATAATGGCTTTGCTGTTACAACTCCGAGCGAGAAGCGTTTGGCGCTCCAGCTTTTGGAATTTCCTGGCGCGGTAGTTCGTGCAGCGGAGGCATACAAGCCGAGCGTTCTTGCGGATTACCTTTTCCAGACGGCCCAACTTTACTCGAGCTTTTATCAAAACTCACCAATTCTCAAGAGCGAGGAAATGGTAAAAGCGGCACGGCTTAAGCTTTGTGGACTTTTTGGAGAAGTTATTCATACAGGGCTTAATCTCCTTGGTATTACTACCCCTCGTCACATCTAAAGGTGATTGAAAATCTGCAAATAGAATGCTATAATAAAAGAACCTTTTAGAACTAAACTCTAAATTAAAGGATAAAAGATAATGGCAAAGAAGATAATGGTCGACGGCAATACCGCGGCCGCTCAAATTGCGTTCGCGTGCTCGGAAGTGGCCGCGATTTACCCGATTACCCCATCCTCGCCGATGGCGGAAACGTGCGATGAGCTCGCTTCTGCATGCAAGACGAATATTTGGGGGTCAATCCCGTCTATCGTAGAAATGGAGTCCGAAGGTGGCGCAGCTGGCGCAGTACACGGCTCTTTGACGACGGGCTCGCTTACGACGACCTTTACTGCATCCCAAGGTCTCTTGCTAATGATTCCCAATATGTATAAGATTGCGGGTGAGCTTGCTCCGACCGTGTTCCACGTTTCGGCGCGTTCTTTGGCTTGCCAGGGTCTTTGCATTTTCGGCGATCAAGGCGACGTGATGGCGTGTCGTCAGACGGGCTTTGCGATGCTTTGCTCCAATTCGGTGCAAGAAGCGCACGATATGGCGATGGTTGCTCACGCTTCAACCTTGGAGTCAAAAGTTCCATTCCTTCACTTCTTTGACGGTTTCCGTACTTCGCACGAAGTTCAGAAGATTGAAGAAATCCCAACTGAGACGATTCGTGAGATGATTGAAGAAAAATATGTTGAGGATTTCCGCAAGCGTGCGCTCGATCCAGAGCATCCAACGATGCGTGGTACGGCGCAAAATCCAGATATTAACTTCCAAGGCCGTGAAAGTTGTGAGAAGTATTATCAGGCAACGCCAGCAATTGTTCAAAAGTATATGGACAAGCTCGCCAAGCTAACAGGACGTGCGTATAAGCTTTATGATTATGTAGGCGCTAAGGATGCGGAGTATATCGCAATTGCGATGGGCTCGGGTTGCGATACTTTGCACGAGACGGTCGATGCGCTCGTCAAGGAGGGCAAGAAGGTTGGTCTTGTCAAGGTGCATCTCTATCGTCCGTTCTCAATGAAGGATTTTGTTCAGGCGATTCCTGAGACGGTAAAGGTGATTACCGTTCTTGACCGCACCAAAGAACCAGGCGCGATTGGCGATCCACTTTATCTCGATGCTTGCGCAGCAATTGGTCAAGCCAAGCAGCAGGGTCTCATCAAGTATGCATACCCCAAGATTCTTGCTGGTCGTTATGGTATTGGCTCGAAGGACTTTACTCCTCAGATGTGTGCCAACATTTTCAAGAACATGACCGAGTCGAATCCCAAGGATCGTTTCGTGGTCGGTATTGTCGACGATGGCACGCCCACCTCGCAGTATTTGCTTGGCGACGACAGTTTCGTCGTTCCGAAAGGCGATCGCAAGGAGTGCATGTTCTGGGGCCTTGGCGCTGACGGTACGGTCGGTGCGAACAAGAACTCGATTAAAATTATCGGTAATTATACTGAAAACTTTGCTCAGGGTTACTTCGAGTATGACTCCAAGAAATCTGGTGGCGTTACGATTTCGCACCTCCGCTTCGGTTCGGAGATGATTCGTAGTCCTTACTTCATCAACTCGGCAGACTTCACCGCTTGCCACTGCTTCCCCTATTTGGAGAAGTATGACATGCTTAAGGCGGCAAAGGTGGGCTCGACATTCCTCCTCGCTTCGCCTTATCCAGCAAACGAGATTTGGGAGCACATGCCCGATGAAGTTGAGCAGGCAATTATTGACAAGAAGATTAAGTTTTATGTGATTAACGCAGCGAAGATTGCGCTCGAAAATGGTATGGGCACTCGTACCAATACTGTTTTGCAGACGGCTTTCTTTAAGCTTTCGGGAATCACCCTTAAGAAGGCGGACGGTACCGTTCTTGATCCAATCCAAGTTCTCAAGGACTACGCGACTAAGGCGTATTCCAAGAAGGGTGAGGATGTGGTTGCGATGAACCACAAGTGCATTGAAGCGGCGTCGGCGGCAATTGAGGAAGTGAAGTATCCTTCCAAGCCAGCGGGCAAGCTCAAAATGCCACCTGCGGTTTCGACGGAGGCGCCTGATTTCATCAAGAATGTCACCGCGAAGATGATTGCACAAAAGGGCAATGAGCTTCCAGTTAGTGCGATTCCAGATGATGGTACGTGGCCAACGGCGACGACTCAGTGGGAGAAGCGCAATGTGGCAGCGTTCATTCCAGCGTGGGATCCTTCCGCCTGTATCCAGTGCGGCAACTGCTTGGCGATTTGCCCACATGCAGCGATTCGAATGAAGATTTATCCAGCTTCTGAGCTTAAGGATGCGCCAGCAACCTTCAAGAGCGTCGATGCGGGTAAGCTCACGGCGAAGTTTGGTGAAAAAGTCACGATTCAGGTTGCGCCAGAGGACTGTATGGGTTGCGAGCTTTGTGTGGTCCAGTGTCCGATGAAGGCCAAGGGTGCGCTCAAGATGGTTGAGCAGATTCCGCTTCGCAAGTCGGAGGCAGAGAATTGGAAATTCTTCTTGGGTCTACCAGAAGTTGATCCAATGAAGCTCAACACCAAAATGCTCTTGGATAGCCAGCTCAAGCAGCCGCTCTTTGAGTTCTCGGGTGCGTGTTCGGGTTGCGGTGAAACTCCATATGTTAAGTTGCTTACCCAGATTTGTGGTGACCGCTTGCTCGTCGCCAATGCTACGGGCTGCTCGTCTATTTATGGCGGCAACTTGCCAACGACTCCATATTGTCAACGCAAGGATGGCAAGGGACCAGCGTGGTCGAACTCGCTCTTTGAGGACAACGCGCAGTTTGGTCTTGGTATGCGCATCTCGGCAGACAAGCTCTACGGTTATGCTATGGAGCTTGTGGACAAGGTGATTGCGGCCAACAAGAACGCTGAGGTCGTCAAGATTTGCGAAGAGATCAAGAAGGTCGACCAGTACGACGAAAAGGGTCAAGGTGTTGAGACGATGCGTAAGCTCGTCAAGGATCTTAAAGGCGCGATGGCCAAGTGCGAGGGCGGTGCTTGCTGCGCGATTGGCAAGGCGCTTTCGGCGGTTGCTGACAACTTGGTACGTAAGTCGGTCTGGGTGCTCGGTGGTGACGGATGGGCGTATGATATCGGTTACGGTGGGCTTGATCACGTACTTGCGTCGGGCAAGAACATCAAGATTCTCGTTATGGATACCGAAGTCTACTCCAATACTGGTGGACAGGCATCGAAGTCGACTCCAATTGGTGCGATTGCGAAATTTGCGGCAAGCGGCAAGACACAGGCCAAGAAGAACTTGGGTCTCATGCAGATGCAGTACAAGAATGTTTATGTTGCGTATGTTTCAATGGGCACTAACCCCGCAGCGACGGTGAAGGCGTTCAATGAGGCGGAGAACTACAATGGTCCTGCAATCATTATTGCATACGCACACTGCATTGAACAGGGTCTCTTGACCAAGACAGGTCCTGCGCATCAGAAGGCGGCAGTTGAGTCGGTGCACTTCCCGCTTTGGACGTACAACCCAACGACGGGCAAGGTGAAACTCGATTCGGCCGACAAGTCCGACACGGTCTCGTTCGCCAAGAATGCGATCTCGAAGGAGCTCGGAGAGAATCGATTCAAGCAGCTCGTCAAGAAGGTCGGCCCCGAGAAGGCCGAGGAGATGCTTAAGACAGCCGAACAGGGCTTCAAGGAGAACTATGCGCTCCTTAAGAAGCTTTCGGAAATGTAAGCTAAGTGCTTAACTGCACAAAAAGACGCGGGAGTTTTCTCGCGTCTTTTTTTCGTCTAAATATGCTATAATATGAAGAATGATTATGGACAAAAAACTACCATTGCTGGCAGGAGCCATTATTTCGGCTTTCCTGGGGTTTGCGGGCGAACGTACAAGCTTTGATTTTGGCTGGAAGTTTAAATACTTCGGAAAGAATATTCCTGATATCAAGAGTGCTGTCCCCGACGAGGCCAAGCCCAATTATAACGAGGCGGACTTTAAGAGTGTTCAATTGCCGCACGATTGGGCTATTGAAAGCCCATTTTTAGCGGACGAACCCAATGAAACGGGTAAGCTTCCGTGGAATGGTTACGGCTGGTATCGTAAGACCTTTGAAATTAATAAGTTCAATCGCGAGCGCGATCGCTACTTCATTGACTTCGAAGGCGTCATGGCGCAACCCAAGGTTTATATTAACGGCAAGTTCGCTGGCGAGTGGGCTTATGGCTACGCCTCGTTTCGTATTGATGCTACGCCTTTTATCAAAGAAGGAGAAAACACCATTGCTGTTATGGCGTCCAATCGTCCGAATTCAACTCGTTGGTATCCGGGTGCAGGCATCTATCGTCATGTGTGGCTTGAAAAGACGGATGTAGTCCATCTCGCTAATTGGGGGGTATATGTAACTACGCCAGAGGTTAAGAGTTCGTCCGCTAAAGTGCGGATTATAACTACTGTCGAGAACGAGGGGACGCGAGATAAAGTGCTTACGATTACGCAAAGTGTCGGCAATAAGACCACTTCTGCTGAGCTCAAGGTTGCGGCAGGTAAGAGTGCGGAAATTGAGCAATTCATCAGTCTTGCCAATCCTCGGCTTTGGAGTATCGAAGAGCCCAAGCTTTACAAGCTTGAAACGGTTGTGGCGGACGGCAAGAAGGAGTTGGACGCCAAAACAACGGTCTTTGGTGTTCGCACTATTGAGTGGAAGGTCGAGGGCTTTTATTTGAATGGCAAGCGGGTTCAACTCAATGGCGTTTGTGAGCACCACGATTTAGGTCCTCTGGGCAGCGCCTTTTATCGTCGGGGTTATGAGCGCAAGATTCGCAAGCTCAAAGCCATGGGTTGCAATTCCATTCGAATGACGCACAATCCGCCAGCACCAGAGGTTCTCGATCTTTGTGATCGGATGGGTATTGTCGTTTTGGATGAGCTATTTGATATTTGGAAACACCAGAAGTACGACAAGTACAACGGCTATCATCGTTTTTGGCCGGAATGGTGGAAGAAAGATGTTAGAAACTTTGTATTGCGTGATCGCAACCATCCTTGCGTGATTGCGTGGAGCGGCGGTAATGAGATTTCGGAGATTACTTCGCCTGATGGCGTACAAATCTCCAACGATTTGCGCACAGAGTTCAAGAAGTATGATACGACGCGTCCTTATACGGTCGGCACCAACGCCGCACAAGGAATGGATAATGGATTCCAAAATACCGAAGATGTTTTTGGATTTAACTACAAGCCCCATCTTTATAAGCGCTTCCATGAAGTAAATCCTAAAAAGCCGCTTTATGGCTCGGAGACAGCTTCGGCAGTAGCAACTCGCGACACTTACTTTTTCCCGATGGGTTGGGGCAAGGACAATGGACAGCAAAACTTTCAAGTAAGTTCGTGGGGAACTTCGGCGGTACCTTGGGGCTATTGGCCAGATACGGAGTTTGAGGCGCAAAAGAACAACTATCCCAAAGTTGCTGGCGAATATGTTTGGACTGGCTTTGACTATATTGGCGAGCCTACGCCCTACAACCAAGATCGCTCTAATGCTGGTAACTTCAAGGATTTGCCCGAAGCGGAAATGAAGAAGATGATGGAACAGCTTGAGAAGACGGGTAATAAGGCGCCGAGTCGTAGCTCCTACTTTGGGATTATTGATCTTGCGGGATTCCCGAAAGACACCTACTATCTCTATCAGAGCGTTTGGGCGCCTGAAGTAAAGCAAGCGCACATTTTGCCACACTGGAATTGGAAGGGTCGTGAAGGCCAAGTAACGCCTGTCATGGTTTATTCCAGCGGTGATGAGGCGGAGCTCTTTTTGAACGGCAAGAGCATGGGTACGAAGAAGCGGGGCGAGGGTGCTCATAGTGAGTTTCGTTTCTTCTGGGACAATGTCAAGTATGAGCCCGGCAAGCTTGAAGTTAAGGTCAAAAAGGATGGTAGGCCTTGGGCGGAGGCAAAGCGTATTACGGCAGGCGAGACGGTGGCAGTCGTTGCTACCGACATTGATCGCAAGACTTTAAAAGGTAATGGACGGGATCTTGCCTATATCGAACTTGCGACGGTCGACAAGGATGGTAATATCAATCCAACTGATTGTCGAGATGTTGCCTTTAAGGTCGAGGGTGCGGCTAAATTGATTGGCTTTTGTAATGGCAACCCAATTGATTGGACGTGCATGCAGGGTTTGCGGCAAAAGTTCTTTAACGGTCGTATCGTTGCCGTCTTGCGTGGTGAGCGCGGAGAAAAGGGCAAGGCGATTGTCACGATTGTCGCCAAAGGAATTAAACCACTCAAACTTGAATTCGAGGTAGAATAATGAAAAAGTTAACTGTACTTGCACTCGCTCTTGCAACAACCGCATTGGCGGCATTTGAAAGTTCGGCGGAGCCGATACCATTTCGCGGAGTAGTCGAAGGATACTATGGTCGCCCGTGGGGCACCGAAGGACGCCTTTCGCTCCTAAAGTTCATGGGCGAAGTAGGAATGAATACCTTTATTTATGGGCCAAAGGACGATCCTTATCACCATGGTCGTTGGCGCGATGAATATCCGTCTGATCAAGCGGCTGACTTCAAGAAAATTTTGGCGGTAGCTAAAAAGAACAAGATTCATTTCTATTGGGCGATTCACTTAGGAGGAGCTTTTGATGGAAGCGAGAAAGATTACGCAGCGCTTTTTAAGAAGTTGGAGGCGATGTATGCGCTTGGTTTCCGTGCGTTTGCAGCGTTCTTTGACGACTTCGGTGGCTCTGACGCCGAAGGCCACGCCAAAATTTGCAATCGCATTCTCCATGACTTCTTGGAGAAGAAAGGTGACTGCGCGCCACTAATTATGTGTCCCAATGTCTACTGGGGTGATGGCGGACACGTTTATCAGACGACGCTTGGTGAAAAACTTGATCAGAAGATTAATATCATGTGGACTGGCGCATGGATTTGCTCTGATATTCGCGCCAATGCGGTCGAGGGCGTTACTAAGGCGTTTCGTCGTCCGCCATTCATTTGGTGGAATTGGCCAGTCAATGATTATTGCCGCTCCAAGCTACTATTGGGCCGTGCGTATGGCTGTGACAATGTCAAGTATGCGGGATTTGTTTCTAATCCAATGGAGAATTGCGAGGCCAACAAGATTGCGCTTTACGGCGTAGCTAAGTGGGCGCTTGATCCTGCTAATTTTGACTCTGAAGCGATATGGAATGAATCGTTTACGAAGCTTTATTCGCCCAAGGTCGCTCCTGCAATGAAAGTCTTTGCGACGCACAACTCCGATCAAGGGCCAAATGGTCACGGCTATCGGCGTGAGGAGTCGGTGGGCGTTACCGATTGGAAAGCGGAAGTCCAAAAAATTTACAATGCCGTGAAGACACTCAAAGAGGAGCTTCCCAAGGAAAATCCTGCGCTCTTTTGGGAGATTGAGGGGTGGCTTGATCATCAAGAATATCAAGCGGCAATTGGGCGACTCGCTTTTAAGCTTAAAGAGACCAAGAAAGATGCGGAGCGTAAAGCGATTGTAAAGAAGATTATCAAGCTCAAGAGCAAACAAGCTGAAGCTGATGAACGCCATCGTGAGAAGTTTGCGGCAGCCACCTTTGGTGGCGATAAAGGCCACATGAAAAGCCCTGTAACCGCACTTAAGCTTGAAGAGACGATTAAGTCAATTATTGCCAGTGAGCTTAACATCAAGTCCGATCCACCTCGCGCTTTCTCGAGGGCGGCTGCCATCAAAAAGCCGATTGCTAATCGTGAGGGTAAGTTCGTTCGCTTCCAAAAGATACTTGAGCAAACCAAAGTCGCGCCAGGCGAGTTCTTTGGATTTGTTGCGCCCAAGACGGTAAAGGTCAACTATTTCCACGCCAAGTTTGATTCTGCCGAGCCAGCCAAGCATGGACGGATTGAGCTTTCCAAGGATTTTGGCAAAACTTGGGTGCCACTTAATACCGAAAACAAAGGCAACGATATGCAAACGCGCCTCAAAGTTGAGGATGGTTGGAATGCGGCACGTTATATCAATACTTCGTCCGAGCCAGTGACGCTCAAGTTGGACGAGTTCAAGTTCGATGTCGATAGCGACGATGAAGTCGTTTTGATGGAAGAATTTGTTAAGTAATCTAATAAGGAATAAATATAAATCATGAAAATGAGAGCGATTGCCAAGGTTGCACCACAACGTGGTGTAGAGCTCATCGAGAAACCGATTCCCGAAGTAGGAATCAACGATGTGCTAATTAAAATCAAAAAGACCGCAATTTGCGGTACAGACGTACATATCTACGATTGGAATAGCTGGGCGCAGGAAACGATTAAGCCACCGCTCACTATCGGTCATGAATATGTCGGTGAAGTCGTCGAGGTCGGTTCAAACGTCAAGAGCGTCAAGGTTGGTGAGCGAGTCTCGGGTGAAGGCCACATTGTTTGTGGTCATTGCCGTAATTGCCGTGCTGGTCAGCGCCATCTTTGTCCTAATACTCAGGGCGTGGGAGTTAATCGAGATGGTGCGTTTGCGGAGTATCTCTCGATCCCAGAAACCAACGTTTGGCACTGCGACCCATCAATTACTGATGAAGTATACGCCATCTTCGATCCGTATGGTAATGCGACACATACGGCGCTCTCCTTTAATATGGTGGGCGAAGATGTGCTTATTACTGGCGCAGGCCCGATTGGTTGTATGGCGGCTGGCATTTGTAAGTATGTGGGCGCACGCAATGTGGTGGTAGTTGATATTAACGACTATCGTTTGGGCTTGGCCAAGACGCTTGGTGCGACGCGGGTCGTAAACTCCAAGAACGAGCGACTCACCGACGTTATGAAGGAGCTCGGCATGGTAGAGGGATTTGATATTGGTCTTGAGATGTCGGGCGCAGCTCCTTGCCTCAATCAGATGATTGAAACGATGAATTGCGGTGGACGAATTGCGCTACTGGGCATTCAGGGCTCAGAGACCAAGGTCAATTGGAACCACATTGTCTGGAAAGGCCTCAAGATTAAGGGTATCTACGGACGCGAAATGTTTGAAACGTGGTACAAGATGGGAGCGATGATTCAAGGAGGACTTGATATTTCCAAGATTATCACTCATCGTTACGATTATCTTGATTTTGAGAAGGGCTTTCAAGATATGCTGAGCGGCAAATCGGGCAAGGTTATTCTCAATTGGGAAAATGTTTAATTTAAGAGAAAGGGAATAAAAAATGTACGGCAAATTTAAAGAACATTTGCAAGAGACAATTGCGGATTTAAAAGCCAAGAGTTTGTATAAGAACGAGAAGATTATCGCCACTCCTCAAGGTTCGACGGTGCTACTTGATAATGGCACTAAGCTCATTAATATGTGCGCCAACAACTACTTGGGCCTTGCGAATCATCCCGAAATTGTGGAGGCGAGTAGAGAGGCGACTGCCAAGTATGGTTATGGTATGGGATCGGTACGCTTCATTTGCGGAACGGATACGCTCCATAAACAGCTTGAGCGCACGGTTGCGGACTTTACTCACATGGACGACTGCATTCTTTTCGGTAGCTGCTTTGATGCCAATGGCGGTGTCTTTGAAGCGCTCCTCACGGCAGAGGATGCGATTATTTCGGATGCGCTAAACCACGCCTCCATCATTGATGGCGTACGGCTTTGCAAGGCGCAGCGGTATCGTTATGCCAATGGAGACATGGCGGACTTGGAAAAGCAACTTCAAGCAGCCGACGAGAAAGGTGCTCGTTTTAAGCTCATAGCAACCGACGGTGTCTTTTCAATGGACGGCATCATCGCGCCACTCAAGGAGATTTGCGATCTTGCGGACAAGTACAACGCACTCGTTCTCGTTGATGATTCGCATGCGGTGGGCGTCCTTGGTGAAACGGGTGCAGGATCGGTTGAAGATTGTGGTTGCGTGGGACGTGTCGATATTATTACTGGCACTTTTGGCAAGGCCTTGGGTGGTGCGTCGGGCGGTTATATCGCAGCTCGTCAGGAGATTGTCGACATTCTTCGTCAGAAGGCTCGCCCCTACCTCTTTTCGAATGCGGTTCCACCACCAGTTGCGGCCGCTTCGATTAAGGCGATTGAGCTTGCTAAAGGTAATCCCAAGCTTCGCGCTCAGCTTAACGCCAATGCGAAGCAGTTCCGTGAGGGCATGACCAAACTTGGTTTTGATCTTGTGCCAGGTCATCACCCGATTGTCCCAGTAATGCTCGGCGATGCGGCAATTGCAGTCAAGATGAGCGACAACCTTTATAAGAATGGCGTTTATGCGACGGCGTTCTTCTATCCGGTCGTCCCGCAGGGCAAGGCGCGTATTCGTACGCAAATGTCGGCTTGCCATACGCCAGAAGAGATTGATTTCGCAATTCAGGCGTTCGCCAAGAGCCGCTAAGCGATGAAAAAGCTACTTGCGCTATTAATTGTGGTATTCTTAGGAGTTGCTGAGGCAGCGACTCCTAAGAATGTCATTCTCTTTATTGGAGATGGCATGTCAACTCCTCAACGAATGACAGCAGAGGAGTTTGCGATTAAGGATGGGCGCGAGCGACTGTTTATCAATCACTTGCCGATGCAAGCGACGACGCGGACTTGCTCTGCCTCGTCGCTAGTTACCGATTCAGCTGCTGCAGCGACGGCAATTGCGTGCGGGACTAAGACGTACAACCATGGGATAGGAGTAGATCCTAATCATAAGCGACTTACTTCGTGTGCCGAAGTAGCCAAAGCCAAAGGGCGCAAGGTGGGTATAGTAACTACTGTCACTATCAATCACGCAACGCCAGCAGGATTTTATGCGCATCGTAAAGACCGCAACGATGGGTATGGAATTGGGCTTGATTTGCTTGCTTCAGATTTTGATTTCTTTGCGGGAGGTGGGTGTGATCGACACAACGATACGGGTCACAAGGAGTATAAGGGCGATATTTATGAACTCGCCGCAAAAAGTGGATATACATTTGCAAAGCAAAATCGCAAAGCTTTTGACGCACTAAAGCCAGGCACGAAGGCGTGGTACGTGGGTGCAAGCGGTACGCTACCTTATACGATTGATGCAGAGGAGTGGAAGGATGTTCCGACATTGGCGGAGATGACGGCCAAAGGAATAAAGATGTTGGAAAATCCAAAAGGATTCTTTTTGATGGTAGAGGCGGGCAAAATTGATTACGCTGGGCATGCCAACGATCCAGCGGCCAATTTGCGGGAGGTGTTGGCGCTGGACGATGCGGTGAAAGTAGCGCTTAAATATCAAAAGAAGCATCCTGACACATTGATTATCGTAACGGGTGATCACGAGACGGGTGGAATGACGATGGGCTTTGCAGGAACAGGATATAACTTTTATATGGATAGACTTGCAACTCAAAAGCGTTCGGCCGAAGCGTTAACGAATTATGTTAATAGCAAAAAGCCAAAAAGCTTTGAAGAGGTCAAGGACTTTATTAGCGAGAATTACGGGCTTGTGGGCAAGGAGTTGGACGGAGTTGCAAAGGCGTTTGGGGGCGATATGGCCTCGGCGGTGAAGCGCGCAATTTCGGCAAAGTGTGGGATTGGTTGGACCTCCAATAGTCACACGGCGCTACCAGTGCTTACGACTTCAATTGGTCCTGGCAGTGAAGAGTTTACCGGCTTTATTGATAATACCGATATTTCCAAAACGATTAAGTCGTTTTTTAAGTGAGAAAAGTTCTCCCGATAGTTGTGCTTATTGCACTTACATTGGCGCTCTTTTTTGTGCCGTCAGTTGAAAGTGTAGGCGGAGAGAAAGGTGAGCGTGCAGTCGGAGAAGTAGTCGAGGTTGATAACTCTGGAGTGGAGAAGCATGGGCTTATCGAGTATGGTGCGCAGCGACTCAAGGTGAAGTTAGGTGACGGGACGATTAAGAGCGCGAACAATACTTTGCGGGCGCAGTTGGAGCTTGATAAGAAGTTTCAGGTAGGGGATAGGGCGCTTGTTATTATGGGCGAGGAGCCACTCATTGCGCGCGATCATTGGCGTATAGGGTGGATGAGTGTACTATTTGCGCTTTTTGCGCTACTGCTAATTGCTTTTGGTGGTTGGACAGGCGCGAAGGCGTTGTTTAGTTTTGTTTTTAGTTGTTTGGCGGTATGGAAGATTTTAGTGCCATTGTGCTTAAAAGGTTATCCCGCGTCGTGGATGGCGTTTGGGGTAGTTGCGGTACTTACGGCAGTTATTATGTATTTAGTTGCGGGTTGGACCAAGAAGGGGGTGGCGGCGTTTTTGGGGGCGATGTTGGGAGTTGTTGCCTCGCTGGGGCTTGCGGAGTTTTTTACGGCAGTTATGAAGGTAAACGGAGCGACGATGCCGTTCGTGCAGACACTGCTATATTCGGGGTATAAAGTAAAAATTGCGGATATATTTGTGGGTGCGATGATCTTGGCGTCGTCGGGCGCAGTGATGGATTTGGCGATGGATATTGCAGCTGGAGTAGGGGAAGTGGCACGGCACAATCCTACCTTGAAAGAAAAAGAACTTTTCATGAGCGGGATAAGGATTGGTAGAAGTGTGGTAGGGACGATGACAACGACACTGCTTTTGGCGTATTCGGGTGGGTATTTGACTTTACTTATGGTCTTTGCTGCACAAGGAACAAGCCCAGTTGATTTTCTAAACTCGACGTTAGTGTCCGCCGAGATAGTGAAAACGCTCGTTGGTAGCTTTGGGCTTGTGCTGGTAGCGCCTTTCACTGCGTTGGTTAGTGCTCGCATTTTCCGTACTTGATTTATTACGGAGGTTTTTGGTATACTACATACCTATCGCATAGGTAATGCGGGCGTAGCTCAATGGCAGAGCTCCAGCCTTCCAAGCTGGCTACGAGGGTTCGATTCCCTTCGCCCGCTCCATGAGAGAGCCAGAGTGGCGTAATGGCAGCCGCAGCAGACTCAAAATCTGCCGTACGCAAGTACGTGAGGGTTCGAGTCCCTCCTCTGGCACCAGAGATTGAGGAGAGGTGTCCGAGTGGTCGATGGTGCAACCTTGGAAAGGTTGTGTGGGCTCAATGTCTACCGAGGGTTCGAATCCCTCCCTCTCCGCCACTCGTTATTGCTTCTGCAAAAGGTTGAAAAATGCAGTCGTTTTCTATAGTTTTACTTAGGCCAGAGATCCCGCACAATACGGGCGCGATTGGGCGCTTGGCGGTGGGGCTTGATGTTCCGCTTCATCTTATTCGTCCATTGGGCTTTCATTTGGACGATGAGGCGGTCAAGCGTGCTGGATTGGATTATTGGCAACATCTCAATTTGACGATTCATGATACGTGGGAAGAATATTTAGCTTCGGTGCAACCCAAGCGTTTTTTCTTCCTTTCAACACATGGTGAGCGGTCACTATATGAGCTTGAGTTTCAAGCTGGTGATGCGCTGATTTTTGGTAATGAAAGTTCTGGTTTGCCCAAAGACTTTTATTCGCGCTATAAAGATGCACTTTATCGTATTCCTATGCCTGGACAGTTTGCTCGTAGCATTAATTTGGCTAATTCAGTTTCAATTGCTGCTTATGAATGCTTTCGTCAATTAAGCAAGGGCTAAGGCAAATCTTTATACCTTTTTACCAGCAGTGGTTTGGCGATTTACCCCTACGGACTTTCGCCTTACCCCCTACCGACTTTTGTGGTTTACCCCTACTGACTTTCGCCTTACCCCCTACTGACTTTTGGTGGTTACCCCTACTGACTTTCGCCTTACCCCCTACTGACTTTCGACGAAAAGGAGCGTCAAGTCCCCAGTTTGCCAGAAGTTATCAACAAAAGGCATTAACGGCAGTCTCTAATAGAGACTTTGAAGTCTCCAATAGAGACACTAACATAAACAAAACAAAAACATAAAACATAAACAACAACACATGTATGTATTAAGCATAAGAAATTTTTGGTATAATACTTCACGTTCAAGCGAGAGCTTGGATAATATAGGTTAGGAACTGACGGACAAAATGGACACCTACCGCTTGAATGCCGTAAGTCACTCCATTCCCGCTCCACCCCTAATCGCACATTTGCTTAACTGCAAATAACGTTCAACGGAAATACTAGCACTATTTCAAAACTAAGAACGCATATTTGTGAGTTATGCATCCCCATGGGGTGCATTCTCGTTTCGTGTATTCTTAGTTGGCCTGTGCTAGGGCTTCCGTTGAGTGCACGAAGCGGAGTGCACCCCGCTTTTGTACACGGAACATTTAGCTCCACGTGTTGATGTGTGCTAATGGGAGAGGTCAAGTTGGTAAAATGAAGACATTTGTGGAATTGCTGGAGCGGTATCGAAAAGAGTCGCTTTCTGAGGCTGCGAAAGGAACGAAGTTTGAAGAGTTGATGCGACTGTATCTTCTTACTTTACCAAAGTACCAAGGAATTGTTGAAAAAGTTTGGCTTTGGCATGATTTCCCTTATCGTACAGATTTTGGTACTGGGCATGATTTAGGTATTGATCTCGTTGTATTGACGGCAACTAACGAATATTGGGCTGTACAATGCAAATGTTATGCTTCGGATACTTATATTTCAAAAGAGTCAGTTGACACATTTCTCTCTACGTCTGGTAAGCGTTTTTCTGATGAACAACTTGAGCCGAAGCGTTTTTCACGTCGGCTTTGGATTTCTACGACTGATAATTGGTCGTTAAATGCTGAATCATCATTAATTAATCAAGTTCCTCCAGTTATGAAAATTGGTTTGGCTGATTTAACGCAGTCACCAGTTGATTGGATGGCGCTCGAGGCAAAAGCTCATGGTGATAGAACTGTGAAAACAACAAAGGCATTTATACCAGATCCAGGTAAGGATGCGATACAGAGCGAGGCGATTAGTGCTGCACATAAGCATTTTAAAAACTATAATCGTGGTAAATTAATTATGGCTTGTGGTACAGGTAAGACCTATACCGCGCTCAAAATTGCGGAGAACGAAGTGAAACCAACAGGACTTATTCTTTTTTTAGTTCCATCCATTGCTCTCTTGGCTCAGACACTTAATGAGTGGACGGTTCATGCGGATAAGAAAATACGCCCAATGTGCGTTTGTTCAGACGCAGAGGTGTCAAAAAAGCAAAAAGCTACTGAAGATGGTGGCTTTACGGTTGAAGATTTGGCATTTCCTGCAGTAACAAATACGCAAGAGATTGTACATCAATTCAAAGAACTCGACTTGATGTCTAAAACCAATAAAGGTTTTCGCGTAGTTTTTTCAACCTATCAATCGCTTCCGCAAGTGATTAAGGCACAAAAAGAATTAAATCACGAGAAAGAGCATCAAGCAGATTTTGACCTTGTTATTTGTGATGAGGCGCATCGCACGACAGGCGCGACTGTTGATGGTGAGAAGGAATCAGCGTTTATTCTTGTACATGATAATTCAAAACTTATTGCCAATAAAAGGCTTTATATGACGGCAACGCCTCGTATTTATAATGACAAGATTAAGGATGATGCAAAAGCCGAGGATGTTGTACTTTGTTCAATGGATAATGAAGCAATTTATGGTAAAGAGTTTTATCGTATTGGGTTTGGTAAGGCGGTTGAAAAGGGGATTCTTTCGGATTATAAAGTGCTTGTTTTAACCGTCCCCGATATTCCTAAAGAGCTACGTAATGCAGTTGTTAATTCAAATGGTGAAATCAAGGCTGATGATGCTGCAAAACTTGTTGGTTGTACAAATGCTTTATCCAAGATTTGTGTACGTGATTCAGAATCAATTAGGGCCGAAGATCCATCGCTTATGCACAAGGCGGTCGCTTTCTGCGCGAATATTAACGCTTCTAAGCATATTGTTTCTTGCTTTAATGTCCTTCGGGATAAATATTATGAATCATTAACTCCTGAAGAACGTGCGGCAAGGGTAGTAATTGAGGCCGATCATGTTGATGGAGGAATGGGAGCAGGTATTCGTCAGAAAAAGCTTTCATGGCTTAATAATGTTAGTTCGGATACAAATACTTGCCATGTTCTTTCAAATGTGCGTTGCCTTTCCGAGGGCGTAGATGTCCCGTCCTTGGATGCAATTTTATTCTTGTCAGCGCGCAATAGTCAAATTGATGTTGTTCAGTCGGTTGGACGTGTGATGCGAAAGGCGCCAGGCAAAAAATATGGCTATGTGATTATTCCAGTTGTTATTCCTGATGGAATGTCATCTGAAGAAGCACTTGATAGTTCTGATGTTTATAATGTAGTTTGGACGGTGCTTAATGCTCTAAGGGCTCACGATGAGCGCTTTGAGGCCGAAATCAATAAGATTGATTTAAACAAGAATGGTAGTGGTAAGATTATAGTTGATGTCATTGGTAAGGGTGGTGGAAAGAGCGGAGACGAGGGCATTAAAGGGGGTGAAAATAAAGGAGGAGTGACCCAAGAAGAGTTCGATCTTCGTGCGAAGATTTATGCGAAGATGGTCAAGAAGGTTGGCACTCGTCGATATTGGTCGCTTTGGGCGGAGGAAGTCGCCAAAATTGCCGCGCGTCACTCGAAGCGTCTCCATGAGATAATTGCGACGCCCGGACCGAAGCGCGAAGAGTTCTTGAGCTTCTTAGGTTCCCTACGAGAAAACCTCAACCCGGCAGTGACTGAAGAAGAAGCGGCGGATATGCTCGTTCAGCACGCGCTTACAAAGCCGGTCTTCGATGCCGTTTTCGGTGATTATGATTTCGCTGGTTCGAACGTCGTTTCGAAGGCGATGCAGAAGACTGTCGACCTCCTTCATGAAGAAATCCCCGAAGGGGAGATGAAGGCACTTAACGAGTTCTACGAATCGGTTGCAGAGCGTGCGGAAGGTATCGATAATGCCGAGGGTAAGCAGCGCATCATCTACGAACTCTACGACAAGTTCTTCCGCTCTGCCTTCCCGAAAATGTCCGAACAGCTCGGCATCGTCTATACGCCGGTCGAATGCGTGGACTTTATCATCAACTCGGTTGAGGATGTACTTGAAAAAGAGTTCGGTCAGTCATTAACCGACAAAGACGTTCATGTCATCGACCCGTTTACCGGAACAGGAACGTTCATGACGCGTCTTCTTCAAAGCGGACACATCAAGCCGAAGGATTTGAAGCGTAAGTACACCGAGGAATTGCATGCGAACGAAATCGTGCTTCTCGCCTATTACATCGCTTCGGTCAATATCGAGAATGTCTATCACGATCTCGCCGGAATGGCGGGCTATCTTCCTTTCGAAGGAATCTGCCTCACCGACACCTTCGAACTCTACGAGAAGGACGACTTCTTCGAGACGAAGGACTTTCAGCAGAATTCGGCACGCGTCCAGAAGCAGCGCAAGTCACCGATTCGTATTGTCGTCGGCAATCCGCCCTATTCGGTCGGGCAGAAGAGCGCGAATGACAATGCGCAGAATCAGCGCTATCCGAAGCTGGAGTCGAAAATCGCCGATACGTATGCGAAGCGGACAAAGTCGACGAACAAGAACGCGCTCTACGATTCATACATCAAGGCATTCCGTTGGGCAACTGATCGTCTTGAGAACGGGAAGGGTATTGTTGCCTTTATTTCGAACGCAGGTTGGCTTGATGCGAGCGCAATGGATGGCTTCCGTGCGACCTTGCAGGATGAGTTTGATTCGATTTATGTTTTCAATCTCCGCGGCAACTGTCGAACCAGTGGAGAACTTCGCAAGAAGGAGTCGGGTAACGTCTTTGGACTTGGTTCGCGCACCCCGATTGCGATTACGCTCCTGGTGAGAAACGGCAAGAAATCGGGTGAGAAGGCGAAGATCTATTACCGTGATGTCGGCGATTATCTCTCGCGAGAGAAGAAACTTGAGATCATCCGCGAGATGCGCTCGATGCTCGATCCGAAGATGGAGCTCGTCGAGATTAAGCCGAATGAGAAGAACGACTGGGTCAATCAGCGCGATGGCCTTTTCGATACGCTCATACCGATGGAGCCTGAGAAGAAATATGACAGCGCGGCGCAATCGGCTTTTGTCGTTAATTCGCGAGGATTGGAGACGTCGCGAGACCATATTGTTTATAGTTTCTCGCGAGCCGATCTTGAAAAGAACGTGAAGTTCATGTTGGGCAGCTACAATGAAGCGATGACGAATGGTAAGATACTTGAAGACGACAAGTTGGCTGCTCGTGTGATTTGGACGCGTAAAACAAAGAATAATCTTGCTAAGCAGATTAACTATTCATATAGTTCTGAGTGCAGCAAGAAAGGACTGTATCGTCCTTTTTCCGTCCAGCATGTTTATGTTTCCGGTGAAGCTAATGAATATGTAAATCATATTCCAATGTATTTCCCGACTTCGAAGCATAAGAATCGTGTAATTTGCACGGCGGGAACTGGAGCAAAGTCCTTCTCTTGCTTGATGACTGATGAGATTCCTGATTTGCATTTGCTCGAATCAGGAACCCAGTGCTTCCCTCTCTATGTCTACACGAAGGAAGAGACGGATCAGTTGTCGCTCTTTGATAAGGGTGATGATGGCTATCGGCGCGAGAGCGGCATTACCGACTTTATGCTCGAGCGTTGCCAAAAGGAGTTCGGCGATAAGGTGACGAAGGAAGATATCTTCTACTACATCTACGCCGTCCTTCATTCGCCCGAATATCGCGCGAGATTTGAGCCGGATCTCAAGAAGTCGCTCGCACGCATTCCGCTCTGCAAGGACGGCGCGGATTTTGCCGCGTTCGTGAAGGCGGGCCGCAAACTCGGCGATTTGCACTGCGGCTATGAAAAGGCGAAAAAGTGGGAAGGATGTGCCGTCGATATTGAACCTGGCTATGATTCGCCGTATAAAGTCACCAAGATGCGCTTTGCAAAAAAAGAGCATCCTGAAGATGAGAATAAGAATGGTAAGATTGAACGGAGAGAGGTAGAAGATCGTAGTCGAATTATTTATAATGAGCATATTACTATTAGGGGCATTCCATTGACAGCATACGAGTATGTGGTGAATGGTAAAAGTGCAATTGAGTGGGTGATGGATCGCTATCAGGTCACTACCAATAAAGATTCAGGAATTGTAAATGATCCGAATAAGTGGTTAGAAGAGACGGATGATGAACGCTATATTGTCAACCTAATTCTTAAAGTAGTAACAGTTTCAATGGAAACGCAAAAGATTGTTTCAAAGCTACCAAAACTGGAATTCTAAAATGATGTTCGGTTGTGAGCAAGCGGGGACACACCCCAAAAGATCATGAGACAAAGCGGGGACACACTCCAAAAAGTCAATAAAATCAGGCCTTTGGCGAAAATAGTAGATGGAAGGGTGAGATAAAAAGTGTCTCAAAAATAGAGACTGGAGGTCTGACCTATTGTCTCGAATTTTGAGACAGGGAATGTGAGGCCGCAGTGAAAAATGTGGTATAATGTCTGCACATAGAAATGAAGCGGATTGCAATAGTACTTTTGGCACAGTTGGCGCTTAGCGCCTTTGCCGGTGAGTTCGTTGAAGCGTCCTTGCTTATTGCTGAGCCGGGTGGCGAGTTATATTCTTGTGCGGGCCACGCCGCCTTGCGCTTGAAGTGCGATGCGCACAAGCTTGATTATTGCTTTTCGTATGAAAGCGAACCAGTAAGGGAAAGGGTGCTTACCTTTCTTTCGGGACGGCTTAAGATGGGGATGTTCGCCGTTCCTACCGAAGAATACTTGTCGTTTTATCGCAATGATCATCGTGGGGTAACGGAGTATCCGATTAACTTGCCGCTTGAGACGAAGCGCAAGCTTTGGAAGATAATGGACGATAAAGTCGCGGAAGGGGTGAAACTGCCCTACGATTATTTGGAGCGCGGTTGTGCGCAGTCGGTATTGCGGTGTTTAATGGAAGCGGCGAAGCCCTTGGAGATCAACTTTGGACATTGGCCGGAGAATATCGCCACGAAGACTCGGCGAGAGCTTTTCTGCGAATGCTTGGATGATTTTCCTTGGAATCGCTTCTTTACCCAGTCGCTGGTGGGGATTGAAGCCGATAAACACGTTCTTAAACATCAGCGCGTAGTAGTGCCCAGGGACTTGCTTACGGTCTTAAGGGGCGCAAAGATCGCGGGCAAGTCCATTATTACCGAAGAAGGTAAAGCGCTTATTCCACCAAGCCCAATCAGCCGCACTTCTTGGTTTTCGCCTTGCTTTGCAGGCGTAATTGTGGCGCTTTTAGCGCTTTTAAGCTTCCTTAAAGGGTGGGTCGGAAGGGCGTTTAGAGGGGTTCTTTATGGAATTTATGTTGGGTATGGCGTTTTTTATACTTATCTCGTCTTTTGCTCAAGCTTGCCGGCGACTTCGTGGCATTGGCTCGTTGTGCCGTTTAATATCTTGCCGATTGTCTTTTGGAAGTGGCGTAAGAGGTGGAAATGGTATTTTGCGGGGATATTACTAACATGGATGGGCGGAATGTTGATTTACCCCAACTTGCTCATCGATCCCGCCTATTATATTTTGGTCGCAGGGTATATGGTATTGTGTGCGGGAATATGATACAATTACCCTAATATTGTAAAGGGTAAATGAAGAATCTTCTCGCATATAGTTTAGTGCTTTTGTCGCTCTTCGCCAGCACTTCCGCGTGGGCGAGTAGCTACTATGCTTCTTTAACGACAAAAGTTGCGAACACTGGCGGTGGCAAGGTCTATGCTTCGACATCAAACTCGCAGCCAAGTGCCGATAAGTATGACGAAAGCTCCGGTCCAGTTCAGTCGGCGTCAACCAGTACTTCCGGTGGCAGTGTCAATCTCTACGCCTTTGCGAAAGCCAATGATGGTTACGAGTTCAAGGGCTGGGCTACGAGTGAAAGCGGCGCAACATCTTATGCGTCAACCGACAATCCGTGGACGGCTTCCTTAGCGGCAGCAACATCGGATAAGGGCATTCAGGCCTATACCTACTACGCCTACTTCGAGAAACAGACTCTTCAATCCTTCTCCATTACCTACCTCGCGCCGAATGGCGGTAGTTATACCGTTGACGGAACTTCCGTTGGTAGCGGGGGACTTGTCAAAGGTCCATACACGGAGGCCTATACGCCAAAACTTGCTGCGACGGCGGCAGACGGCTACGCATTCAACGGCTGGTATACGACCGCCGACGGAGGAACGACGAAAACATTGCTTTCGCAAGAGTCGCCATACACCGCGAGTTTTATCGCCACGACCACCGTCTGCGCGGACTTCGTGCCGTGCGTAAAGGTTACGACTGCTACCGAGCTGACCACCTCGCTTGCGAATGATTATTGTATCGAGATCCCGGCTGGGACGACTATATCGCTTGATGGTGGTACGCTTGCCGCCAACAAGACACTGATTGTCAACGGTGAGCTTTATGTGAGCGGCACATTCACCAATAACGGCACGATCACCGGCGGCGGCGCAATCATCACCCTTAAGAAACTCGTGACCCAGACGGGCGCGAGCGGCGATACGCCGTTTGAGACAACGTGCGTCGTTGCCAGCTACAACAAGAAGTATTATAAGACATCCATTGGCACCATGAGCGGCGCCGTCTCTGGCACTGCGCCTGGTTGTGCCGTGAAGAACGGCGCGCGGGTTGTGCGCAATGGTGTGACGATTGCGCAGTGCGTGTGGCCGACGACGGTGACACCAGCCGTTCTTTGCTGCACGGTTGATCCTACCAAGGCCGTGAACTGCATTACTGGGTTTCTTAATCCCTGCTACGATACTGACGCAGCGAAGGGCATGGCGACGATGCAGAAGAATAACCAGTTGACCAAGCAGATGCTCGTTCTCTTGACATCGAAAGAGTTGACTAGTACGGTTTGTAGCAATGCCGGAATCATGAATAACGAATCAAAGCTTAACGGCAATTTTGGTACGATGGACCTTGCTGAAAGTACTCTAACGGTGAATTGCGGTAAAACAAACTCCTATTCGCATGTGCTTCTCAATGGTAAGCTAACTGAGAAGGTGCTTTTATATAACGGCACAATTACGCTTATTAATTGTACACCGACATTTTCTAGTATGGCACCAAAATATAATTCTGTAATCAATCTTTACGACTGCACTATTTCGGCAAAGTTTCCAACAAAATATGATACTTCGGCATCAGGTAGTTCGTCAAACACCATTAATTTTTATTCAACAAGCGGCTCAGCAACCTATTCGACGAACTACTTCCAGACAGATACATCGCACTATAAAATTTACGGTGGACGTTGGACTTCTCAGCCAGATGAAAGTTACATTGCTGACGCAATGAAGTCGGATTACGCTTTTTATCAGACGAGCGACACTGATGAGACATATTCGCTCAAGCCCAAGACTGACCAAAGTGTGGTTACATTTGACAATGGTAATAAATATGAATCTCTTGCTGATGCCTTCACTGCGCTTTCGGGTTTGACGGAGAGTTCGGTAAAGATGACTATGCTCAAAAATGCGACGCTCGCGAGCGCAGTGACGATTCCTGTTGGCAAGACAGTGGAGATTGAGCTTAACGGTATGTGCATCACGGTCTCGAATGGGTTTGTTGTCAACAATGGTACTTTCCGAATTGGGGACAACAAAGGTAATATTGCATCAACCGGCGGACGCGTCATTACTTCTTCAGGAAACTTCCTCGTCAATAACGGTACGGCTGAGATAACCTACGGCTACTACACAGGCGATGTGGTGCTGAATGGCGGCGAGTTGACGACGCATTATGGACGCTTCACTGGCAACTTCAGCGCGGCGACTGGCGTTGATAAGACGGAGGTCGCTAACTTTCGGGGAGGTTATTTTGATAAAGATGTTTCGGCATTTCTTCGTTCTGGTTACATGCGTACGAATGGTTATGTGGGCGTGTTTCCCAGGCCAGTTGTGACGATGAATTGGAACTCAAGTGGATATTGGAAATGTAATGCAAAATTGTTATCGGATGCGGACAAGGCTATTTATGTAAAAGAATCGTCCATAAAGGACGATTATCCCGATAGCGATTGGAAACGTCGTGGTGAGCTTATTTCAATGATAACGCCTTATGGTTCTTATACTATAGATGTAGCAGTTGGATTTAATCGCTATATTGAGAAAACTGGCGTGAAGGCCAATATTTCCAAGCCAAGTTTAGGAGATAATGAATTAACAAAAGATGTTGAAGCGGGCGGACTTTTCCGAGTGCTCAGTGAGCAGTTGGCGAATCCCAGCAATCCGTTGATGTCGCAATCTTACCAGGTGCAATATTCATCTGCATTACGTTTAAGTACGTATCAAGAAATGGAGTTCGGTGTTTATTCTTCAAAAGATGTAGATAAGGGAACGACTGCGAATCTGCGAATTGATCTTTGTATGGGCGCAAATGTCTATGATTTAACCAATCTTCGATCCGTATATTCATTGGTATCGGAGTATGTCGTCATTGGCGCGGGCAAGACGAATCAAGCGATGATTCAGCCGGAGTCTGGTGCGGCGACTTTTTATGAGACGATTGCCAAAGCAGTCGAGGCATGCCCCGAAGGCGGTACGATTAAGCTTTGCAACAACATTACTGCGCCTGATACGATTACAATATCAAAGGCGGTAACGATTGATACGAATGGTATGGAGTTTAATGGGACAATCGTCGCAGGCGATGGATACAAGATCTCGACTGTTGAAAACGTGCTGGCTATTGAAAAATATATCGGCAAGGTGCATAGGACGTACACGGTGACTACGATTACGCCAGAAGAGATAATCAACAATACCGAAGGCACTGCAGATATTGCAATTACCAAAGATACTGTGCTTAACCTTGCGTTGATAAATGAAGATAAAGCATTCACGCTTAATGAAGAGTCGAATAAAGTTCACAAGATTAGTTGGGTTGACAATGGCAAGTATCTTGCTTGTGGCACGGACGGTGTTTTGACCGTAATGTCGGGTAGCCCAGCTAATGGAAGGTCAAGTTTTGAAAGTTATGTCCTCGGGCTTAACGCGGCAGACGATAAATCCAGGCCATACCTTAAGAGCATTCCCAATGACGACAAAGAAAATATAAGCTTCAAATTTGACGGAATTAATCCTCGAGTTATAAATGGAGTAACGCCTGTGTATAAGGTTGAGTATGCGACCAGCTTTGATTTCACTAATTGCGATTCATCTTCACTTTCAACTTCACCTAACATATCCGTTCCGTTGCCAACGTCCGGCAATAAAGTTATGTACTATCGGCCAAAGATTAGTATTTCGGTAGACCAACAATAAATGATATAATATAACGCATTATGAATATTGTAATCTTATTAGGTGCCCCAGGTTCGGGCAAAGGAACGATTGCGAGCCGTCTCGCATCGGAGGATGCAAATCTTAAGCATGTCTCGTCAGGCGACTTGCTACGTGGCGCAATTGCCGCTGGTACGGACGCTGGCAAGGAGGCGAAAGCTTTTATGGATAAGGGTGCGCTTGTACCCGACGAGCTCATTGCTCGGATGATCAAGGATGTTCTTGCCGAGACCAAGGGTGATGTGACGATGCTACTTGATGGATTTCCTCGCAATGTTGCGCAAGCGGAGATCCTTGAAGCAATTAGCGCACCGATTCGCTCGGCTGTTTTGGTTGATGTTTCAGATGAAATCATTGCTGATCGCATTGCTGGTCGTCGCACTTGCCCCAAATGCAAGGCTGGCTATCATGTAACTGCGCTTCCGCCCAAGGTCGCAGGAATTTGCGACAAGTGCGGTTCGGAGCTGACGATTCGCAAGGACGACAATCCCGATACTGTCAAAGATCGCCTCGTGGTTTATCATCGTGAGACCGAGCCACTTATTGCGTTCTACGAAAAGAAGGGCTTACTCAAGCGCATCGACGGCAATCAAGGGCCACAGAAGAATGCGGCGGCATTTAAGGCCGCAATGTGAAAGTTGACGTAAAGAGCAAGGCCGAAATTGACCGCATGCGCGAAGCATGTCGGATGAGCGCGGAGATTCGCGACATTTGCGCAGCTGCGGTCAAACCAGGCGTCACTACCAGCGAGATAGACGATCTGGTCGTTGACTATTGCCGTAAACATAACGTCAAGGCGAGCTTTTACAATTACGAGGGCTTCCCGGGGCACCTTTGCGTATCCATTAACGATGAGGTCATTCACGGCATTCCGTCGCATCATCGGGTAATCATGCCAGGCGATCTCGTCAAGACGGATGTTGGTATATTTAAAAATGGCTTTAATGGAGACACTTCGCGTACGGTCGCATTGGGAGTTAGTGATCCAGAAGTGATTCGGCTCGTAGAAACGACCAAGCGTTGCCTTAAGGCGGGTATTGCCGCTTGCGGGCCAGGCGTACATTTGGGAGATGTCGGATATGCGATTGAGCGCGTTGCTGAGGAGGCGGGCTTTGGTGTAGTTAGAGATTGGATTGGCCATGGAGTTGGTCGAACGGTTCACGAAGACCCAGAAGTTCCCAACTTCGGTAGGCCTGGTACGAAGCTCATTCTAAGACCAGGTATGACGATTGCAATTGAGCCGATGATTGCTATGACCAAGGCAGGCGAGAAGACCGACGTTCTAAGTAATGAGTGGACGGTAGTCACGCGCGATCGGTCGCTGGCGGCCCACTTTGAACACACTGTCGCAATCACTGACGACGGGTGCGAGGTTCTTACTTTGCCAGCGGATTATCCCTGAAATCTTGGGCCCGAAGGCACTCTGGTCGAATGGTGGCTGATTGCTCGAGATGGATAGTCCGCTGGCTTTTGTTTTTTTGCTAAATTGTGATATAATACTCATATCTTAAATTAACTGTAGGAGCTGTAATGAAAACGATAATCCTTAACGCACATGTGATTTCACCCGATGTGGAGTTCAAGAAAGCCACCATCGTTATCGAGGGCAACAAGATTGTCAGTGTGACTACCAAACCCGTGAACGCCAAGGCCGACAAGAACACAACCGTCGTTGATGTCAAAGGCCAGTATGTGATGCCTGGTTTTATTGATGTTCATACGCACGGCGCGCTTACGTATGATTTTTGCGACAAAGACCCTAAGGCGATATTTGAGTTATCCAAGGCGAAGCTGGCCGAAGGCGTGACGACGTACTTGCCTACTACGCTTACTGTGAGCCACGCCGAGCTTATTCAGGCGGCGAAGAACGCCAAGAAGTATGTCGAGGCGGGCTCGCCATACGCGAAAGTGCCTGGTATTCATTTGGAGGGACCGTTCATCAATGTGAAGTGCTGCGGCGCGCAAAATCCGAAGTATGTGCGCAAGCCCTCGGTAAAGGAATTGAAAGCGATTAACAAGGTCTTTCCAGTGAAGCAGATTTCCTACGCGGTCGAGACGGAAGGCGGCGCTAAGTTTGCGAAAGAGTGCTTTAAGCTTGGCGTTATTCCAAGCTGCGGTCATACGGGCGCAAAACTCAAAGATCTCAAAGCGGCGTACAAGAATGGTCTTCGTCACTTGACGCATTTCTGCAATCAGATGACGCCACTGCATCATCGTGAGATCGGTATGGTGGGCGCAGGATTTTTGATTGATGATCTTAATACCGAGGTTATTTGCGACCGCATTCATCTTTGCGATGATATGCTACGGCTCGTTTTCACTAAGCGCAATCTTGCGCATGTGCAGATGATTACCGACTCGCTTCGTTGCTCGCATTGCAAGGACGGGTATGCGTTCACGATGGGCGGGTTGGAAGTGAAGCTTCAAAATGGCGAGGCGCGGCTCGTGAAGGGTGGCAATCTCGCGGGATCAACGCTTTGGATGGGTAATGGACTTAAGAACGTTCATGAAGTGACGGGCATTCCACTTTCAAAGCTCGTGCGGACGACTTCATGGAATCAAGCGATTGAACAGGGGTGGGGCAATGAGCTCGGAAAAGTCGAAAAGGGCTTTATTGCCGATCTCGTAGTTATCAATCCACGCAGCTGGAAACCATCAGCCGTCTTTGTTGACGGAGTTCAGCGCATTTGATACAATACGCACCACTAACGCGATTTGGAGGGATGGCCGAGTGGCTGAAGGCAACGGTTTGCTAAATCGTCATACGGATTAATCTCCGTATCGGGGGTTCAAATCCCCCTCCCTCCGCCAAATTTGATGGACAATGTTGTTGCGATAGTCGGGATGAGTTGCCGGTTTGCTGGCGTCGGCTCGGTGACTGCGTTTTGGGATGCAATTCGTTCGCGTCGCATTATGCTTAGCAAGCCGACGAGTGAGATTGCGCTTGGTATTGGCGAGCGCAATCTCTTTGATCGGCCGTATCCAACGAGCATTGGTCAATTGGGAGAGCTCTACTCCTGTGTCCCTGCGATGCAAAACTTTCCGCGGCAGGTTAACGCAGGCGAAAACCAAGATCTCTATTTTGCAACTCAACTCGCTTTTGATGCGCTCACCGATGCGGCAATGAAGCCACATGCACCAGATCCAGTTAAGGGTAGTGTGCGCTTGGGATATGCGCCGCCTTTTAATGCGTCGACGGTCAACTGGCTACAGCATACGACGTTTCTTGATCAGACGATGGAGGTCATTCATCGGTTTTTTCCGAATGCGCCAGAGGAGTCGTTGGAGGGAGTAAAGGAAAAACTCGTTGAGTCATTGCCTCCGCCCAATGCAGCGTCCTTTTTGTTGGGCACAGGATATCGATTCGTTTCCTGGATTGCGCGTGAATGTGCGTTCTTGGGAACGGCAACGATTATGGATTCGGGGATTTTAAGTGGCGCGGGTACGATTGCCGATGCGATTGGCGACCTTGTTTCTGGTAAGTCAGATGTCGCACTCGCAGGTACTATCACTCCACCGTTTTCGCGGGCGTACATTGAGGGGCTTTCGGGCGAAATTGACTTTTCTACTCGACCGGAGTTACATCCTTTTGCGTCAACGCAGGATGGTACTATTCCTGGCGAGGGAGGAGCGTTCTTTGTGCTTAAGCGTCGTGAAGATGCGCTAAGAGATCGTGATCGCATTTATGCACTTGTTCGTTCAGTAGCAATTGGGCATGCGCCCGAAGACAATCCTTCGGCTATCATTGAGCAGGCAGTTGCCGAGGCGAATGCGCCGATTCGCAGTGTTGGACTTATCGAGGCGGATGGCTCGGGTGTTGCTGCTTCGGAAGCGCGTGAACTAAGGGCGATTCAGCGGCTTTGGGGTGAGCATCGTCCAGGCGGTGAGCTCGTAGGGGTGGGATCGGTAAAGGGCAATATTGGGCACACTCTACGCTCGGCAATTTCAGCTGGTGTCATGAAGGCGGCGCTTGCGCTTTATCATCGAATTCTTCCAGCCCAAATTGCAGCTGAACATTCAGCGGATGTAGTATCTTCGTTGGCGTCAAGCGCTTACTTACTTAACGAAGAGCGTCCGTGGATTACAGGCGATAGCTCCTCTCCGCGTCGTGCGTTGGTTTTGGGGTCTAACTTTGATGCGATTAATCCAATTGGCAAAACGAGTATTGCGGGACGTTCGGCCGCAATTCTTTTGGAGGAGGAGCCAGAGGCACGGTTATGACCGAACTTACGATAATTTCGGCTGCCAATGAAAAGGCGTTGATTGCGGAGATGAAGCGCATCGTTGCCTTTATTGATCGCGTGGGAGAAGTGCGTTTAGTAGATATTGCGGCAACTTGCATGGTCAGTCGTGGTGATTCAGCGATTGCAATTATTGCTCAAGATGTGATTGAGTTTAGGTCTCGCCTTGTTTCTGCGATTTCGCGTTTGGAGGGAGGAGCCAAGCGTATCCGGGATAAGAGCGGCACATATTACTCGAGCGAGCACCTTTTGGGCAATGGTGGCAAATTGGCATTTGTTTATCCAGGAGTGATTAGTTTTTATCCGGATATGCTCCGCGAGTTGGCATTGGAATATCATGAATGTCGTGAGGCGTTTGACGAGTTGGAAGAAGCAATGCAGGATAATGAAGAGTTTACTCCTTCATCATTTATTTTTCCGCCAGCCGCTTATTACCGGCATGATGCGGATATCTTTTCGTCAGGTGCGTATGCACAGGCGTTAGTTGCAACTTATGCGGGTTCTGCAGGGCTTTCGCGATTGTTGAGAGCAAGTGGACTTAATGCGGATGGGGTGATTGGCTTTGCGGGTGGAGATATTACCGCAATAATGGCATCTGGCGAGGTATTACCACGTCCACAGAGAGTTAAGGTTGTAAAAGAGATTTATCAAGCAGTGTACAAGGCTGTCAATCATGGAGGACTTCCGACGATTGCGATGTTAAGCGTCATCTCGCGTCGCCCAGATGAGATTGATTTAGCCATTGCAGAAATGCCTGCGGACAAAGTTGTAACCGCAGTGGATATTTCTCCGCGTCAACGAACGCTTGCGGTAAGTATAGACTTTGCTGACGAGGCAGCGGAAAAGTTGTCGCAAGCGGGGTTGCGGGTCAGTAAGCTTGCGTTAGACAAGCCATTTAATACTAAGCTTTGCAGTAAGCTTGTGCCAGTGATTCGTAAGTTTGCTATTGAACACATCAAACAGCGCCCCGTTTGCGAGGTTTACTCATGCGCCACGGGCAAGGTCATCGAGGGTTCTGTTAGAGCGCTACGTGAGGATGCTGCCGAAAGATGGGAGAACCCAGTTAGGTTTCGAGAAGTCGTTCGTCAGATGCATTTGGACGGATATCGCGTATTTGTGGAGGTCGGTCCGCGGGGTCTTATGACCGCTGCAATCAACGACACCTTAAAAGGAGAACCTTTTGCGGCGATTGCGCTTAATTCGATTCATCGTGGAGGAATTTTGCAATTGCAACATGCGATTGGTCAGTTAGTTGCTTTAGGTGCAAAGTTTGATGCTTCGCGAATCTTTTCGCATCCGCGAGCTAAAATTTTAGATTTTGACTCGACAAGTGCGATGCCCAAGCGGCGAGATACGGAGATGAAGCTTTCACGTGCATTCCCACGGCTTACATTGCTGTCAAACGATAGTTTGCTAAGTGAAGCGAGTTTGTTGAGCGAGGTGAAAGGGGTTAGAGGGGCGAAAGCGAAGGCGCGAGCTGCGGCAATTGCCCGTCAAGCGCAACGCGAGCGTCAATTTGATTTTGGGGCGATGAATCCTCTCGTTTCGGACGCAGATATTCTTAATTCGTCGCCAGGGGTTAGCGTAGAAGTGTCCAAAGTGTTTAAGCTTTCGGAGTATCCGTTCTTGGGGGATTATGCTCTTGGCACGAGTCAGATGAGTTATTCTGATCCCAATCTTAAAGGGCTTATTCTACTTACCATTTCTATGGGGTGCGAAATGATGGCTGAGGTCGCCGAAATTATTGTCCCCAATCGCAGACTTAGGCGAATAGAGGAGTTTAATTGCAAGCGAATGGTTTCCTTTGAACGAGGCGAGTTAAAGCTCTTTATGCGTGCAGAGCGAGTGGCTTCGGCAACTTCAAATGAGATTGCAGTTAAAGTACAATTGCGTGACGATATTCCGAATGCGGCTTACACTAGCCCAGTGATGGAAGCGACATTTGTCTTGGCCGATTCTTTGCCGATTTCTAAGCCAGTTGCAATTGAACCATTGTCCAAGCCTCGCAATGTTCATTGGTCGGGGCGTGATATTTATCCTTCACGACTTTGTCATGGTAAGCGTTTAAGAGGAATTAATTTTGTAAAGGCGTGGAGCGAGTCGGGTCTTGATTATGAGCTTACTGTTCCGCCGCTCGTCGGCAATGTAGCATTTACGCGATTTCCAATTTGGGTAGTAAACCCACTCATTATGGAAATTGTAGTTAGCGGTTTTGCGCTTTGGCGGAGTCATGAAAAGTTTGCAGGAGCGTTTTCCTTCCCGTTTAGGATGAGACGATTGTCGTATGGCGGAGTAATGCCAAGGGAAGGTGATCATCTTAATGCTTATTTGCGTTTAACGGGCGTAACTCCCAAAAGCCAGCTTTGTGATATTGTAGTTACGGATGGTAATGGCAAGGAATTGGTTGCAATTACGGGATGGGAGGAGCTCTCTGAACGGGTGCCGGTTGACTATCGCGAGCTAATTATGCAACCAGCGATGACGTTTATTACTTCACCGATGAATCCAGAGCTATTAGGTTCGCCAGATACAGATTTCTCTTCGGCATTTGTTTCTGATGTTCCTTATGCTATCTTTGAGCGCAACGAAGAACTTTGGCTTAGGATGATGTCAAAAGTGGTTTTGTGTGGCACGGAGCGCAAAGATTTTTTGGAAATGACTGGATCTACCTCAAGACGTACAGAATGGCTTTTTGGGCGAATTGCTGCCAAGGAAGCGGTGCGACGTTTTCTCAAAGAGAAGTATCAAGCGCGATGGAGCGATGCGGATATTCAAATTTGGGCGGACGACTCGGGTAAGCCACATGCATTAGGCGCATGGTCAGAGCATCTTTCAGGAAACTTAGACATTGCAATTTCTCATACTGCGCAGTTTGTGGTCGCAGTAGCTGCAGCAAACGCACGAGTGGGCGTAGACGTTGAATCTATCAATCGCAATCTTTCTGAAGAATTTACGGCAGGTGTCTTCACGCCTGAAGAATTGGAAATCGCAGCTAGTGCAGCTAATTCGGCCCAAGCAATTATCAAGTTTTGGTGCGCAAAAGAGGCGGTTTCAAAGGCGCTCGGGACGGGCATTCGTTATAGTCCTACCGAATTAAATGTAATTAGTTATCAAGCTGATGCGGGCATTTTAAATATCCAGCTTACCGGTGCGTGGGTGGAAGCGTTTAAAAACTTTAAAGGACGGGATATTTCGGTTGCAGTGAGAATTGTTCGCGATCATGCGTTGGCAACGGTGTTTATTCCCTCGTCACTTTTTGCGGATGAAAATTAAATTTAGTCGCGATCCATTTGGAGAACTAAGTCAGACAGAGAAAGTGCCAGGACTCAAAGCTCGCTTTCCAGATCGCGTACTTATAATGACGACAAACAAATGTTTTTGCCGTTGTCCGCATTGTACACGTAAGTGGATACTTAGTTCGTCGCGCACTATTTCAACTGATGTTGAGATATTAGCCGCCGTTCGTTATGTTAAGGCGCATCGTGAGATTAGGGATGTTTTGCTTTCTGGTGGAGATGTCTTTACACTTACTGATAAAGAGATTTTAAAACTCGTAAACACTTTTAACAAGTTAAACCAAATTAAAATAATTCGGCTTTGCACTCGTGCGTTAGTAGTGCGGCCTAAGAGGATTACCGATAAGCTTGTCAAGTCACTTGCCAAGTGCAAGAAGTTAAGAGTAAGCGTTCATATCAATACCGCACGTGAGGCCAAGATTGCGGGCAGGGTCGCGGCAAAGTTTATTGACCATGGAATTCCAGTTTTGAGCCAAACAGTACTTTTAAAAGGAGTCAATGATAACAATAAAAAGATGCTTGCACTCTTGCAGGAGTTAAGTGCAGCGCGGATTGTTCCTTATTATGTCTTTCAGTGCGATCCAGTCGCAGGGCTTGAGCGCTTTGCGGTGCCGCTAAAAAAAGCACGAGCAATTGAAGCATATTGCGCAGAGCGTATCGGGGGGCTTGCGCTACCTAAGTTTGTATCAGACATTCCCAAGGCCCCTCGCAAAATGCCGATATCTATGATATAATACGCGCTATGAATATTCGTAATCTATCTATTTTTGTTGCGATAGCTATTTGTGGAATGTTGGTAGCAGTTGCTGCGCCTACCGCAGAGGAGCTTGCAAAACGTCAGGCTCGAAGCGTGCATTTAGCTTACGATACTGATGGCAAGGATGCGGTCGCTGCAATTGGCACGGTGAAAGTGACGGAGACACAAAACAATACATACTATGCCGTTTTAGGGTGGGATTGTGGATATTGTGGAATTCAGGATTCACTTGCCTATGGTAAGATTCTTATTTTTAGCGTATGGGACGACACAGATCCGTTTGATTTCAAGGCAAGACCAGAGCTTACGCGTGAAGATGTGCGGGCTAAATTGATTTTTGCGGATGATGGTGTTAATGTGTCGCGTTTTGGTGGTGAGGGTACTGGCGTTAGGACAATTACTGATATTGGCTGGAAACTTGGGGAGCCAGTTACGATTCGAATAGATCGAGCGGCTGATGGAACTAATCAAATTTCTTATACTTGCTTTTATTACAAGGGTGATTCCAAGGAGTGGCGCAAAGTTGCCCAGATTTCTACTTTGAGGAATTCCAAGCGGGGCAATGGCTTTGGGTGGCTTTATTCGTTTGTTGAAGACTTTTGGCGTAATGGCACGTCGGCCACTTTGATGCGCCGTGCAGAATTCTCGGGTATTGCTACTCGCAAGCAGGATTCGGACAAATGGATGCCAGTTAAGCGCGCAAGATTTTCCGCTGATTACAATGCCTCGATGGCGATTGATGCTGGAGCGTTGGGCGAAGGTGCCTATTATCTCCAGACCGGTGGTGCTACTCGCAACGATCACACCAAGCTCGGCGAGGTAGTGAAATGATTTTTGAAGCCAGGATGGTGGAATGGCAGACACCAGGGACTTAAAATCCCTTGCCAAGTTTTTGGCGTGCGGGTTCGAGTCCCGCTCCTGGCACTTGACATAAAATCATCAAATTTGTTAAAATGCACTCGCTTTTCGGCGATCCAAAGGGTCGTACCGATGGGTATCTTTGACCTTTATAAACTTAAGGAGAGTAAAATGGCGATGAATAGTCAGTTGCTGGCAGTTGTGCAGCATATTGAGAATGAACGTGGCGTTAGCCGTGAGATCGTGTTAACCGCGATTGAGCAGGCGATTCAACAAGCTGCTCGCAAGAATCAGAACGTTACCAACGATCTTCGGGTGGTGATTGATCGCAAAGACCTTTCGCTTCATGTTTATGACACTTTAGTTGCTTCAGATGAGGATGTGGGACCTGGCTTTATTTCGCTTGCACGAGCAGTTCGGTTTAATCATGGTAACCCTGTTAAAGAAGGTGACACGATTGAAATTGAAATGCCAGCTTCACGGCTTGGACGTATTGCAGCGCAAACTTCACGTCAGATGATTATGCAAAAGATTCGCGAAGCTGAGCGCACCAACACCTTCTCGGAGTATAAAGACCGTGTGGGTGATATTGTCTCAGGAACGGTTAGCGCGATCTCGCGTCGAGATACTTATGTTACGGTTGGCAAAACCGAGATGATTCTCCCGAGTAAGGAACGTATCCCAACCGAAGAGTATCAAGTGGGCGATCCGATTAAAGCGATCATCCTTCGTGTAGATCCCGAGGCTAAGGGCCCAAGTGTAGTTCTTTCGCGTGCGAGTGGTAAGTTTGTGGAAGCACTTTTTCGCTTAGAGGTGAGTGAGATTGCGGACGGAGTTGTTGAGATTATGGGAGTTAGTCGTGATCCTGGTTATCGCGCTAAGCTCGCGGTTCGTACCTCCAATGATGGTGTTGATCCAGTTGGCGCTTGCGTCGGTCAGAGAGGTAGTCGGGTGCGCTCCATCGTCAATGAACTTTCGGGTGAAAAGATTGACATTGTTCGTTGGAACGAGGATATTCGTCAGTATGTCGCACAGGCGTTAGCGCCAGCAAAATTGGAGTCGATTGAGGTTGATCCTGTTCAGCCCAATACAGTGCACATTGTTGCAGCGGCTGATCAATATTCGCTTGCGATTGGCAAACGTGGACAGAATGTGCGGCTTACAACTAAACTTACTGGCTGGCATGTTGAAATTAAGAAATCAATGGCGACCGCTTCCTTTGAAGATCAAAAGGCGGAAGCTATCAAGGAGCTTGCAGAGATGCTTTCGGTATCAACCGCAATCGCAACTCAGATGGCGGATGCAGGATACCTCACAGTTGATGGTATTGCAGATGAAGACGAAGCGAGCTTTATTGCGGCGACTGGGCTCGACGAGGTACAGGCGAAAGGTGTTTATGCTGCGGCCAAGGCGGTCGCGGAGCTTACCGCTACGAAAGCCGAGGATATTCAAGAATGACCGAGGAAATTCTTAAAAAGCGTGAAGAGAAGCGTGCACGTGCCGCAGCGCTTAATGCGCAGTTTTTTGCTGATCAACGTGCTAAGCTTGACGAGCATTTAAAGATTGCACGACAAGCTGCTGAGGGTAAGTTTGCGAAAAAGGCAAATACGATAGCGAGCATTGAGACGTCCAAAAAGCCGCTTACGCCTACAGTTACGACTAAGGTAACAGTGAAGCCTAAAGTTGCAATCGTAGCGCCTGAATTCTCCAAGACTGGACTCACACATGCTGGATTTAAGCCATTGGCCAAGGCGAAACCGCAAGCGAGTATTTCGATTTCGGTTGTTGCGCCAAAGCCTCAGCCGGTTAAGATAGCGTCGTCGTACGATGAGGATGAGGATAATACTCGTAAGGGTAAGCGTGGGCGTGAAGGACAGAAGAGCTTTGATAAGCGAGTTGCTCGCGTAGCGCCACAAGTGCCTCAACAAGGTGGGCGTATTTCAGTAAATGAAGAAGCGCGCGAGATTTCGATTCGTGGTGCAGTCATTGTTAAGGATCTCGCAGTCAAATTAAACATTAAACCCAATCGTTTAATTGCGGATTTGATGGCATTAAAGATTCTCGCGTCCATCAATCAGCGGGTTGAACCTGATATTGCGACCAAAGTTGCGGAGAAATATGGCTTTAAGGTGGTGGTGGAGCATTCGCGTGACAAAGCAACGGCCAAGCCAGTTTTGAAAGCAATTGATGCGGATGATTTAATTCCGGAAGACCCGCCAGAAACGCTTAAGGAGCGTGCTCCAGTTGTTACTTTCTTAGGTCACGTTGACCATGGCAAGACGACGCTTATGGATTATATCCGTAAGGAGCATGTTGCGGCTGGCGAAGCGGGCGGCATTACTCAGCAAATCAGTGCGTATCAAGTTGAGATTGCGGGCAAGAAGATTACTTTTCTTGATACCCCTGGACATGCAGCATTTAGTGCGATGCGTGCGCGTGGTGCGCAAATTACTGATATTGCGGTGTTGATTATTGCAGCGGATGATGGCATTATGCCTCAAACGGAAGAGTGCATAAAAGTTGCGCGTCAAACAGGCGTACAGGTAATGGTTGCAATTACCAAGGCCGACAAACCGACTGCCAACATTGACCGTGTAAAGCAACAATTGCAAAAAGCAGGACTCACACCAGAGGATTGGGGTGGCGATATTATTTGTTGCCCAGTAAGTGGAGTGACAGGCCAAGGAGTTGATTCTTTGCTTGAAAACATCTTAGTTCAGGCCGAGATTCTCGAGTTGCGTGCCAACCCAAATCGTCGAGCGAACGGTTTTGTGATTGAGTCTGAGCTTCAACAGGGACTTGGTCCTTGTGCAACCATGCTGGTAACTGGCGGTACGCTCAAAGTGGGGGATGCGATTCTTATTGGTGAGCATTTTGGTAAGGTGCGCTCACTTATTGATGACCATGGTCGTCGGATTAAAGAAGCGCCTCCTGCAACTCCAGTAAAATGCACTGGACTATCCGGAGTGCCTGAAGCGGGTAGTGAGTTTAGAGTTATGCTTGATGAAAAGCGGGCGCGCACGCTCGCTGCGCAAACCGCTCAAGAAAAGAAGGAACAGGAGCTTTCGACATCCAAAGCAGCAACCTTGGATGCGTTAATGAGCCGAATGGCTGCAGAGGGCAAGCGCGAGCTCAATGTCATTGTCAAGAGCGATACTCAAGGATCATTGGAAGCGATTGTCCAAGCACTTAACGAGATTAAGAGCGAAAAGGTGTCAATGAGCATCATAGGCACGGGGACGGGTAATGTTTCTTTGACGGATGTTAAGTCTGCTGCTGCGGGTAAGGCAATTATTGTGGGTTTTGATATTGGCAATGATGCAGGTGTTCAAAATCAAGCTCGGCATGATGGAGTGAGGATCAACTCTTTCCGCATTATTTACGAGCTTATTGACTATGTCAAAAATTCAATGTTGGACTTGCTGCCTCCAGAATACAAAGAGGTGATCAAGGGTCATGCGGAGATTAAAGCCATTTACGATATCGGCAAGTTAGGCAAGATTGCTGGTTCGCAGATGTTGGACGGTGCGCTAATCGCAAAGGAGAAATTCCGTATTCTTCGTGGCAAGAATATGATTTGGGATGGCAAAGTCCAGACTCTACGGCACTTCAAGGACGAAGTCAAGGAAGTTACTGGTCAGCAGGAGTGCGGTGTTTGTTTTGCGAACTTTGAGGGTTTTGAAGTCGGTGACATTATCGAGTGCTATGTGCTTGAGGAGTTGCCACGCTCGCTCTAAATGGGTGTCGAACGATTAGAACGAATTAATTCGCTCTTGAGGAGAGTGATTGCCGAGTCAATGTTCTCGGTTATGCAGGGTGATACTGTTCAACCAGGCCTTATTACCGTTACTGGAGTTAATTGTGGTAAGGATATGAGGGATGCGACTGTCGGGATTTCGGTCTTTGGCGATGAAGCGCTTAAAAAAACCGCGCTTGACCATTTACGGCATCATGCTCGTCATTTCCAAGAGATTATCAATCGTGAAGTACGTCTTAAATTTACTCCACGATTGACTTTTCAATTGGATCGCTCGATTGAAAAGGGCGATGAAGTGTTGGCAATTTTGAATCGGCTCGATGGCCAATCTAACCCAGCTTAGATTACTTGAGAATCTGCATGGATTCTTGCTGGTTGATAAACCAGTAGGAATAGGTTTTAATCTGGTTGCTAAAGCGGTTAAGCACAAGTTTAATCTCGTTAAGGTTGGGCACGGTGGAAGTTTGGATGCGATGGCGAGTGGATTGTTGGTTTTATTAATCAATGATGCCAATAAGTTTGTGGGTGAAATAATGGGCGCGGATAGGGCCTATACCGGACATGTTCGTTGGGGGCTTAAGACTAATACTCATGATATTCATGGAGTGGCTTTGGGCGGTGAAGGATATCCTACGATAGAGACGCTAAGTGATGTGATTGAAGAATTTAAGGGTGATATTTTTCAGACCGAGCCACGTTATTGCAGTGTACGTAAAGAGGGTAGCGCAGATTATGAAATTGCGGATACTCTTGAACATACTGCGCAATTAACACATGTCTATAAACTGTCAATTACGGGCAATGAGTTTTCGGTTTTAGGCACCAAGTCATTAATTGTGCGTACACTTGTGAATGATATTGGTGAGGCGTGTGGATGTGGTGCGGCTTTGGAGTCTTTAAGACGCATTACTGTGGGTAAATTTTCAATTGAAAAAGCCATTCCGCTTGAACAATTGCTCAACACCGACATTAAGGATTTTGCATCATGTGTGATTCCCATCGGCGAAGCGTTGCGGTAGGTTTTTTTGATGGTGTTCATCGTGGTCATCGTGCGATTATTGATTGCGCGGATAGGGTGGTTACGTTTGCCAATCATCCACTAAGCATTATTAAGGTAGAAGCTGCACCACGGCTCATTATGACGGTGGAAGAACGAGTCAAGACGATTGGGAAACCGGTGATGTTACTTGAATTCACTGATGCACTATCCGTTATGAGCCCAGAAGAATTTCTTAAATTGGCGAATATCAAGCAAGACGAAATAATCTATTGTGGGGAGAATTGGCGCTTTGGCAAGAATGGTGTCGGTGATGCTAAATGGCTTAGTGCGCATGGCTATACGGTGAAGGTTGTTCCTTATGCTGAATATAAGGGTGCTGTTATTTCGTCTTCTCGTATTCGTGCGTCGCTAATGAGGGGAGAAATTGAAGATGTGAATGCGATGCTGGGACGGCGCTATTCAATTACGGGGGTTGTTCGACCAGGTAAGGGAATCGGAAAGGCGTTAGGATATCCTACGATAAATTTAGAGGTTGACGCATTATTGGCAAATGGAGTTTATGAGGTTGAGGTAGATGGCTTAAAGGGCGTTGCCAATTATGGAGTTGCACCGACAATGGGGAATCGTGCGTGGACAAAACCAGTTTTGGAAGTGCATTTACTGAAAGCGGGTAAAGTGATGCTGCCGAAAGTGGAATTTGTTCGCTTTATTCGATCTGAAAAGAAATTTGCTTCTGCCGCAGAACTTAGTCGTCAAATTGCAATTGATTGTGATAAAATATGCTTGAGGTAAGTGATGGGATTTTTTAAAGCATACGATATGCGTGGAACGTTTGGCGTTGATTTTGACTTGGCAAAAGTTCGAAAGATTGGTAGGGTGTTGCCACAAGTAGTGAAAGGTAAGCGCTGGTTGGTGGGGCGTGATTGTCGTGAGACGAGCGAAGCAATTAAAAACGAGCTTATAAAGGGGCTTCAAGAGGGTGGCGTTGAGGTAGTTGATTTAGGACTTTCAACAACACCGATGGTGTATTTCTTTACTGCGAAAGAGGGTTTTGATGGCTCGGTGATGATTACTGCTTCACATAACCCACCGAGTGATAACGGACTTAAAGTGTCGATGCGTACGGCTTTGCCAGTGGGATATGCTAATGGACTAAAAGAGGTTGAAAGATTGGTTAATGAATCGACTTGATGCTTATATTGATTGGATGCGTGAACGCTTAGGCGATATTTCCAATCTTGCTTTTGCAATTGATTGTTCAAATGGCATGGCATCATTGCTTGTCCGCAAAATATTTCCTAATGCGATGGTGATTAATGATGTTTTGGATGGACATTTTCGTTGTCATAGTCCTAATCCGCTACTGGCGGAAGCTCGCGCCGAGCTCTCAAAGCTCGTGGTTGATAAAAAGCTTGATTGTGGAGTGATATTCGATGGCGATGCAGATCGGGCGATGTTGGTTGATGAGTATGGACAATTTGTTCAGCCTGATTATTTAATTCCAATAGTTGCGAAAGCGACGGGGATTGGCAAGGTTATTCACGATGTTCGCACTTCGCGAGGTGCAATTGAAGAGTTAAAGCGTATGGGATGTGAGCCGGTTATGGTTCCGGTTGGACATGCTTTTGCGAAACCGATTTTGCGCGAGGTAGGTGCGATTTGCGGTGGTGAACTTGCAGGACATTATTATTTTAAAGAGTTTTATGGTTGCGATTCTGGAATGTTGGCAGCGATACGAATTTTAGGCGAAATTGCGCTCGCAAAAAGAAAAGGAATGTCTTTTTCAAAGATGATGCAACCAATTACAAAGGTGTACGCAAATTCGGGTGAAATTAATTTTACAGTCGAAAACAAAGACGTGGCAGTTGGTTCGGCGCTTAAGGTCGCTAAAACTTTTGGTAGCGAATGTTCGCGAAATGAAATGGATGGCGTTAGACTTGATTATAATAAGGGATGGATAAATATTCGCAAGTCCAACACCGAGCCATACTTACGGTTGATTGTGGAGTGTGATACCAATGTGCGACTTATAAAATGGGTGCAGGCATTAGAGGTGGCGATTAAAAATGCTTGTTGATTTACACGTTCACTCTACTGCGAGTGATGGCACGCTTAGCCCTGAAGAAATTGCGGTTAGAGCAAAAGATTTTGTAGCTATTGCTCTTACCGATCACGACAATTGTGATGGTATTGGTAAGTGGGGTGGTATTGCGGGTATTGAGCTTTCTATTGACGCTGGTAAAGGTTTTGATCGATTTCATTTGCTCGGGCTTGGGATTGATGTTAACTGTCCACAACTTAAGCTATTTTTGCAGCGGATCCTCGATGGGCGCAATGAACGTAATGCACAAATAATTGCTAACTTTGAGCGCTTGGGGATTGAACTTGGAGAAGAGATTGGCGCTTATGCGCATGGCGAGGTGTTGGCTCGTCCGCATTTTGCGGCATGGCTTGTTGACCATGGAATAGTAGGGAGTGTGCGAGAGGCTTTTGATAAGTATTTGCTTGCGTCTTCTCCAAAGGCGACTCGGTGTTATGAAGAGCGTTATCATCCATCGCAGGAGAAGTCATTTGAGGTTGTTCATGCAGCGGGTGGGCTTGCAATTATGGCACACCCTCGGTACTGGCGCGATGAGTGGCGTATAGCGGGACGTGATTATGCGATGGCGGAGACGGAACTTAAGCGACTTAAGGATGTAGGTCTTGATGGGATTGAGGCAATCTACCAAGCTAATAGTATGGAGGATAATATTGAATTTACGCGCATCGCTGATAAGGTGGGTTTAATTAAAACTGCTGGCAGTGATTTTCATGGAGCCACCAAACCTGAAATTACATTAGGGATGAATGTTCCAGAAAAGTTTATCGCGCCATTTTTGTCACGAATTTCGGCTATTTGAGTGAAGGTATTTATGGTATAATTCTAAACCAAAGTATGACATTAGAAAATATCCGAAACTTTTGTATCATTGCCCATGTTGATCATGGCAAGACGACGCTTTCAGATCGTATTTTGGAGTTGACCCACGCAATTAGTGCTCGTGAACTTAAGGAGCAGACTTTGGATGCAATGGATCTTGAGCGGGAGCGTGGAATTACCATTAAGTCGCATCCAGTTTCCATGCATTACGAGGCGAAGGATGGTAAGACATATTTATTTAATCTTCTGGACACTCCAGGGCATGTGGATTTTGCTTATGAAGTAAGCCGTTCAATGGGTGCATGTGAAGGGGCGCTTTTGGTGGTAGATGCTGCGCAAGGTGTAGAAGCGCAGACGGTAGCAAATACGTATTTTGCGCAAGATGCGAAGCTTGAGATTGTGCCAGTATTAAACAAGGTTGATCTTCCAGGTGCAGATGTCAAAGAAGTGTCACGTGAGGTTGAGGATATTCTTGCCATTCCAATGGATAATCCGCTTTTGGTTAGTG
The DNA here is from genome assembly GCA_045599105.1 of Kiritimatiellia bacterium. Classification (GTDB taxonomy): domain Bacteria; phylum Verrucomicrobiota; class Kiritimatiellia; order RFP12; family UBA1067; genus UBA1067. Next base: position 62,544 of record JAZRVL010000013.1, read on the forward strand.
CCAAGACTGGAATGGGGTGCTCAGATGTTTTGGAAGCAATTGTTAAACGCATCCCACCACCGACTACCAAAGGAACGGATGCGCCATTACGAGCGCTTGTTTTTGACTCGGTTTTCGACGAGTTTCGTGGAGTGATTACTTATGTACGCGTAGTGGATGGATCTATTTCTGCGGGGCAAAACGTGAAATTTATGGGCTCGGGGATTTCTACTACGGTTCATGAAGTTGGAATTTTCTCGCCTACGAAGAAGCCTGTTGAGTGGCTTTCTGCTGGCGAGGTTGGTTATATTGTGGGCACGGTTAAAGATCCTAGTGAGATTAAAATTGGCGACACGGTAACCACTTCGCGGTTAGGTGCAGAAGAGCCATTGCCTGGTTTTCACGACATTCATCCAACGGTCTTCTGCGGTATTTATCCAATGTCAACGGATGAATTTCCTAAGGTGTCGCAAGGCTTAGAGAAATTGCATCTCAATGATTCGGCGTTTACTTTTCATCACGAAAGCTCGTTGGCGTTAGGATTTGGCTTTCGTTGTGGTTTTTTGGGATTGTTGCATATGGAGATTGTACAGGAACGCTTGCGGCGCGAATTTGGGCTTGATATTATTTCGACTTCGCCAGGAGTAGTTTATCAACTAAAGATGAAAAATGGCGAAGAAAGGGAGCTGGATAATCCTTTACAGATGCCAGATCCATCGGCATTAGAGAGTATTTTCGAGCCTATTCTTAGAGCGCGTATTATTACGCCTTCTGAATCAATTGGCGATGTAATGCGCATTGTAATGGATCGACGTGGACAAGTTGAAGGAACCGAGACAATTGATGCTAAAAGAGTAATGCTTCATTGTATGCTTCCGTTAAACGAAATTTTGATTGATTTCCATGACACCTTAAAGAGCGTTAGTCACGGCTACGCTTCAATGGATTATGAGCCTGCAGGATATCAATCCTCAGACATTGTGAAGATGGATATTTTACTTAATGGTGAGACAGTAGACGCATTTGCGACAATGGTGCATCGGGATAAAGCGCGTGCGCGAGGAGGACAGATGTGTAAGGCGCTTGCCGATACTATTCCGCCACATCAATTCAAGATCCCAGTACAGGCGGCTATTGGCAAGGAGATTATCGCACGTGAGGATATTCGGCCTTTCCGCAAAGACGTGTTAGCCAAACTATATGGCGGCGATGTTACTCGTAAGATGAAGGTTTTGGAGAAACAAAAGCGTGGTAAAGCGAGGATGAAAGAGTTTGGCCATGTTAATGTTCCTCAGTCTGCGTTTATTGCGGTATTAAAAGGAACCATTAAAGAACATTAAAAAAGAAGCGCTCAGAAATTTCTCCCGAGCGCTCCATTTCTGACTAAGAAAGAAATTTTGATTAAGCTTCTGGCTTTGTCTTTTTTAGTCCGAGACCGCGGGATCCCTCCTTCCACTCACCGCGCTTTTGTAAAAGATTGACACGCTCAAAGCGCTTCAAGACATTGCGCTTAGCAGTCATTTTACCAGAACCTTTTAAAGATGCATGCTGACTCATTTCTATTATCTCCCTTTTGAGAAGCGTATTATATCATTTTCCTTCTTCAGTTGCAACTGGTTCTGGTGAAGTAGCGTCATTTTCTTCGTCGTCCTGAGGAACAAACTGCTTAAAATCGTCAGAAAATGCTTCAATCTTTGCGTTTTTAACGAGATTCATTACAAAATCAGCGACAAAGTTGCGTTCGTTCTGTTTTTTGAGGAACTCTGTAACTTCGGTAATCTCTGGGACTTTACGAACTTCCTCGATCTTACAAAGAATATGGCTAGCTTGAACCTTTTCTGGTTCAGCCGGTTGATCGCCTTGAGCTTCAACGGCAGGCGTCTTTTTCGTGGTCATAATTAGATGATATCCGAACTGGGTCTTGACGGGCTCAGAAATCTTGCCCACTGGAAGTGTGAAGGCCACATCTTCGAACTCCTTGACCATCTGCCCGCGAGTGAACTCCCCAAGATCCCCACCCTTGGCCGAAGAAGGGCAATCTGAGTTATTCTTAGCAATTTCAGCAAACTTATCACCAAGTTTATCTGTAGGTGTTGCGGTAAGGTCAGCTTTGAGTTTCGTTATCTTGGCAAGTGCGTTCTTTTCGCTATCAGCGGCCTTGGTATTGGCAGCGGTAATCTCACCAATGATCTCGTTCGCCTTGGCGGTGTAATCGACGGCTGGTGCTTTGGCTTGTTCGGCCTTGATCATCTTGTCAATTAAGATTCCATTTTCAAACTCTTTGCGAGCACGCGTTTCACCGAGAGGAAATTTAGCGAAATATTCGTCTATTGTCTTAGGCGCATCAGGAATTTGTGCTATTGCAGCAAGAAGCTCATCCGCACGAGCTTTACGCTCAGCATCAGTTACTTGATACGCATCTGCCTTAGCCTTGGCTACAAGCACATTTTCTACGATAAAATTTTGGGCAATCTGGTTTTGCGCCATTTGACGGAAATATTCTATTTGGTCGGCAGGGATTTTATCACCTTGCGCTTTAAGCAATGCTTCAATGTCGTTATCGACTGACTCGCGGGTTAATTCATTGCCGTCTACAGAAAGAACAACTTCTTCCTTGCATGAGCACCCAACAACTGCTACACCAACGAGCATTGCGGCGCAAATCTTATTAATATTCATTTTTTATTCTCCTCTCCTTTTTTTGAATTTAAAATCAAATTTATGGTATTTCGTCTTAGATCTGACGCACAGTCTAGATGAAGTAGATAGAATACACCAATTACCCTGGCTGAGTCAAGTATGATTTGTGTATTTTTTTCGCTTCGAATATCCTTGATTGCGTTAGCTACCATGATATTTACTGGTAAATTTCTTTCTCCTCTCAAGGAAAAGGATCCTTTTTCGGCTTCAATTTCTGGCGAAAGACCAGATAGGTTTAATGATTTTAGTTCAAAGTCGAGAATTTCCTTTAAAATGCTCGTGTTGCTTGCGTTGGTTGGTAGGTTGGATAGATTGTCTAATTGTTTGTCTAAGAGTTTATACCAAAGTGTGCCTTCGTCGCCAGTTGCTGCAAGGTTTGTAGAAAGCACTCGAAGATATTCCGCAGCAATAAGCCGGCGATAATCGTCGCGCAAACTGTCGCGCAAGCTTAGAGGAGAGCATTCGCGCAAGACGTGTAATTCTTTACGCTCGCGAGTATAATAGATAATTTCGCAAGTGTAATTGAGATCGTATTGGCCTAAGAATGCACTTTTAGCTCTAACAGCGCCTTTGACTACGGTTGAAACAATGCCATTTAGTGTAAGCCAAGTTACAACATGGGAAGTCTTTGACCAAGGAACAATCCTTAAACAAATGGCAAGGGTTTTTATGGTCTCGCCTGGCATACGGTTTTAGATAATGGTGCCTTTAAGCTTGCCATGGTGAGCATCCATCACATGTACTTTGACGAGATCTTTTCGTTTAAATGCGCTTGCACGCTGATGGTTGATAATTTCGCAAGCGAAATATTCGCTCGTCCAACCAATATACTTTTTCTCATCTTCGATCACCATTTCAACCTCTTTGCCAATAAACTTTTTAGCAAAAGTTCGTCGTTTTTCATCGGCAACGGTGCTGAGCTCTTTGGTGCGGGCAAGTTTAATCTCTCTTGAAAGCGCACCGGGAAGTCCCGCTGCGAATGTCCCTGGACGAGTAGAATAAGGAAAAACATGTACATTTGAGAAAGGCAGTCGATTTAAAAGCCCTAAGGTAGATCCGTAGTCGGCGTCAGTTTCGCTTGGAAAGCCCGCGATTAAATCGCACCCAAGTCCCAACAACGGCAGTTTTTTCATCGTCTCATTAATAAACTTTATTGTATCAAGTATCTTGTATGGACGACGCATCGCGGATAAAATACGTAGCGATCCAGATTGAATTGGTAAATGTAAAAATCGGCAAAGGTTGGGACGCTCAACGATTAAGTTGACAATCTTTTCGGCAATAAATCCAGGTTCAATCGAGCCTAAGCGTATGCGACAATTAGAATTAAGGTCGCACAAGGCGGACACCAACTCTGGCAAGCGACGAGATCCATCTAAGTATTGTACTAAATTGCAACCAGTAACTACGATTTCATGATAGCCAGAGTCAATAAATCGTTTGGCCTTCGCAATAATTTCATCAAAGGGCATGGATAGTGATTTTCCTCGAAATTGCGGGACGATACAAAATGAGCACTGTGAGTTGCATCCATCTTGAATCTTTAGGTAGGCGCGCGCAGTGCGTACGGGAAGCGGGTTTGGGTCGTTGGCCTTGCTTAATTCCAAAGGAGTTTTAAAGGCGGTTCTATTTTTAGTGCATCCTGCAACTACAATACGAGTGGTAGGATAGTGACGTTTAAGATAATCAATCCACCTGTTGGTTTCATGCTCCGCCTTGCGAGTTACGGCACAGCCACGAAGTACAAAAAGGTTGGCTTCGGAAAGATTGTTGGTAAGTGTCCATCCTCGGGCAAGGTATTCTGCCTCCATCTCCAACGCTTCCGCGCGATTTAATCGACAACCAAAAGTTTTAAATAACACCTTCATGTTTGACGCATATTATAGCAAAATGATAAAATTCTCGCATGAAGAATCATTTAATTGCAGTTGGATTGTTAATGGTCATGGGCTGCGCGTCCACGCCGGAAACGGATAGGAAATTAGTATATCTTCCACGGGTGCGAGCATATCAATTAGACATTTCTCGCAACAAGGTTCCGACGATGGCAAGCTTGTATCGGATAGTAGATATTCTTAAGGCGCTTGATTACAACCAATTTCAACTTTATACCGAACATACTTTTGCTTATCCTAATCACGAAGTGGCTTGGCGGGATGCTTCGCCGATGACTCCAGAGGAGGTTAAAGTGCTTGATGCATATTGTGCGGAACGTGGGATTGAGCTTGTTCCCAATCAAAATTCTTTTGGCCACTTGGATCATTGGCTCTCCAAACCTGAATACAACGATCTTGCGGAAGTCCCTCAAGGAGGAGCTTTTTATGCGCCTTGGGGATCGGTAATTCGTCGGCCTTCGGCACTTTGTCCCACTGATGAGCGCTCAATTGAATTTGTGGCGGGACTATACGATGCGCTTTTTCCTTGCTTTAAATCGCAATATGTCAATGTTGGCTGTGATGAGACTTTAGAGCTTATGGACGCAAATAAGTCCAATCGCAGCGCTAAAGCGGTAGCCGAATTAGGGCCTCATCGAGTTTATCTGGAGTTTTTGCTTAAAATCCACAAGTTAGTTAAAGCTCGTCAGCACACGATGATGTTTTGGGGTGATATCATTGTAAATGCACCAGAGCTAATTTCAGAGTTGCCTAAAGATGCAGTGGCGCTTTGTTGGGGTTATGAGGCGAATCATCCTTTCGATAAACAAGTTGCTTTATTTGCTGAGGCGCATCGTCGGTTTATGCTTTGCCCTGGAACGAGTGCGTGGGGTTCAATTTCAGGACGAATTCCTAATATGATGGGTAATATTGATAATGCTTATAATATTGCCGACAAGTACAATGCCGAGGGAATGCTTTTGGCCGATTGGGGTGATGGTGGGCATCCTCAGCCGTGGATTGTTTCTATCCCTGCACTCGTGTATTTCTCGGCTAAAACTCACGGAAGATCGTTGTCGCGCGCGGGCTTAGCTAAAGAGATTGATGCTTTGCTTGGCGCAGAAGTTGGCTCGGTGCTTTTGGATTATGGTGAGATATATCTTAAATGTGGTGGACGAATGGGAAATTCAACGGAGCTTTTCCTCGCTTTAGTTGATAATAATAAATATGAACGTGCGCCAACGGTGAATGATGAGATGATAGAGCGAGCTTTTGCGTGTCAGCGCGAAATTGCAAGTCGTCTTGATTTGGGCAAACTCCCAGAGTGGATTAAGGATGATTTTGCAACCCTGGATTTGCTGTATCGAGTTGTAAAAGCGAGACTCACTGAGCCGCCGAAGGAGAACTTTCGTGCCAATTACGAAAGCGAATATCGTCGACTTTGGTTAAAACAAAATCGTTATGGTGGATTAGAAGAGTCGCTAACCAATATTTTGGGTCGTTTTTAAGTGTTTCGTCTTGACCTAATAAAGAAAAAAGTGTATAATCACGAAGGCAAAAGGAGAGAGTATGAATAAGTATCTTGATGCGTTTATGAAAACCTTCCCATTTGAGGGTCTTACGTATGACGATGTGACGTTAGTCACCCAATATGCGGACTTCTTGCCAGATGACACTTCACTTGAAACGAAGTTTACTTCACGAACCAAAATGAAGATTCCGTTTATGTCAGCAGCGATGGATACAGTGACTGAAGCGCCGATGGCAATTGCGATGGCAATTGCTGGCGGTATTGGGTGTATTCATAAGAATCTTGAGGAGGACGATCAGGCTGCGCAAGTTAGGCTCGTAAAGAAACATTTAAATGGGCTTATTGACTCTCCAGTATGCTTTCATGCTAACGATGATATTGGATTTTTGAGAAGTGAGAAAGCGCGGCTAAAATTGAAGTTCAATGGCTTCCCAGTTTTGGATAGTAACGACAAGTTGGTGGGGATGATTACTTCATCGGACATGCGCTTTGCGCCAATGAATGCTGCGAAGTTAAAAGACGTTATGCAAAAGGCGCTTTTGACTGCCAAGGTGGGAACGACGCTTAAAAAAGCGTATGACATTATGCGCGCTAATAAGATTGGTAAACTTCCAGTTGTTGATAAAACGGGCAAGGTGGTTGGGCTTTATTCCTTTACCGATGTGCGGCGAATTGTGGAGAATTCTGAAAGTTCTTATAATCTTGATGCTAAGTTTCAGCTTCGAGTTGCCGCCTCTGTGTCAGGAGGTAAAGGTGATATTTCACGCGTTGAGAAGCTTGCTGAGGCGGGCGTAGATGCGGTCGTAGTTGACTCTGCGCATGGACACTCCAAGGGGATTATCGAAATGACCAAATACATCTCACGTCATTTCCCCAAGATTGATGTGATTGCCGGCAATATTGCAACAGGTGAAGCAGCCAAGGACCTTGCCAAGGCGGGGGCACACGCGGTAAAGGTGGGTATTGGACCTGGTTCGATTTGTACGACACGAGTAGTTTGCGGGGTTGGTATTCCACAGCTGACGGCGATTTATTCGGCGGCGAAGGCGCTTCGTGGTAGTGGAGTTACGGTGATTGCTGATGGTGGAATTAAGCTTTCGGGTGATGTTCCTAAGGCTCTTGCCGCTGGAGCAGATTCGGTGATGCTTGGTTCGGTACTCGCAGGTACAGAGGAGTCCCCAGGCGAAAAGATTTATTCCAACGGTCGTCAATATGTAGTTTATCGTGGAATGGGCTCAATGGCAGCGCTCAAAAACGGCAAGGGTAGTCGTGCGCGATACTTCCAAGACAACGAGAGCGAGGACGACTTAGTTCCGCAGGGTATTGAGGGTATGGTTCCTTATTCGGGCCATGTCAAGAACATTATGACTCAGTTCTGCGGTGGACTTCGTGCTTCGTTAGGATATTGTGGGTCCAAGAATATTAAGGAGCTTCATGAAAAAGGTCGCTTTTATCGGGTAACAACAGCGGGTTTACGCGAGGCAAGGCCGCATGATATTATTATTACCAAAGAAGCGCCCAACTACCGCACTTAAGAGAGGGCTTGATCAATGAACGCTGGAAAGGTATTGATAATTTTCGTTGCACTGTTTCTTGCAGGTGGATGTGCAACGGTTAAGATTTCTTCACCTGGCTCGCTTAAGGGTGTGGATGTCCATGGCGCGCGTGGACAAGCGGATCGTGCAATTATGATTGGCAATGAGGGTTATTATCTTTTTCACACATTTCCTCTTTGTGCAGGTGATGTCACCTGGGACGAGGAAGATAACGAAATTCATGGTGGCTTTACCATTTTTTCGCATCAGCTTGCGGGGGACTTGATGATTGGTACAATGAGTCGGTACGCGGAAAGTTTGGATTGCGATCTTGTAGATATTGTCATTAACAACAAAGATGAATGCGGAGTAAATTTCTTTAGCATCACGGATATTGCCAAAACCATTGTTGGCTATCAATCGGTGACTTACTCGGGAGTTTTGGTGCCCAAAGGTGATTCTGTTAAGAAAGGAACGGAAAGCCATGAATAAGTTATTAATGCTGTTGATTGGCTTGGTTGTGTTAAGTGGGTGTTGCTCGTATACGGAAATTGGCCGTCCGGCCGCTAAAATCGTGACCGATGGCGGCGAGGAGGTTTTGGCAACTGTTTCGGTATTTAACATCTCCTATAAGCTCTTGGGTCTTATTCCTTTTGAGTCGGGGACTGTGTGGAAGCAAGGCCCCTATAAAGATCGAAGTGGTTGGAATATGGTTTTTTTCCGCAATCGTTGCACGCTGGACGAGAATTTGCTTTCGCTCAAAGCAGCGCTAAAAGAAGTGGGTTCCAATAAAATCGTCAATTTAACCACCGAGTCGGATAGTTGGCAGTGGTGGAGTTTGTTTTTGATGAAGCGTGAAGTCATTAAGACATCTTGCACGGTACTTAAGTAGAATGCCGTCAAAATCGGTTTCAATCGTTATCGCTTGTCCCAATCGCTCGTGGATGCTTGAGGAGTGTCTACGGGCGATTGACGCACAGACCCACCGAGATTATGAGGTCATTGTCCTTGATGATGAGCGCACTGGCAAGGTGCGTCCCGCAGAGAAACGCAATCTTGGAATTCACGAAGCCAAAGGTGAAATCATCGCATTTATCGATGATGATGCTTATCCAGATGCGAAATGGTTGGAAAAAGCGCTTATGAACTTTGATGATGAAACGGTAGGTGCGGTTGGCGGGCCTGCGATAACTCCACCGAATGACAATTTTAGATCTAAAATCGGTGGGCTTGTTTATGACAATCCACTTGTGAGCGGTAATTATCGATACCGCTACAAAGCGGGCGGACTTAAGATAGATGTTGATGATTACCCGAGTTGTAATTTGCTTGTGCGTAAAAGTGTTTTAGAGTCAATTGGTGGCTATCGGGTTGATTTTTGGCCAGGCGAGGATACGCTTCTTTGTCGAGATATTGTAAATAAAGGCTATCGGATTGCTTATGACCCAGAAAGCATTGTTTATCATCATCGACGCGCAGTTTTTGGTCCTCATCTTCGTCAGCTTGGACGTTATGCATTTCATCGTGGATATTTTGCCAAGCGTTTTCCCTCAACTTCACTCAAGTTTAGTTACTTTGTGCCGACGCTCTTTGTCTTGGGCTTACCATTCATTCCTTGGATTTGGCCGCTTTATGCGCTCTATTTGATATTGGTAATTTTAACCGCTTTCAATCCCAATCCACTCGCTTGGGGGCTTGTCATTGCAGGTGTTGTTGCAAGCCATGTCGTTTACGGATTTAAATTTGCTTTGGGGCTTTGTGCGGACAGAGCTCCTTGCGAATATATAGGAAAGGATCATGCTTAAATGGCGACTACTTATACTTGGTTGATTTGGATTATTGCTGCCTACTTAATTGGTGGAATCCCATTTGGTTTTCTTATTGGCAAGGCGCGGGGAATTGATGTAAGGACGGTTGGGTCAAAGAATATTGGCGCTACCAATGTTTTTCGTACGGTCGGTAAATCATGGGGGCTTTTGGCGTTTACACTTGATGTCTTAAAAGGTTTTTTGCCGACTTTCTTTGCTCCACCATCACTTGCTATTTGGGTGGGTATTATGTGCGTTATTGGGCACATGCTTACCCCTTATATGAAGTTTAAGGGCGGTAAGGGCGTTGCGACTGCCTTTGGTATGTTAATTGGACTAATTCCAGGCATGGTAGGGCTGGCGTTTTTGGTGTTTGCGGTAGTATTTGCGCTTTCAAATTATATTTCGCTTGGAAGTTGCATTGCAGCAGCTTTTCTTATGATTATTATTTGGTTTCCTTGTTTGGGAACGGAAGGATACCGCAATTTGCCGCAATGCATTTTGGTGACTTTGATTGCTGCTTTTATTATATTTAAGCATCGCTCCAATATTGTTCGGCTTATTCATGGAAACGAAAACAAGATATATCTTTTCGGCAAGCACTGAGGGGGTTGTCCTCAATGTCCGTGCTCAGCCGAAATCTTCACGTTCAGGCGTGGAGGGAGTGCTGGGCGATGCTATTAAGGTGCGAATCAAAGCAGCTCCCGTAGATGGCAAGGCCAATCGAGAGTTAGTGGAGATAATCGCAGATGCGCTGGGAGTGGCGAAAAGTAGAGTTACACTTAAAAGCGGTGAAAGCTCTAAAACTAAACGAGTCTTAGTAAAAGGAGTTGACGAGTTATGGATTTTGCAAAAGCTATCCTCAATTATCTGAAATCAATTTGCTTTGGTAAAAACACGCTTGCTTTAAGTGCAACGGAAAAGTCGCGTCTTTTTTACGAGACGATGGCTTCGCTGTTGGCCAAGATGGCTAAAGCAGATGGGGTAGTTAGCGAAGCTGAGATTCATGAGACCGAAAATGCTTTTCATCGCTTAGGGTTTAGTGAGGCGACGCGGACTATTGCAATTCAAGCGTTTCGTAAAGCCAAAGATGACACGATTTCAGTTTATGATTATGCGCGCACTTTTGCACGAGCGGTTTCATCGGTGGAGGTTCGTGAGCTTGTTTATGAAATACTTTGGGATGTTGCAAGCGCTGATGGTGAAGTTTCGCCTAAGGAGCTACTCATTCTCCAGCGCATTCCAAGGGCGATTGGGATTCGTATTGCGTGGTATAAGTATTTTATGGGGGTACGCTTAGGGAAGCGGGGTGCGTTCGTAGATCCCGTTAAAGAGGCCTATATGGTTTTAGGCGTAAAAAGCTTTGATTCTAACGAAAAGCTGAAAACACGCTACCATGAACTTGCTCGCAAATATCATCCTGATGCATTAAGAGCACAAGGACTTCCCGAGGAAATGATTGGTCGTGCCGAGGAGCGGATGAGTCGCATCAACGCAGCTTGGAAAGAGATTCGTGAGGAGCGCAGAATATGAAAATCGTAGTAACTGCAGGCCCTACGCGCGAACACTTAGATCCAGTTAGATTTCTCTCCAATCCATCAACGGGAAAGATGGGTTTTGCGATTGCGAGTGAAGCGGCAAGACGAGGGCACAAGGTGATTTTAGTCTCAGGTCCAACTACTCTTCCTACTCCCAAAGGGGTAAAGCGCGTAGATATAATAAGCGCAAGAGAAATGCTGTCGGCCGTTAAATTGGCTAAAGGTGAGCTTTTAATTGGTGTTGCGGCGGTAGCTGATTGGCGGCCCAAGACTTGCGCAAAAGTGAAAATGAAAAAGCGCACAATGCCAGAAACTATAAAACTTGTTCGCAATCCGGATATTCTTAAAAGTGTGAAAGGGGTTAAGAAAATCGGTTTTGCGGCTGAAACGGGCAATGCGATTAAAGAAGCTGCTCGCAAATGTCGCGAAAAGGGGCTTGAATTTGTTGTTGCTAACGATATCACCAAGCGAGGAGCTGGATTTGGTACTGATACGAATAAGGTTGCTTTCGTATTTCCAGATGGTAGAGTAAAAGCTTTTCCTTTAATGACCAAGCAGAAAGTTGCGGAAAAGATTCTGGATGAGATTACTCGTATTTAACGGCTGGGCAGCGGGGCCTGAGACGTGGGAGCTTTGTAAGTTTCCCCACGATTGGGTGTTTAATTATTTGGAGGAAATGGAGGGCTTACACGAAAAAGTAGTTGGTGAATTTGAGGAGGTTGTTTTAGTGGGCTTTTCAATGGGAGGATCGTTTGCTTTAAAAACGCTACTTAAGTATCCTCAAAAGGTAAAAGGTTTGGTGCTTATTTCTGCGACTCCTCGAATGATGAGCGATCCTACGACTAATTGGTCGGGCATGAGCGAGCGTCGGCTAAAGGCGTTTTTGATGGGCACGGAGATTCTTTTTCGTGACGATCCTTCGCCGCTTTACGATTTAGACAATATGCGACGGGGTTTGGCGTACTTGGGGACTACGGATTTACGCGAAGAGCTAAAAGCGCTTGGCAAGACTGATTTTCCAGTTGCTATCTTTCAAAGTACGCGTGATGGTATCGTTCGTCCAGGCAATGCTACATTTCTCAAAGAAGTATTTCCTCAAGCCAAAGTGACGCTCGTCGAGGGCAACGAACATATCTTGCCGATTAAAGTCCCTGAATTGATAGACGAGGCGGTAAATGATATACTAAAAGCATATGAGTAAAGTAATTAAAAACGTCTATCTTATTTTGCCTAATCGCCGAATTGGTACCGGCGATATTGCTATTGAAGGTGATCGAATAGCGGAGATTTGCGAGCATGAATGTTCGCCAGAGCACTTGGTGATGCCAGGGCTCATCAATTGCCATGGTCACACGCCAATGACGCTTGTGCGCGGACTTGGCGGTGGCTTGCCGCTTGATAGGTGGCTCAATGAAAAGATATTCCCTACCGAAGCGAAGATGACGGAGGACGATGTTTATAATGGTATGGTGTTGGGTATTATGGAGATGCTCGCGGGCGGGACGACTTGTGTTGCCGACATGTATGATTTTCCATTGAAATGCGAAAAAGCGCTGGATGAGGTGGGAATGCGGGGCTTTACTTGTCGGGTGGGGCTTTCGTTTATTGAGGGGCGCTTGGAGGATGCACTAAACTTTACGCGAGGGGGCGAGCACCGTCACTTGTGCATTCACTCCGAATACTTAACCGATGAGAAGTATTGCCGCAAGCTTGCTGAAGCAAATAAAACCTTAAAGCGGCCCATTAACTTCCATGTCTCGGAGACGAGGAAAGAACACGAGGAATGTATTGCGCGTCATGGGATGACGCCGATTGCCTATTTCAATAAAACAGGACTTTTAGATTTTGGTGGCTATGCAGCGCATGGCGTATATTGCAGTGACGAGGACTTTGCAATTATGCGCGACAAAAATATCTCGCTCGTCCATAATCCCTCGAGCAACATGAAACTTGGCAGTGGTTTTGCGCGAATTGTTCGGGCGATGGAGATGGGCGTTAATGTTGCGCTTGGGACTGATGGATGCGCTTCTAACGACAACCTTGATATGTTTGAGGAAATGCACTTAACTTCGCTCATTCACAAGGGACTCAACCTTGATCCAACAGCACTGTCTGCGTGGGAAGTTATTGAAATGGCGACTAAAAACGGCGCCAAAGCATTGGGGCTTAAAGACGTGGGTGAGCTTAAGGTTGGTTATCTTGCAGATCTTTGCGTTATCAACTTAAACAAGCTCCACCTCACCCCCATTCTTGATTTTGCGAGTTTAATTGTTCACTCTTGTCACGCAAGTGATGTTGAAGCGACCATTGTGGGCGGCAAGACTTTATACAAAGATGGTGAGTTTTTGTCGGTCAATATTGAAAAGGTGCGAAAGGATTTTGATGCGAGCGTTCGTCATTGCAATGGCTGATGAAGCGGAAGCGGTGCGTCCTTTCATGAAAGGGGATGATCGGCTTTATATTTCTGGTATCGGCAAAGTTAATGCTGCTGCATGTACCGTAGAAGCCATCAAAGATGGGGCGAGCGAGATTGTAAATATTGGCTTTTGCGGAGGATTTGGCAAAACCATGCAAGTCGGGGATGTTTTTAGGGTTAAAGCAGCAGTTGAGTACGATTTTAATCTTGCCAAACTTAATCGGACTGATGTTGGGGTTAAAGATGGACGGAAATCTCCCTATATTCCTGTAAGCGAGGAGGGACTCATTCTTGCAACGGGCGACCGGTTTACTGATGATGATAATGATTTGGCGCTCTTTCGTAAGCTTGGCTGTGAATTGCGGGATATGGAAGGCGCCGCAATTGCAGATATTTGTGATCAACGTAAAGTTAAACTTACAATCATTAAGTGTGTTACTAACGTACAAGGCCAAGGTTCAATGGTGGGGCAGTTTGAACACAATCGCATATTATGTGCGCAAAAGTTAATGGCAAAATTAAAGGATATCCTATGAAGCGCGAGAATGTTGCTTTAATTTTGCCGTATGCGATATGGATGGTGTTTATGATGGCATTGCCACAAACACCGCTTGCGTATGCGGTGCGTACGGTAATTACGGCAATAGCGCTTCTTTGGGGCTTTAAATTTGTGGATTTAAAGTGTCCTAAGTGCGTGGATGTGGTAGTGGGGAGTGTGGTAGGGTTGGTAGTTTTAGCTATTTGGGTTTATCCTGAACAGTTTGCGTGGTATCAAAAGTGGTGCATCATTGGCGAAGGTGGAACGAAAGCGATAGCCGAAAGTAGTAAATTTATGATTGCCCTTAGACTTTTTGGAAGCGCGGTTATAATTTCTATGGCTGAAGAGCTGTTTTTCCGCAAGTGGCTTATCAATTTTGCGGGGTTTTGGTGGATGGTTGCGCTTTTTGCAATTGAGCATGACCGCTATTTAGTAGGTGCAATAGCAGGAATCGTTTATGGCCTACTTTACTTAAAACGTGGGCTTTTTGCTGCTATTCTTGCTCATGCGACGACCAATTTCGCATTAGGGCTTTGGGTCATTTATACTGGCAATTGGCAATTTTGGTAAGTTAGTGACTAAGCGAATAGTTGACGAGTTAATTGAAAAAGTGCAAGTTTTGCCGAGCGGGGCAAAATCACTTTCGCATATAACACTTAAATTGCCTACCGCTGAATCGGCACGACGGCTTCGTTTGGCGCTTGCCAAAAAGTTAGGTGCGTATGTGCCATTTGAGGTTGAAAGCTTAAAATTTAAGTCTCAAGGTGCAGATGTGGCAACACGTACCGATGAACTTGTTGCTTTTGCGCGAGCAATTCCAACTAATGATTATGCTTTTCCGGCAATGCTTGCCGACCTTCGGCATATTCTCGTCGAGCGGGCGCTATCTTTTTCAGATGTTGCCGAGTTGGGCTTTGGCGCAAAGGGGTTAGGGGCAAGTGAAGAGACGTGGCAAAAGCTCAAAGAGATTGAACTTAGATATTATAAGGAAATGGAAAAGCTCGGCAAACGTGATATCATTGAGCTTGCCAAGGAGAAAAATGCTCGCTCTTAAATATATCTTTCCTTGTGCAACGCCTGCCGATGAAGCAAATAAGGTTGCAGATTACTTTGCCTCGGTAAAATCTGGCGAAGCGATGCCAGCGTTATGTGTAGCTGATCCTACGATGTTTACGGAAATTGTTTCGGCTTTTGCGGCACGAGGAATTAAACTCCACAATCCTGCGCGCACTCCACTTACCGCCTCCACGCTTGGTCACTTGGTCTTTTCACTTGTGTCGCTTAAAACTTTGCGTAGTTTTGCGGTCTTTTCATCGCTTATTCGCAGTGGAGATATTCGTCGATGGATGAGCAATGAGCTTAAGCTCACCGAAAGTGACGTTACCGAGCTATTGAAAGACCTCGATCTTCGGCAAGCGGAGTATTTGCCGGAGACAATTGATGATATTGCACCTAAAACGCAAGGAAAGCTTCGTCTTGCTTTTGATTTTCTTGAAGCCAAGCTCCGCAAATACAATCTCCGCGATTTGCTTGCCGTCATTTTCGCTGGCTATCATTTAGCAGAAAGCGATCCTCATGCACGCGAGTTCGCTGCGGCTGCAAAAGCGATTAACACTTTGATTGATGAGTGTGGTGATGATTATTCGCTTTTGGCCTTTCGTTTGGCGGAAGAGACTTTTTCGCTTGAAATAGATGAAGGCGATGCGGTAATTACTGATGGTTGGATGGAGCTTCCGTATTTGGACGCAGATGAATTGGTAATTGTAGGATTTCAAGAAGGTTGTGTTCCTGAGTCCATCGTTGGACATCCGTTTTTGCCCGACTCTTTAAGGACACGTTTAGGCCTTACGGACAATGCCGCTAAAGAAGCGCGTGATCGGGAGATATTTAAAGAGGCGATTGAAAGTCGTACGGAAGGTGCAGTTAGAGTCTATTTTCACGCAGTCGACGCCAAAGGCGATGCTACCAGACCTTCGCGTTTGCTTTTTGAAACGCCTAATGACGAGGACTTTTTAGCTCGCGTTAATTCGCTATATGGCTACAAAGCTGGCACTTCATCGATGGAAGCTTTCAGCTTGCCTGAAACTTGGAAGCTCAACCTCCCCATTCCACCTGCATACGAAAAGTTAACATGCATTTCTCCAACTCGGGTAGATGCGTATTTGCGCTGTCCTTTTACTTATTATTTACAGAACAAAAATATCCTTGGTGATAAACGACTAAAAAATCATGTTGAGGAATTGGAGAGCTGGGAATACGGCAATTTGGCCCACACCGCGCTGGAACGATTTGGTAGTTCGGCAATTAAAGACTCCACCGATTATAAGGAAATTGCAGAGTTTTTGAGTATGCAAGTAGATGCGCAGTTAGTTGAGCGCTTTGGTTCTAATATTCCTGCAATCGTGGCAATGCAAGGCGAGTCGGTTAAGCGTAGACTTAGCGATTTTGCGAAAGTTGAAGCTGAACATACCAAAGAAGGTTGGCGCATAGTTGCGGTAGAGCGCAGAATGCAACTTAATTATGGTGAAACTCGTCTTCATGGTAAATGCGACCGCATTGACTTTAACGATAGATTAGGCAAGTGGTGTATAATTGACTACAAGACTTGGGACAAGCTAATTGCACGTGAAGGAGTACAGCTCGCACTTTACTGTGCGATGCTTGATGCGGATAAGGATTTTCCCGAAGCCAAGCGCGACAATATCCTGTCGGCATATTGCATTTTAGGTAAAACTCGGCAAGAGACTGGATTTTCCGAAATGATAAGTGGCGAAGTGGTGGTTGAAGCCGAAAGACAATTGCGCGAAGCGATTAGCAAAATCGAAAAGGGCATCTTTTGGCCGCCTGCGCCCACGCAAGAATGGCGCTATGATTTCAAGGATTGGCTTATACCAAGTCCAGAGGAAAGCGTTAGTGAAAAATGGATAAAGGATCAGCTTGCAAGACAATCTGTTAATTGAGGCGTCGGCTGGAACGGGCAAAACGCAAGCGTTAGGCGAGCGAATTATTTCGCTCATCAAAGCGGGGCTTAAGCCCGAGCAAATCGTTGCACTTACCTTTTCTCGGGCAGCTGCAGGTGAAATCTTTGAGCGCTTGGTAATGCTCCTTGCAGAGCGCAAGGATGCCAAAACTTTACGTGCGGTAATTGCCGCGCAACATCTTTCGCAGATTGGTACGCTGGATGGATTTTTATTGCGCGCGACTCGCGCCTTTCCAATCGAAAGTACGCTTAGAGGCGAGTTGAGGTTGATGGATGAATATGAAGCTAAATGTGCGCTAAATAAAGTTACTTTCTCACTTTTAAGACAAACGGATAAGGCGCTTCGTAAGCGCTTTGTGGAGGCCTTTTTCCTTACGACCAATCGGGAAAATGCGCGAAGTTTTGTGGAGGCATATCGAGCATTCATCCATAAGTGGCACCGGCTTATCACGGCAATGAACGATGATCACGCATGGGGCGAGGCCAAGACCATTTGGGGTAAAGAGCCAGCGTTTGTCCATATTACCGAAAAGGAGCTGAGCATTGCTGCAGATCGACTGGAAGGATGCTTTGATACGAGCGCGTGGGAGGACTTTGTCAAATGGATACGGGCATTTCGGGGCTCACTTAGTGTTGGCAAGGGCATTGCCAAAAAGATTCTTGATGATGAAAGTCTTTTTGTAGGCGATATTTATACTTTCACTTTTTCACGCAAGACCTACACCTTGACGCGTGAGGCGACACTGCGCTTACGCGAGGCGATGATTTGCGTGTATGGTTATGTTCTACGTAAAAGTTTAGAACTTGCACGAGGCGTTTACGAGTTGGTAAGTGAATTTGAGCGTTGTTACCAAAAAACGGTACGTACCAAGGGGCAATTAGTATTTGATGATATTCCTCGACTTTTCGCGGCACTTCCTCCCGTAGCTCGTGCCGAGTTGGAATATCGAATGGATGCTAAACTTGGGGCATGGGCGATTGATGAATTTCAAGATACGAGTCAAGAGCAATGGCGCGCGATTGGTAACTTGGTAGAAGAGGCAAAGCAATCAGATGGAGAGAAAAGTGTCTTTATCGTAGGAGATATTAAGCAGGCAATTTATGGTTGGCGCAATGGGGATGTAGAAATATTCAAGTGTGAACGTGCAAGCGGCGCATATAAAATTGGTGAACTTACGCAAAGTTTTCGCTCAGCGCCAGCAATCATTGAGGCGGTAAATCGTGTTTTTGCACAAGGCCGCATAAAGCAGGATTTTCCTACTTGGGAGTGCCCCGAGCATGAATCGGCACGCAAAGATTTGACGGGCTTTGTGCGAGTGATGGACGCATCGGGCGGGAAGATGGATAACTTTGTGGAGGGAGTAAAAGTTGCGCTTGAAGCTAATGTTAAGCCAGGCATTTCAACGGCGATATTGGTTCGCAACAATACTTTTGGCAAATTTCTTGCCGAGCGACTTAAATTAGCAGGGCTTAAGAATGTTGTTTGGGAGGGCGAAAGCGATATTTTAACTACTCCAGCGCTTTCGGGATTTTTAGATTTACTTCACTTATCCGATCATCCAGGCGATATGATGGTATATCGGCACTTTAAGATGACTCCGCTTTGCCAGGCGAAATATCCTAAAGGCGTTCCCTCGATTGATGAAGTGTCGCGGGAAATGGCGCTTAACTTTACGACGCGGGGAATCGTTAGGACTTTGCGTGAGTTAAGAGCGCTTTTACCTACATCACCGCAAGAGGCGTGGGATCTTTATACCGAGGAGCGTTTTGCCGATATGCTTAAGGCGGCAGGCGAGTTTGAACTGTTGCGCAAGGAAGATGCGCTTTTGTCGGATTTTGTAAGCTTTCTACAAAGTAAGCAACGACGTGATATTGCCGAGCCGGGCAAAATTAAGATTTTGACGATTCACCGCTCTAAAGGTTTGGGATTTGATTATGTGGTACTGCCGCTTTATGAGCGCGAGGGAATTACCGCCGAGACCAAGGACGCGCTGGTGGGAGATAATTGGGTACTACCAAATATAGATCATCGAGTAGCAAAGGCGGTGGGCGGACTCGAAAAAGCGTATACCTTGAGGAAAAATCGCGTGGAGCAAGAGGCGCTTTGCACGTATTATGTTGCGATGACACGAGCGAAAAAGGGACTTACGATGATTTTGCATCCAGCGCCAATTAAGAGCGAGAGTTTGCGCTTTTCCGATATTGTGCGTTCGGCGGAGTTGGGGGATTTAGCAAATGTTGAGGTGAAGTTGAATGCGGATGCAGATGGAGAGGACAAAACTTCCGTCCACCTTGATCCAACACATTCAACTATATCTCGCTCAAAACGCGAGATTATCAAACGCAAATTGCCCTCAGAGCTATTTTCGGACGGGATTGAGGCAAGTGAGTTATTTAGAGTGGATGGTGGGCGCAAGTTGGCGATGGCGCGAGGAGAGGCGGCGCATAAGCAAATGGAAAGCGTGGAGTGGACGGCTGAGTTGCCCAAGCCAGAGGGTTTTGTGGAGCTGTGGCGAGAGAAGGCGTTTGAAGTATTTGAGGACGGAAAGTGGATATCAGGGCGAATGGATAGAGTAGTATTTTTTAAGAATGCTAATGGGCTTAATGCAGAGATAATTGACTTTAAAAGCTCGCTTGCGCACAAAGAGCGGTATGATAGGCAACTTGAAGCTTATCGTCAAGCAGTCCACGCCCTAACCAATATCCCGCTTTCTCGCATCACCGCAAGATTGATGAAGAGACAATGCAAGTGTTTTTTCTGTAAATTCGCTCCGAGCTCATAGTTCTTTGATTGTTGTCATGTAACGATAATTAGCAGTTTCCCATTCGTCGCTGATTTCGACGCAGATCGCCGTAACGAGTCTTAGAAGCGAATCGAC
>JAZRVL010000014.1:0-98172 GCA_045599105.1 Kiritimatiellia bacterium
CGCGGTAGCTGGTGAAGAAGTAGGTGCGCAAGCGCCGCTTCCATTCGATAATCGTCGGACGCGAGACGCCGGCGATCTTGACTGCTGTTTTCGAGCGCCAATACTCGAGAAAGAGAGCGGGAATATTCCACTTCTTCAAAAACTCATCGCTTACCCTCGCGCGCGCCCGCGCGCTGGAGGAGGAGGAGCTTTCTTTTTCTTTTCCCTTTTCTCCTTTAGGGGGTTCAAGGGGGACCTTTCCTCTTTCGCTTTTCTTGTTCTTTGCGTTAACGCCGTTAACGTTAACGGTTAGCTCGTTGAGGCGCTTTTGCCAAAAGCGCACCATGCGTTGAGCTTTCTTGATTGGATCTTCCATTGATTACTCCTTTTTTGCGTCAAGGCCCATTCCTTGTCCGCAGGAGTAATATAAGCTAAGGTCCAGTACGCAAGCTAAAAATACATTTTACTGGACCGTAGAAAATGAAAAAAACCCTGTAAAACAGGGGTAAAATTGATTAAAGATTTGGTCCAATAAAATGCTAATCTATTGGACTAAATTGAGCGAGCAAGCTTCTTATAATCAGAATATCCGCTACCGTCTTTGGCGTGCTTATCCCATTCCTTTTTGTTTTGAAGCCAACATTGATGGGCGCGAGTAATTGCGGATACGGATGAGGTTTTACTCGGCGAGTATGTTTGGCCGCTAACGGGTCGGTGACCTCTCGACGACGAAGGTGGTTGAATACCCGTAACGTTGGGACGTATCCGCGTTACGCCAGATATTATAGCATATTTTCCCGCCAAATTGAGTACTCCAATGGAAATGATTGCGATTGACGATGAGGGAGTAAATTCTGGGAATGACGAGGGAGTAAATGAGGGAGTAAAAATCCTCCTCCAAGCTCCACCTTTGCATGCAAAAATCTTATCTGCAAGAGAGTGTAATTTGGTATAATAGCTAAGGCTTATTAGGATATGAGTAGATTTTATTATCATAGCACAATAAATGCGTTTCTTGCCGAAGATGCGATGAGCATTCTTGGTAAGCTAAGCGCTTCTGAAAGTTTTGATACTGCAAGAGACCAAAAGAATGCTTGGTTAGACGAAATACGAATTCTCAAGAATATTCTTGGTGGTAAATCTGGTGATATTATATTTGAATATTCAATTCCTCGTCTTGGCAAAAGAGTTGATGTAGTTTTGCTTATTAATGGTATTATATTTTGTCTTGAATTTAAAGCTGGTGCAGATGAGTATGAATCTCAAGATCGAGAGCAAGTTTGGGATTATGCGCTTGACCTTAAGAATTTTCACGAACCGAGCCGAGATGCAACGATTGCGCCAATTCTTGTTGCAACTGATGCTTTAGATCGCGAACTAGATTTTGTTAAGTCTAGTAATTACGATGATAACGTTTATGAGCCAATTTTAACTAACGCAGTTACACTTAAAGCTGCAATTGACGGGATTCTTTCGCGCGATAGGGATAACGTAAAGGTTGACGGAAATTTTTGGATTAAAGGTCGTTATTCACCAACTCCGACCATTATTCAAGCTGCAAGTGCGCTTTATGCAAATCATAATGTTGCGGATATTACAAGATGTGATGCTGGAGAGAATCTGCAAAAAACGACTGACTTTGTACTAAGCATTATTGACCAAGCTAAGCGAAACAACGAAAAGAGTATTGTTTTTGTAACTGGTGTGCCTGGCGCTGGTAAGACATTGGTTGGGCTTAATGTGGCAATGCAGCAGTTTGAAAAAAAGGAACCAGCAGTTTACTTGAGTGGAAATAGACCTTTGGTTGAAGTGTTAACGGAAGCATTGGCACGCGACAGAAAATATCAAGAAGAGAAGAAAACTGGGAAGCGCTACAATATAACTAAAGCACGGCGCGAGATAGAAAGCTTTATTCAAATTATCCACCACTATCGTGACAATACGCTTGCTAAGTTGAAGCAACCAATCATAGACGGAAAGTTGGAAATTGACCCAACTAAAGCTCAAAAGGTGAAGGAGGATGAATTTGCCGAAGTTGAGCATGTTGCAATATTTGACGAGGCACAACGCTTGTGGGATCAACCGCATTTATCTTCTTGGCTTGCGCGCAAGAAGAATATCTCAGGATTTCCAATGTCCGAAAGTGAGTTTTTGATTTGGAGTTTGGATTTGCGTAAAGACTGGGCGGTAGTCGTGTGTTTGGTTGGTGGGGGCCAAGAGATTAATTCAGGAGAAGCTGGAATTGCTGAACCAATTCGTGCAGCAAATGAACGATTCCCCAATTGGAATGTATTTATTTCTCCGCAATTAACAGATAAGGAATATGCTGAAGGACAAGTTGATGTATTAGTTGCGCAAAATACTAAAGTTCGCAAAGATAAATTACTTCATCTTGCAACGAGTATGCGCAGCTTTCGTGCAGATAAACTTTCATTGTTCGTGCATCAGCTATTGGATCGTGATAGTAATGCAGCCAAGGCAACGTATGCAGAATTTGGCGAGAAGTATCCAATTATTTTGACGCGTGATATCGATAAGGCAAAAAGATGGCTTCGCACACGTGCACGTGGCAGTGAACGCTATGGAATGATTTGCTCTTCGCAAGCGTTTCGTTTGCGACCACTTGCAATTGATGTACGAGCAAAGCCGGATGTGGTGCATTGGTTTCTTGATGATATCACCGATATTCGTAGTTCACTCTTTTTAGAAGATATTTCAACTGAATTTGATATTCAAGGATTGGAGTTAGATTGGACGTGTGTTGTGTGGGATGGTGATTTTAGATATGATTCAACGAATTGGGATCAAAATGAGTTTATTGGAAGTAAGTGGAATCATATTCGTGCTAATGAGCGCAAGGCTTATCAAAAGAATGCTTATCGCGTTCTTTTAACTCGTGCTCGGCAAGGGATGATTATTTGTGTGCCCAAAGGAAATGACGATGACCCAACCTGCAAGCCAGCATTTTACGATCCTACTTATAACTATCTTAAGTCGCTTGGGTTGAAAGAGATTTGAAACAAGAATCGGATATTTCTTCCACAAATGAATAATATTGTTACCACATTTAACTTTTATAAGCATGCCAAATCTGTTGAAGATATATTACTGAAAGCTCATCCTTACGGGCGAAATATTTATGATGCACTTCCTAAAAATGAGAATCTTCATACTTTTTGTGCACGAGCCGGGCGTGAGATAGTACGACTTCAATATGTGGTGGAGCAAAAACGCAAGTGGGAAACAATTCTAGATGCTGAGAAAATGCCATTTGCGGAATGCCTTGGAACAATGTTTCAGGCTGTAATTCTTGCAGGAGATTTAAAAACAATTTATCAAGTAAAAGATACAGCCGTTGATTTCATTAACGCAACTGGATTTTCGCAAGAGTTAGACGAAAAGTTTTTTGCAGATAATTTCTCTAAGCCAGTTGTATTATATACGACAGGGGTAAAGTCGATTTTTGATGATATAACGTGTATTTTGATGTTTTATGATGCAGAGTTGCGACGTGTAAATTGTATATATTCAGTCCGTGAAGACAAGGACTTTTCTAGAGAGTTCGGACGACCGTTTAAAGTAGAAGATTTGTGTGGTGTTTTTAAGCGGGACCAGATTGTGGTAGAGGACGATGGCGTGTATGAACGCATGGGTATAAGGCGCATTCCAGAGCTTGCAAGTATTGATCTTGAAGAGACCTTATATCAAGCGATGCTTTTTGCGCTAAAGTTTGTTTTACTACGTCAATCAGATAAGCAACCATTAGTCTCTGAGAGTCAGTATAAGTCATTTAGAGATCCAAAGAAAGAGTATGAGATAAGAGGGTATGTTAATCATCAGTTAGTTTCTTTGACGACGAAATATGTCAATGCAATGAAGTCATGGAAACCGACTGATAGGATGGAGCTTGATAAAGAAGGTAAGATTCAGAAGACGATTGAGGTACATGGGTTTGTTAGAAGGCAACATTATGGGACAGGAAATTTGCAAGTCAAATATGTTTATATTGAGAGTCACGATCGTCAAGCGTGGGTGAAAGAGGGCATCCGTATAATTCACGTTGTACCATAAGTTTTGGTATAATGTTGGTGAAAGGAGTGGTGATATGAATAAGATTTTGTTGGCGATTGTGGTGGGTTTGATTTGCGCTGGATGTCATAGTTATCCAAAGGTTACGGATGATGGAAAGCCTATTTTTAATGTATCACTTAAGGCAATGGCACTTAATACGTCCTCACCAGTAATTGGTCGCGTATATATTCATCGTGGTCGGACAATTAAGGTGCATCAAGGTGTTGATGGAGGCGTACTTGCTATGCCGGTAGTTAGCGAATGGGATTTTGGGTGGGATGGTGTTGATGCATTTAATAAACCAATGATGATTTTCGTTGAGACGGACAAAGAGTATGTGGATGATGAATATTTGCAGGATGGCTTCTTTGAATATGTGGGTACGTACCGTTATATATCGGTTAATAATGTCGAAAGAACTGTTCGCAAGTTCAAAGAAGCAAAGACCAGCCCGAATTGAGGTAGTAACATGGGGCTGACTTAAAAAGTGTAAAATGACGATTGGATTTTGGATTGCACTTCTAATTGCAGCTGTGATTGCCTCTTTTGCATTTAAGCGGTGGATTGCCAATCCGTCGACCATTGGTAAGGTTGGGGAGATGGCGATAGCCATGCGGTTGCGAAAGGGACTGCCGAAAGACGAGTACTTGATTTTGAACAATGTTTATTTGCCGATTGAGGACGATGCGACGACGCAAATCGATCATGTGGTCGTGAGTCGATATGGGATTTTTGTCGTCGAGTCGAAGAATTACAGCGGATGGATTTTTGGCGATAAGGATTCGCCAAAATGGACGCAGACTGTGTTTCGCAAGAAAAGCACTTTTCAAAATCCGATTCGTCAGAACTATCGCCACCTATGCGTTATATCCGAGAACTTGGGAATTCCGAAAATGTATTTGAAAAGCGTGGTTGTATTCACTGGAGATTGCGAATTCAAGACGGAAATGCCAGAAGGGGTGGTTTATTTGCGCAAGGCCGCTGCTTACATTCGTACGTTCACGGAGCCGATTATCAAGGATAAGCAAGTGGGCGAAATATTCGAAGTTATGCGAGAGTGGGATCGGTCGGTCACCAAAGGACAGCGTGAACGGCATGTCGAGAATCTAAAGCGACGACTGTAGCAAGGCCGCAATAATGCCCGCCCCGGAAAACATCTCTGGAATAACAGCGTAGGATATCGATAGAGAAAACCACATTTTTAAAAAAGTGGTATAATATTCGGTGAAAGGCAAGGGAATATGATTATCAAATGTTCAGAGTGTGGCGGAGTGGTGAGCGATAAGGCGGCGGCGTGTCCGCATTGTGGAGCGCCAGTTGCTTCAACTGCTAAGCTAGATTATCGCACGCCGATTAGAGATACTCGTGTGGATGATAGTTGTGCGCATGGTACGCTTTGCTGGTGGATGGGCTTTATCTTTCAGATAGTGGGTATTGTTATTGGTGCGATTATTTCTGGTGGATATGGTGCAAAGAAAGCCATATTTGGCATGCTGTGGAGTTGGGCATTGTATATTGCCTTTAGCTTGTTTCTTGTCGCTATTTGTGTGCCATGGGCTTAGATGATGTTTGAGCCTATTGAGAGTTAAGGCGGATGGATTTTGATTGTCAGTGTTGTGGTGCGTGTTGTCGGATTAAGGATGGGGATATTCGGGGACACCCCATTGAAATGAGATAGGTAAGTAAGCGATAGATATGGTATAATTATCGTATGCCATTTGAAAAATTTAACA
Source organism: Kiritimatiellia bacterium (assembly GCA_045599105.1). Classification (GTDB taxonomy): domain Bacteria; phylum Verrucomicrobiota; class Kiritimatiellia; order RFP12; family UBA1067; genus UBA1067. The sequence goes on from JAZRVL010000014.1 coordinate 5,784, forward strand.
AACTTTCGATAAGGTTCTTTAATGATCGCGAAGTTAGGGCGGTTTGGGATGAAGACGCCACCAAATGGTGGTTCTGTGCGGTTGATGTTGTCGCGGCCTTGAGCGGAAGTGCCAACCCAAGCAATTACTGGTATGTTCTGAAAAATCGGCTAAAAAAGGCCAGCGCGCAACTCCTTACAGTTTGTAAGGGGTTCAAGCTGCAAGCAAATGACGGGAAACGGCGCGAGATGGATTGTTTTGATAGTGATGGGGTTGTTCAGTTGGCGAAGCAGTTCCCTGGCAACAAGGCGACGGCCTTTCTTGATTGGTTCCTTTACAGCGACAATACAATCGACGGGCAAAGCAAGAAAAAGGCCTATGCGTTATTTGAAAGTGGACTTTTGGATTCGCTTGAGCCTGGCTCGGTTAAATGTCTGCAGCAAATTCACGGGTATCTTTTTGGAGGGCTTTACGATTTTGCGGGTCAAATTCGGACGAAGAACATTTCGAAAGGCGGTTTTACTTTCGCCAATGCATTACATTTCCCTGAAACGCTTGTGAACATCGAGCGTATGCCAGAAACGACGTTTGAAGAGATTGTGGAAAAATATGTGGAAATGAACATTGCGCATCCGTTTATGGAAGGTAATGGGCGTTCAACACGCATTTGGTTTGATTTGATGCTAAAACGGACACTGAAGCAATGTATCGATTGGAGTCGTGTGAATAAGCGCGCTTATCTTGACGCGATGCGCCAAAGTGTTATTAAAAGCGATATATTGAAGAAGCTTCTCAAGTCCGCATTGACCGATCATATTGATGATCGTGCAATGTTTATGAAGGGTATCGATTACTCGTATTACTACGAGGAAGAGTAACAAGGTGAAGATATGAAAAAGACAATGTTGGTAGTTTTGGGTGCGGTATGTGCGTTATGTGCGAATGTGTTTGCGCAGGCGCAATCAATTGGTGATACGACGACTACGTGGGAAGTGGATGAAACCGGAACCGTTCTTATCATTGGTGGTACGGGCGATATGCCGAATTGGAATTATTCAGAGGCAGATACTTCAAAGAGACCTTGGAATGATATTAGGAGTAGTATTACATCGGTGATTATTCGCAAGGGTGTGACGAAACTTGGAGTAAATGCGTTCGTTTGGTGCGATTCGCTTACGAATATAACGATGTCGACAAGTGTAACGAACATTGAGGAGCAGGCGTTCGGCGGTTGTACTCAGCTTAAGTGCGTAATAATTCCTTCAGGCGTGACGTGTATAGGACCAAATGCGTTCACTGGTTGTAATTTCCTTGATAGCGTCATCATGAATAGTAAGACACCACCTGAATTGGGGAGCGGTGCGTTTGGTGGCATGTTCTTCGGTACGATTTATGTGCCTGTGGGGTGTAAGGGTGCGTATGCGAGCGCAAGTGGGTGGAGCGGTTATGCGGATAAACTTGTTGAGAATGTTGACGGGCCATGGAGCATTGGAGATGGAGTTACAGCGCGTTTAGACAATAAGACGCTCGTTATTGAGGGTAGCGGCACGATGGATGACTTTGCGAGCATTGAGGATGTGCCATGGAAAGCGGATGGGATTGAAAAGGTGACGATTGGCGAGGGAGTGACGAAAATTGGCAAGAACGCTTGGTTGGGCATGTCCGATGCGGTGGTCATTGACAATGTGCAGTTGTTGCGCTATGCATTTATCAGTGGTGGCTTTGCTCCCGCCGAGCCAGTCATTCCCGAGGGTATGATACTCGTTACGAAGGAGTCGATCACGAAAGCAAAGGCGAAGACGATAGCAGTAGTTAACGGAGAGGTGCAGCTTGGTATAAGCGTAAAGTATAGCGAGGATATTACTGCCGAACCGACGATGTGGAAAGAGTTGGATCCCTTTGCAATCGTTATTCCCGTTAAGAGTAAGCAAGGTTTTATGATTGTTCGCTGAATTTGTCTACTTGCATGTTTGCGACAAATAGTGTAAAATACGCACTAAATTTATTCCATTTAAGGAGTTAGAAGAAATATGGCCAATACTAAAGGTGGACGCGCTGCTCGTAAGCGCGATCGTCAAAATGAAAAATCTCGTCAGCGCAATGCGTCGTGCAGGGCGAAGCTTCATGATAGTCACAAGAAGCTTTTTAAGGCAGCAGATGCAGGAGCGAAGGATGATGCTGCGAAGAAGTTCAAGGAATTTGTTTCGGGTCTTGATAAGGCGGTAAAGAAGGGGATTATTTCTAAGAATACCGCTGATCGCAAGAAAAGCCGCGCTCAGCTCAAGCTCAACAAGATGGCGAAGTAAATCGTCTTAAATTTCCCTATAAGGAGGTCCAAAAATGGATAAACAAACTTTACGCGATGTTCAGCTCGCTGGTAAGCGCATCGTTATGCGCGTTGATTTTAACGTTCCCATGGCGAAGGATGGCTCGGGCAAGATTACCGACGATACGCGCATTGTGGCGGCACTTCCTTCGATTAAGTATGTTTTAGAGCAGGGCGGTTCGCTTGTGCTTATGAGCCATTTGGGTCGTCCGAAGGGCAAGGGCTATGAAGCGGAGTTTTCGCTTAAGCCGGTCGCAGAGGCGCTTTCGGCGAAACTCGGCAAGGAAGTAAAGTTTGTGCCAGATTGCATGGCAGCGGACGATGTAGTAAGCTTGCTAAAGCCAGGCGAAGTCGCGCTACTTGAAAATACGCGCTTTTACAAGGCCGAGGATGGTAAGGTCAAGAAGGATGACGAGAAAAAAGGCATCCATTTAAGTGACGAGGAGTATGCGACCAAGAAAGCGGAGCTCAAGGCCGCGCGCAATGAGATGGCGAAAAAGCTCGCATCTTACGGTGATATTTACTGCAATGATGCATTTGGTACGGCGCATCGTGCGCACGCTTCCACTGCAGTTATTGCCGACTACATTCAGCCAGCGGTTTCGGGCTTCCTTTTGGAGAAGGAAATTCAGTTCCTTGGTGATGCGGTTGAAAAGCCAATTCGTCCATTTGTTGCGATTTTGGGCGGTGCGAAGGTTTCGGACAAGCTCGCAGTCGTTAAGGCGCTCCTTAACAAGGTGGACACTTTGATTATTGGCGGAGGTATGGCATATACTTTCAAGAAGGCGCAAGGTCTCAAGATTGGTTCGTCGCTTTGTGAAGACGATCAAGTTGCGTACTGCAAGGAGATGCTTGAAGCGGCAGCGACCAAGGGTGTTAAGATTTTGCTGCCAAGCGATAACATTATTGCCAATAAGTTCCCTGAGACGAAGGACGCCTCGGATATTGAAATGAAGGTGAGCGAGGGCGATATTCCTGACGGCTGGATGGGACTTGACATTGGTCCTAAGTCAGTTGCGGAGTTTTCGGATGCAATCAAGGATGCGAAGACGGTAGTTTGGAACGGTCCTATGGGTTGCTTTGAGTTCGCGCCACTTTCCAAGGGCACATACGGAGTTTGCGAAGCGGTTGCCAAAGTGAAAGACAATGGCGGCGTTTCGATTATCGGTGGTGGCGACTCGGTAAGCGCAGTCAAGAAGAGTGGCAAGGCACCAGATATGAGCCATGTTTCGACTGGTGGTGGCGCATCGCTCGAATTCCTTGAAGGCAAGGTCCTTCCTGGTGTTGCGGCGCTCACAGCCAAGTAATAATGACGCTCGATCCAACGAAAATGAAAGATTGGCAAGTGGCGGAAGCTGCTGAGGCCAATCTTAAAACTGCATCTACTCTCGCCAATGAGTTGGGGCTTAAGGACGATGAGTGGGATGCTTATGGGAAATATTTAGCCAAGATTGATGTAACTAAAGTACTAAAGCGCGTGGGCGAAACAAAGCGGGCGAAGTACATTGATGTTACGGCAATCACTCCTACGGCGCTGGGCGAAGGCAAGACGACGACCACTTTAGGACTCGTTGAAGGACTTGGCAAGCTCGGCAAGAAGGTGATTGGCTGTGTGCGCCAACCATCAGGCGGTCCTACCTTTAATATTAAGGGGAGTGCTGCGGGTGGAGGACTTGCGCAAGTAATTCCTTTGACTTCACTTTCGCTTGGACTTACGGGAGATATTGACGCTATAACCAATGCGAACAATCTCGCAATGGTTGCGCTTAATTCACGCATGCAGCACGAGCGCAATCATGATGATGCGTGGCTTGCGGAGCGTGGGCTTGAACGGCTTGATATTGATGAAAATCGCATTCAGTTTCGTTGGGCGATGGATTTTTGTGCGCAGGGTTTGCGCAACATTGAAATTGGACGCGGAGGTGCATTAGACGGATACAATTGCGCATCGAGTTTTTATATTACAGTCGCTTCGGAGGTGATGGCGATTTTGGCGATGAGCGCCAATTTGAAGGATTTGCGTGAACGGCTTTCAAAAATAGTGGTTGCGTATTCCAAGAGTGGCGCGCCAGTTACGACCAAGGATTTGGAAGTGGATGGTGCAATGTGCGCACTTTTGGTCAATGCGCTTAAGCCGACACTGATGCAGTCCATTGAAGGCCAGCCCATGCTGGTTCACGCAGGACCATTTGCCAACATTGCAATTGGACAAAACTCCGTAGTAGCGGATAAGCTCGCTTGTGCGTTAGGCGACTATGTAGTCACTGAAAGTGGTTTTGCAAGTGATATGGGGTTTGAGAAGTTTTGGAATATTAAGTGCCGTTGTTCCAATCTCAAGCCAGACGCGGTAGTTTTGGTGGCTACTGTGCGGGCACTTAAGGCGCATGGTGGGGCACCGGCAGTCAAGGCAGGTCTACCACTGGATAAAGTTTATACGACGGAGAATTTAGAGCTTTTGGAGAAAGGCTGCGACAATTTACTCGCGCATATTGATATTATTCGGCGTAGCGGTATTCAGCCAGTCGTTTGCCTCAATGCTTTTTATACTGACACCGAAAGTGAGCGAGCGCTTGTGCGCAGGGTCGCTGAAAAATCGGGGGCGAAGTTCGCAGTATCGGATCATTGGCTCAAGGGCGGCGAAGGCGCATTGGAGCTCGCCAACGTAGTTATTGATGCTTGCAATGAGCCAAATAACTTTGCGTATCTTTGCGATTTAAATGAGCCGCTTAAAGATCGCATTGAAAAGCAAGTTAAAGAGGTCTATGGTGGAGATGGAGTTGACTTTGAGCCAATTGCATTAGAGAAGTTGGCAGCATTGCAAGCGGATCCTAAGTCTGCCAAATTGCCAATTTGTATTGCCAAGACCCAGTATTCGCTTTCGCATGATCCCAAGCTCTTAGGGCGACCAAAACTCTGGCGCATGCCAGTAAAAGATATTCTTATTTATCAAGGTGCAGGATTAGTAGTTCCAGTTGCAGGCGAAATCAAACTTATGCCAGGCACATCTGCTTCACCCGCTTATCGTCGTATTGATGTCGATGTTGAAACGGGCAAGGTAAAGGGACTGTTCTAACCTTGTCTTTATTGACGATTTTTCAGATTCTGATATTGGTAGTGCTATTTGCATTATCCTTCTTTTTCTCAGGATCGGAAACCATTCTTTTTTCGCTTACTGCCGCTCAAAGACAGCGTATTGGCGAGCGCAATCCATCAGTCGGCGCCCAGTTGACTGAGTGTTTGCGCGACTCTGCACTTCTTTTGTCCACCTTGTTAGTTGGTAATACTTTGGTTAACTTTGCAATCGCTACAATCGGCTATCAACTATTGGCGTCGACTTCGTCAAGTGGAGGATTGCTGGCAATCCCGATAATGACAATCGCATTACTTGTGTTTGGTGAGATTACGCCAAAGCAAATTGCTTTACGCTATGCTGAAGAGTTGGCTCCGTTTTGCGCACGCTTGCTCCTGTTTTGGCGAGCGGTTTTGACACCATTTAACATTGTCCTCAAGTCGTTTTCACAGGTTTTCAGTAGTGGGCTCAAGCGTGAGCGTAGGGCGCTTTCAGATGCTGAACTTATGTCGGTATTGACCACTTACGTAGAGCATGGGGATTTTGCTTCTGAAGATGCATCAATGATTGAGGGCATTTTGCGACTTTCGGAGCTTTGTGCTAATGACGAAATGACTCCGCGGGTAGATATGCAAGTTTATGACATCGACTATCCGCTAAGTGTTAGGGAGACTTTACTTAAGAATTGTCGTCATCGCTATTTGCCAGTGATCAATCGAACAGCTGATGTGATAGTGGGAGTCTATGACCAAAGAACAGGTCAGAGGGAAGATGCGCTTTTTGTACCAGAAACGGCAACCCTTGATGATTTATTAGTCACCTTTCATCGCAGTGGCAAGTCAATTGCGATTGTGCTTGATGAATATGGAGGTACAGCAGGGCTTATTTCGGTTGATGATATTTTGGAACTTATTTTTGGGCCGCAAGTATTCACTCGTCCAGATGCAGAGCCGCTTATTGTCAAGAAAGGCGAGTTTGTTTGGGAAGTTGATGCTCGCGCCAATCTTGATGAAGTAAACCGCACGCTCGGGCTTAAACTCGAGGCGGGAGATGCAGATCGACTTTCAGGATGGGTCGCATTTCATGCCGAGCGAATTCCTCACGTCGGGCAAGAGCTTGAAGCAGATGGATGCCGCGTTACGATTTTAAGGCGTCGTAGGCGTCGAGTAACTTTGGTGCGCCTTGAGGTAGTTAAACGGCCAAAGGCAGAAACCGATTACGAAATCCTTGCAGAGACAGACGAGGCAGTTGAAAAAGTGGAAGCGGAAGCGAAATGACGATATTTCTTTTTATAGTTGCGTTTTTAGCATTGGCGAGTTCGGCATTTTGCTCTGGAGTGGAGATGGGATTTTTGTCGGTACGTCGAGGACGAGTTTTGCATGTAGCTCGTGAGGGCGGAGTGCGAGCAAAGATCATTCTTAAGGCGATTTCGGATTTGGGGCGCACTACAACGGCAATTCTTGTAGGGAATAATCTTGCGAATGTCACTTATTCTTCAAGTATGTCGGCGTTAGGGGCGTTGCTTTTTGCAGAATCGTCCATAATGACTTGCATCTTTTCATTGGGCGCAGCAATTCTCTTATTATGTATGGGCGAGTTTTTGCCGAAGCTTTTGTTTTCAGCACGTCCGCTTAGACGGCTTTTGCGATTGGCACCAATTTGGTCAATCTTTGCGAGAATATTTACCCCAGTTGGCTCAGTGGTTCAGCTACTTATCGAACGGATGACTCCGAGAAAACCTGAGCGGGCAAAAATGACGCCCGAAAAGGTGTTGAAAGTTTTGGAGGATAGAAAAGAGGGCGTCCACCTTTCGAAATTTGAACGTATTCTTGTTGAAAGATTGATGATCCTTAGAATGAAGGGTGAGTTCATCACTCCTGAGTCATTAGTTTCGGCTCTCGACGAGCTATAAACTATGACTTCAAATTAGGGATTTATGGTATAATATGTGCGTATGGCGGAGAAGTTGAATTTTGAGCCCCCAAGGGGCATGCGGGATTTCTATCCCGAGGATATGCTTTGGCGCAACAAGGTATTTGACGCCTTTCGTGCAGCAGGTAGTGCCGCAGGCTTTGTGCCGTATGATGCGTCAGTAGTTGAAAGTTATGAGCTTTTGTCGCGCAAGGCAGGCGAAGAAGTTGGTGAGCAAATATACCACTTCTTGGATAAGTCTGATCGTCACTTGGCGCTTCGTGCGGAGATGACTCCCACTTTGGCGAGGATGGTCGCTGCTCGGCAAAAGGAGTTGCAATTCCCATTGAAGTGGACGACGATTGCACAATGTTTTCGTTATGAGCGCATGACCAAGGGTCGTAAGCGTGAGCATTATCAATGGAACTTGGATATCATTGGTGAAGAGTCGACATTGGCCGAGATCGAGGTCATTGGTGCTGCAGTAGACGCGCTCAAACGAATGGGTCTTAAGACGAGCGACTTTAAAGTGCATGTTTCTTCACGCAAGTTTTTGGGTGAGCTTTTGGAGCAAAGCGGTATTGACAAGGAGAAGCATGCACAAGTCTTTCTTGCGCTTGATAAGCGGGGCAAGATGCCGGATGAAGAGATTGCATCTATGCTAAGAGATGGAGGGCTTACGGAGGCGGAAGTAAAAGCTACTTTTGCTATTATGGATACCAAGGATTACACGGCCTCACCTGAGCTTAAAGAACTCTTTCATCTTGCCGAGATTGCAGGCTTTGCCGATGCTATTGTGTTTGACATTGCAGTTATTCGTGGCTTAAGCTATTATACGGGCATCGTTTTTGAATGCTTTGATACGGCAGGCGAGTTTCGAGCGATATTTGGTGGGGGTAGGTACGATAACTTGCTTACGACTATCGGGGGCGAGCCCACGAGCGCGGTAGGACTTGGCTTTGGTGATGTGGTAGTCACTGAGCTGTTGAAATCGCGCTTAGGCGCAGATGCTGCTCAAGCTCGCAATGGGGTGGCGATTGGATTTATGACTGAGGCGGAGCGTGAGAGCGCTTTGCGTCTTGCTTTTTCTTTGCGCGCCAAGGGCGAAAGCGTTAATCTCGCTTTGCGTCCACAAAAGCCGAAGAAGTTTTTTGCGCATGCTGATCAAAATCATCTTCTCAAGGCGGTCTTTTTGGGCCCTGATGATATTGAAAAGGGCGTTGCTCGGCTTAAAAACATGGAAATGCGCGAGGAGAGCGAGTTATGTCTGGAGTAAAGCCAATTCTAACAAGTTTGGAAGTGGGATTTCCCAACGGTGAGCTTCCGGCTCGATTTGTAGGATATCGTGGCAAGGCGACTCGGCAGATTCTTTTTATGGACGAGTTTCCATTTGAGGATGCACAGTTTGATGTGGTGATGATGGAGGGATCAATAGTTTCGCGTGCTTCGGTGCGTGAGGCGCATCGAGTTTTAAAACCCAATGGACGACTCTTTTTCATCGTGCCCGAGAAAACCGCCAAACAAGATGGTTGGACAGCTTCGGATGTTTATGCAATTGTGCGCGATGGGTTTAATATTCTTCAAGTGGATCGAGTTTCTTGGTGGAGTTTTGGTCGCAAACCACGTACGCTTACGATTTGTGCGGGCAAGAAGAATTGGAGAGAATACAAATCCTTCATTCGCAATCAGAAGGTAGTTTTTCCGCCTTTTGAGAAGCGCTAATGATAGCTACGATATTAGCTGTAATATTAAGTGCGATGACTTCGTCGGAGGCGATTGCAATTATTCTTAATTCGCCTTCGGCTACGAGTCCAAAGCGTTATCAAGAAGCGAAAGCATTAGTTGCTAAAGACGCGGAAGCGGGCAAACCCTTGCAACAGTTCATTGCGGGACTTTCCTTTGCCGAAGGCAAGAAGCGTGAAGAATATCTCAAGCTTGCACGGCCCAAGATTGAGGAGCTTGCCGCTAAAACTGATAATGCGATGGCGTGGTATTTGCTGTCAACCGATCGCAATGATGTGAAGCTTTTAATTAAAGCTGCCAATGGAGGCAATGTGCAAGCGCTCAATGCGTACGGAACGATGACTATGAATAAGGCATTGGATGATTTTGCCAAGGGCAAGACTAATGATTTTGAGCGCACAATTGGAATTTGTCGTAAATGCTTTAAGCGGGCGGTAGAGCTTCGCGATCCCAATGGCTTTATTAATCTTGGAACTTGTTATTTGCGTGGACTCGGGGGAGAGATTGATTTAAATTTGGCATTTGATTCGTTTCTTGCCGCAGCTGAGCTTGGACATCCTGATGCTATGGACGCGCTTTCTGCGTGTTATGAATTAGGGCACGGAACTAAACCAGATTCAAGGCGTTCGCTTTATTGGCGGATGAGGGCCAAAGCCATGCGAGGAGATGAGGCGGCGGTTGAGTGGCTGAAGGAGGAACGGTAATGAGACTCCTAATGATTGGTGATGTGGTTGGTGGGCCTGGCAGAAACATCCTAAAAAAAGAATTGCAGCGTATTCGTGCAGAAAAAGCGATTGATGCAGTTGTAGTTAACGGGGAGAATGCGGCTGCGGGAAGTGGAATCACTTCTGCGCTTGCCAAGGAACTTTTTGATCTTGGGGTAGATGCAATTACGCTTGGCGATCATACTTGGGGACAAAAAGAGTTTGCTTTGGAAATTACCAAGATAGATAATTTAGTGCGCCCAGCTAACTTTGCAAGTGAGTGTCCAGGTAAAGGGTGGACGATAGTAACATTGCCAACCTTTCGCTTTGCGATTGTCAATTTAATTGGGCGAGTATTTATTCAAGGTGCGAATTGTCCTTTTAAGACGGCGGATAAGGTACTTGCCGAAATACCGAAAGATGTTCCTGTATTTGTGGACTTTCATGCTGAGGCGACGAGCGAAAAAATTACATTAGCCCATTATTTGGATGGACGAGTTACAGCGGTTGTTGGAACGCATACGCATGTACAAACTTCGGATGCGAGACTATTACCAAATGGAACTGCATACATTACCGATCTTGGGATGACTGGGCCTTACATTTCTTCGATTGGCCGCGACTTAAGGCCCGTAACTAAAAAGTTTATTACGGGAATGCCTGCTCGCTTTGAGGTAGCAACTGGCCCTTCGGTGATAGAAGGTGCGATTGTCGACTTTGATCATAAGGATTTAAAAGCGTCTGCAATTGAAGCATTTCGCTTTCGAGAGTAGCGAGTAATGGTAAAAGAAGTCATAGAAGTCGCAAATCTCGTAAAAGAGGCGGGCGGACGCGCACTTTTGGTAGGCGGGTCGGTGCGCGATAGGCTTTTGGGGCTTGAGCCCAAAGATTTTGATATTGAGTGCTTTGGCTTAAGTAGTGAAGGGTTGAAGCATGTTTTAGAAAAGCGTTTTACCCTTGATTTAGTTGGTGCGTCATTTGGGGTTATGAAACTGCATGGGGTAGATATCGATGTTGCCATCCCGCGCCGCGAAACTAAATTAGGCGAAGGTCATCGTGCCTTTGAAATAGCATACGATCCAACGATGACCATCAAAGAAGCATCCGCAAGACGCGATTTTACTATTAATGCGATTTACTTTGACCCTTTAACGGAAGAGGTGATTGATCCTTGGGGTGGGAAAAAAGATCTTGAGCTACGGATTTTGCGCCACGTTTCAGAGCGCTTTAAGGAAGATCCGCTAAGAGTCCTAAGAGGAATGCAGTTTGTTGCTCGCTTTGATCTTGAAGTGGCGCCTGAGACGATTGCAATTGCGCGAACGATGGCAATGGAAAATCTCGCAGTTGAGCGGGTAGTTGATGAATGGAATAAGCTTTTAATTAAAGGTGTAAAGATTTCTAAAGGACTTGAGTTTTTGCGCTCAACTGGTTGGATAGCATATTATCCAGAGTTGGAGAAGCTCATTGGCTGCGAGCAAGATCTTGAGTGGCATCCTGAAGGAGATGTTTGGGAGCATACGAAAGAGTGCTTGGATAAATTTGCATCCTCACGAGTAGGAGATAAAACCGAAGATTTCATCGTCGGACTTGCGGTTCTTTGCCATGATTTAGGGAAGCCTGCTTGCACGGCATTTGACCCTAAGAAAAAGCGTATTCGCTCGCTTGGACACGATGAAGCGGGCGTTGCACCTACTGAATCATTTTTGAGGCGACTTACCAACGAGTCGCAAATCTTAAAAGAGGTGCCGCCTTTGGTTAGATATCATATGCGACCATTTGCAATGTGGCGCGATAAATCTTCGGATGGGGCAATTAGGCGACTTTCCTCGCATGTGGGAAGAATTGATCGGTTAGTTAGAGTAGCTTTGGCTGATGGCAGCACGGAAGAGTCGTGTGCATGGCTGCTTAGTGCGGCAGAGCGCCTTAGAATTGCTGATGTGACGCCTAAGCCACTTGTGGGTGGGCGTGATTTGATTAAGCTTGGAATGAAGCCCTCGGTTAGGTTTGGCAAAATCCTTAAATTAGCGTACGAGGCGCAACTTGATGGGACGTTCTTGACGCGCGAAGAGGGAGTTAGATATTTAAATACACTTCTTAAAAAACGTCCACGATATATTCTTTGGGATTGGAATGGAACGCTTTTGGACGATACCAAGGCAGCGCTTGATACTTTAAATGAGATGCTTAGAAAACGTGGCAATCCAGAAATCACTATGGAGTTTTATCGGGATCATTTTGCCTTTCCAGTAAAGCCATTTTATAGGTCAATTGGGGTTTGCTTGGAAAACGAAGACTGGGATAAGCTCGCAATTGAGTACCATAAAGTTTATGCGAAGCAGCAAAAAGCACTTAATCAAGACACTTTTGCGGCCTTGGAGAAAGTCCATGCGGCAGGAGTAAAGCAATCGATCATCTCTGCTCTCAGACAAGATCTTTTGGACGAAATCACCGAAGAGCTTGGAATAAAAAGGTATATGGAATGTGTTTATGGGGTTAATAATTTAAATGGGGAGAGCAAAATCGATCGTGCGCTTGAACTTTTGGATAAGATTGCGGACGCTGACCCAGTAATCATCGGCGACTCATTGCACGATAAAGAGGTTGCAGATGCGATTGGTGTAAAGTGCGTTCTTTGCTCGCAGGGCAGTCACGCTCATCATCGGCTTGCGGTGGTCGCTCCAACTGGCAAAACTCTCGTTGAGGCGGTAGAGATAGCCTTAGGAGAATTGTAAACCAAGGTGGATAGATTTATGCTATAATATACGAACAATTTTGGTACACCAAATTAAGGAAACTAAGCAATGGTATATTCTACTGAGGTTCAACATCAGTGCCCACTTATGAAGGGGTGCAATCATGGTCCTGCTCCAATTCCTGAAGAAGGGAAATGGGTTCAGGCACGCGAAATCAAGGACATTTCTGGTTATACGCACGGCGTGGGCTGGTGCGCGCCCCAGCAAGGTGCTTGCAAGCTATCATTGAATATCAAGAATGGTATCATTGAGGAAGCGCTCGTAGAGACGATTGGTTGCTCGGGAATGACGCACTCCGCAGCAATGGCTTCGGAAATCCTCGTGGGCAAGACGCTTTTGGAGGCGCTCAACACCGATTTGGTGTGCGATGCTATTAATACCGCAATGCGCGAACTCTTTTTGCAAATCGTTTATGGTCGCACGCAAAGTGCATTCTCGGATGGCGGATTGGTGATTGGCGCAGGATTGGAAGATTTGGGCAAAGGCCTTCGTTCAATGGTCGGTACGATGTATGCGACCAAGGCAAAAGGTCCACGCTATTTGGAAATGACCGAGGGCTATTGCACGCGTATGGCGCTGAATAAGCAGGGCGAAGTGATTGGTTATGAGTTCGTTTCGCTCGGTAAGATGACTGACTTCATCAAGAAGGGGCTCTCGCCTAATGAAGCATGGGAAAAGGCCAAAGGTCATTATGGTCAGTTTGAGGGTGCATCTAAGTATATTGATCCGCGCAAGGAATAAGGAAAGGAGTTTATAATCATGGCTACGAAGAAAAAAACTACTAAGAAGTCGGGCGAGAAGCTGTTTGAGGGTTATGAGCGTCGTGAGGCGAAGATCCTTGCAGCACTAAAGCCATACGGCATTAAGTCGATTGAAGAGTGTGCAACTATTTGCAAGAAGGCAGGCTTTGATCCTTACAAGATTGTTGAGGAAACTCAGCCAATTTGCTTTGAGAATGCAAAGTGGGCGTACACGGTGGGTGCAGCAATGGCAATCAAGAAGGGATGCAAAAAGGCAAAGGATGCCGCTGCTGAAATCGGTGTTGGATTGCAGGCGTTTTGCATTCCAGGCTCGGTTGCAGAAAATCGTCAGGTCGGGCGTGGACATGGTAACCTCGGCGCGATGCTTTTGGACGATGAGACGAAGTGCTTTGCGTTTCTCGCAGGTCACGAGTCGTTTGCGGCTGCTGAAGGTGCAATCAAAATTGCGCTTAATGCGAACAAGGTGCGCAAGACCAATCTCAAGGTTATTTTGAATGGTTTGGGCAAGGATGCAGCGTACATTATAAGCCGCATCAATGGCTTTACTTATGTGAAGACCAACTTTAATAACAATACCGAAAAGCTCAAAGTGGTTGCTCGTAAACCGTTCTCTAAAGGTCCTCGCGCGGCAGTTAACTGCTATGGTGCGGACAATGTTCCTGAGGGCGTAGCAATTATGAAGTATGAGAACGTCGGCGTTTCCATTACAGGTAACTCGACGAATCCTACGCGTTTCCAGCATCCAGTCGCTGGCACTTACAAGAAGTGGTGCTGGGAAAACGGGCGGAAGTATTTCTCGGTCGCTTCGGGCGGTGGTACTGGTCGTACACTTCATCCTGACAATATGGCAGCAGGTCCTTCAAGCTACGGCATGACGGACACGATGGGTAGAATGCATTCGGACGCGCAGTTCGCAGGAAGCTCTTCTGTGCCTGCACACGTCGAAATGATGGGACTCATCGGTATGGGCAACAATCCTATGGTTGGTGCTACTGTTGCAGTTGCGGTTGCAGTCGAGGAAAGTTTTAAGAAGTAATAATCAAAGGACCCTTAGCTCAGTCGGTCAGAGCGGGAGACTCATAATCTCTTGGTCGTGGGTTCAAGTCCCGCAGGGTCCACCAACTTAAAGGGCGATGGGCAATCTTAGATTGATTAGAGTACTGACGATGGCGGCGATGGTCGCCATCGTTGGTTGCTCTACAATCATGAATGCGCGCGATGCGCAGGAGAGTGTCGCGGCTAAAAGCTTGGACGATGCGGTAATGCCTGAAGATGCAAAGGTGCGTCTTCACGGATATGCGCTTGAAGCTTTAGTAGCATATGCACTCACCAATCGCCCCTCGGTAGTTTCTGCAAAATTGGCAGTTGATGATGCACGACTTGCGCTTAAAGAAGTTGCTGCTGATGCACCGATTTTAAGTGATACACCATGGACATCACCGAAGCTTTCGCTATCAGGATCGTACTCAGAGTCGAGTACGGGGTCGAAATTGCGAGATGCCGATTGGCGTTTAAGCGGTGATGTATCAGCAGGAGTTTCGTTAGATTTATTGGTATGGGACTTTGGCCGTAATGATGCGAGGAAAAATGCAGCGGTGGAGCGAACGATTGCTACGGAATTGGAATTGGTGAATGAGGGGTATGCAGTTTTTTCAGATGTCGCAAATTCGTATTTTACTTTATTGGAAAGAGGTGCGTTATTGGAAGTTGCGTGTACCAATGAATATGAGTATTTAATTCATTTGGATCGAGCAGAACGTAGAGCCGAAAATGGTGAAGCCAAGAAGTTGGATGTATTAAAAGCACGTTTAGATTACGCATCTTCGCGGGAAAAAACGATTAATGCTTCAAACGATGTAGTCACGGCAGGAGCGGAGTTTATGCGCGCTTTGGGGATTGATGCTTCTAATGGGACGCGGAAAGAGGTTATTGATTTTGAGGGCAATGCGCTTACTTTTGCGATGCAAGGGTTTCCAGAGTCAAGTTGTGATGTTAAAACGGCATTTGAGCTCGCACGAACCAATTCGCCTACAATGAAAATTGCTCGCGCAAAATTACGTATGGCAAGTGCTAATGTTGATTATGCAATTGCCGATTTAATGCCGTCGGTTTCAGTTTCAGGATCGTTTAGCTGGACGGATCCCTTGTGGTTTTTTAGGTGGGGAGCAGCGGCTACGCAATCGCTATTCCAAGGTTTTCGGAAAACAACTGCGGTTGATCGCGCGGTAGTTGCTTTGGAGCAAGCATCAGCAGAGGTAGATCAAGTGGAGCAACGGCTTTCGGTAGATATTGAGCTTGCGATTGCTACGCGTGATAATGCACGTGAGGCGCGAAAAACGGCGAGTGATGCGCTTAGAGAGGCAAAGGAGAATTTGGAACTTGTAAAGCGACAATTTGATGTGGGAGAGGCGAGTCGTGTAGATTTTACAAGTGCGGTTTCTTCGTGTATTAAGGAGCTTGGTAATTCGATTAGTGCCTTTTATCAGGGACAACGCGCAGAAGCTGCAATATTTGCGCTTGTCGGGCGGTATCCAGTTTATGAGGAAAAAGTACTTACGGAGGATGATGAATGAAGTTGGCATATTTGCTATTAGTTTTAGGATTGATAGTTGCGGGGTGCTCTAATAATGTGGTGAGTGAAGCAGAGATTGCTCGCAAGTTTCGCTTTGCTCCAATTACTCGTAGTGATATTATTCGTACTGTAGAGGCGACAGGCACGGTTACTCCGCGTAATACTTCAAATGGAATTCCAGTAGGTGCGCAAGTAACTGGTAAAGTGGTTAAACTTTTTGTTGATTACAATTCCACAGTTACCAATGGGCAGATTGTTGCGCTTATTGATCCATTAGTGTATGAGGCCGCTTATAAAAGTGCGGTTGCGCAGCTTCATGTCAATCAGGCAAATTTGCGGCAATGTGAAGTGGCATTAACCTTAGCAAAAAAAACCTTGGCGCGTAAGCAACAACTTTTTGAACGGCAACTTTGCTCGGAAGCAGATTTAGATGCAGCAATTGAAAACCATGATATTGCCGAGGCTAAAGTGGCAAGCGCAAAAGCAGCGATTGAACAAAGTGAAGCGACCGCCAGCCGTGCAGAAGCAGATTTGAGTTATTGCACAATTCGCTCGCCAGTTAATGGAATCGTGATTGATCGTAAGGTTGAGGAGGGCGAGACCGTTGTCTCGTCCATGAACGCCACTCCAGTTTTAACGATTGCGGAGGATTTAAAGGTTATTTGGATTGAAGCCACAGTTCCAGAGGCGGATGTTGGCAACCTTAAAGTTGGACAAGAAGTTTCCTTTACAGCTGATGCGTATCGTAAGCGTTTTAAAGGAACGGTGAAACAAATTCGGTTGGCACATACTACTACCAATAATGTAGTTACTTATCCGATTATTATTGAGGCGGAAAACCCAGGCGAGATGTTATTCCCAGGAATGACGGCAACTTTAATCATTGAAACTGCGCGTGCGGAGGATGTGCTTTGTGTAGCGGCAGCAGCTTTTCGTTTTCGTCCTAAGGCAAGTGATTTAATGGAAAAAGTACCAAGCGGACGCAAACTTTGGATTGTAGGGGATAATGGCAAGCCTACGCCAATTGTGGTGGAAGAGGGCATATCTAATGATTCCTTTACCGAGATCACGGGTGCGAATAGTTCGCTTTTGGAAGGCAAAGAGGCGATTATTGGATATCAAACGACTACCACCATTGATTCAGACGACGACACCTCCAATCCGTTTATGCCAAAAATGCCTGGCCAAAATAAGAATAAGGGTACTGCGCCAGAGCCACGCAAATAATGGATCACCTTATTGAGGTTACTGATCTTCGCAAGATTTATCATATTGGTGATGAATCAGTGCACGCGTTAGATGGTGTTTCTTTAACCATTGATAATGGTGAGTTTGTGGCAATCATGGGGTCGTCTGGTTCGGGCAAGTCAACTATGCTTAACATTCTTGGTTGCTTAGATACGCCAACGTCAGGATCATATAAGCTGGATGGTTTAGAGGTTGCCAAGCGTTCAATGACGGAGCTTGCCTATCTCCGCAATCGTAAATTGGGGTTTGTCTTTCAAAATTTCAATTTGCTTCCACGTACTCGTGCGGTAGAGCAAGTTGAGCTTCCAGATTTATATATGGGACGGTTGACTTGGATAAAACGTCGTCGACGGGCATTGGAGCTTTTAAAGCGTGTGGGCTTAGGCGGCCGTACAGGGCATACCCCAGCGCAGCTTTCAGGTGGTCAGCAACAGCGCGTTGCGATTGCGCGGGCATTGATGAATGAGCCTCCAGTATTATTTGCGGATGAGCCGACTGGAAATTTGGATACGAAAAGCTCAATTGAGATTATGAACCTTTTTACTGAACTCTCCAAAGAGGGAATTACCATCGTAATGGTTACGCATGAAGATGATATAGCCGCCTACGCCAAACGTCGGATAGTGATGCGCGATGGAAAGATGGTTAAGGACGAGCGCCAATGAACTTTTGGATGATTTTTAAGGTTGCTGTTCTTGCTATCCTTCGCAATAAAACACGAAGCCTGCTTACATGCCTTGGAATAATCGTGGGTATCGCGGCAGTTATTGCAGTGATGGCGATTGGCAAGGGCGCTCAGACGTTGATGGTCAAAGAAATCTCTTCTATGGGCAATAATTTGGTGATGGTATTTCCTGAGCGCAATAATCGCGGAGCAGTTTCGGTTGGTATGGGACAAGGGCAGACAATGACGGCGGCTGACGCGGAGGCGATTAAGCGTGAATTGCCCCATTTGGTGCAAGGTGTAAGTCCGCAAGTGCGTGCGCAATGTCAAATGATGTATGGTGCAAAGAACTGGTCAGGCAGTGTTCAAGGAGTTTCCACCGATATCACTATGATTGCGAATTGGACAGTGACGGATGGAAGATTCTTCACCGAGGACGAGCAAGAGCGTTGTGCGCGAGTTTGTGTAATTGGTACAACGGTTAAGGCAAATCTTTTTACCGATGACGATCCAGTTGGAAAGACTATTCGCTTAGGAGCGATGACCTACAAAGTAATTGGAGTTTTGGGCTCAAAAGGCGCAAATAATTTTGGCCAAGATCAAGACGATGTTATTATGGCTCCTTATACTTCCGTGCAACGCTATCTGCAGCGTTCGAAATTTCGCAATATCAATATGATGAATATTTCGCTGATTACGATGGCTGATTTGGAAGAAGCCAAGCGAGAAATTAGTGCGCTTTTAAGACAACGTCATCATCTTGCGGACTACCAAGACAACGACTTTGAAACTCGAGACACTACGGAAATTATGAATACTATTGGCTCGGTGACTGGATTAATGACGATTCTATTGACCGCGGTGGCTGCAATTTCGCTATTAGTTGGGGGTATTGGGATTATGAATATCATGCTTGTTTCAGTGACGGAGCGTATTAAAGAGATTGGTCTTAGAATGGCAATTGGTGCTACACCTTCAAATATTTTAGTTCAATTTCTTTTGGAAGCGATAGTGCTATCAACAGTTGGTGGAGCAATTGGCATTGTTGTAGGAATTGTTGGAGCAGAGGCGATTGGCTCGGTAAAGGGTTGGCCAATTGAGATTGAGACGGCAAGTGCGATTTGTTCATTTCTTTTTTCGGCTTTTGTAGGCATGTTCTTTGGGTTTTATCCTGCATATCGGGCTTCAAAACTTAATCCAATTGACTGTCTTCGCTACGAATAAATGGTATAATACACATAAAATAAAGGAGTTTTTTATGTCGCTTAATATTGTCACGGAAATTGATAATCGCATTGCAATTAAGAATGTGCTTATGTCGGTGTCGGATAAGACAGGATTGGAGAGTTTTGTCCCTGCACTGGTAAAAGCTTGCCCAGGGGTAAAGATTTACTCAACGGGAGGAACCTATGTGAAAGTGAAGGAGATTTTGGGCGTAGATGCCGACAAGACCTTGGTTGCGGTTTCGGATTATACTGGGCAGCCCGAAATGCAAGGTGGATTAGTTAAGACATTGGATTTTAAGATTTACTTGGGACTTTTGTCGGAAAAGTATAATGATGCGCACCAAGCAGATCTCAAGCGGTTGGCGGCAAACCCAATTGATATGGTGGTAGTCAATCTCTATCCTTTTCGGGAGACAGTTGCAAAAGCGAACGTGACGCCTGAGATGGCGCGTACCAATATTGACATTGGTGGACCTTGCATGGTTCGCGCCTCAGCGAAGAACTATTTGCGGGTTGCGTCAGTAACGGATCCCTTGGATTATGCGAATATTGCAACCGAGCTTGCTGCGCATGATGGAACGTTAGGATTGGATACGCGTTTTAAACTTATGAAGAAGGCATTTTCGCATACTGCGGAATATGACACAGCGATTTCGAAGTTTTTCACAACTCGCACTTGGGAAGAAGTTAACAAGACGTATAACCAACATTAATGAAGGTAGTCCACCTTGTCCCAGCGATGGAGCAGGGCGGCGTTGAGCGCGTCGTCTGCGATTTATGTCGTGCGCTTGCTCAGCATGGAGTGGAAAGTGTAGTTGTCTCCAAGGGCGGAAGGTTAGTTGCAGAATTAACAAAGGTTGGCGCACGGCACATTGTGGTGGACGTTAAGTCCAAGAATCCATTTACGTATTTTTGGCGTGTGCGGAAATTGCGGCAGTTATTAATGAGGGAAAAGCCCGATCTGGTTTGCGCCCATTCACGAGTACCAGCTTGGCTATTTTTTAGCGCTAATCGGACTTTGCGTTTTAAGTGGATAACTTATGCGCATGGAGCGAATTCGGTGTCCAAGTATTCTGCGATAATGACCAAAGGAGACCTCACTATAACTCCTTCCAGATTTCTTGCGCAATTTCTTAAGGACAATTACGCAATTACGGATGAACGGCTTAGAGTGATTCATCCTGCAGTAGATACGGATAAATTTAATCCAGAAAAGGTAGATAAGGATTTTATTGCTAAGCGTCGTCAAGCTTGGGGAATTAATGAGGGTGACTATGTGGTTATGGCGGTTGGGCGTATTACCCCGCTTAAAGGATATGAGGCGTTAATTCGGGATTTTCCGCTTGAGGGCAAAAAATTGGTCATCGTTGGCGAACCGGATAAGCGGCATTTTGCTTATTTTGAGCGACTCAAGGCAATTGCTAAAGATAATGTTGTTTTTGCGGGATATGAGAGTAAGATTCCCGAATGTTTGGCAATCGCAGACGAGGTGGTTTCCGCTAATTCAAGCAAGCCAGAATCGTTTGGGCTTTCGGTTGCTGAGGCCTATGCGATGAATAGGCGAGTTTCTGCGAAATGTTTCGGTGGTGTGGGGGAAATAATGCAAGAGGTTAAAGCAGCCAATAAATCATCATCGCGTGAGGCAATAAAAGAACTTTATTCTTATGATAAAATGAGCCGCGAAACTATAGCGGTTTATACTTCATTGGTTCAATAAATATGGTATAATAAACTCGTTATGGATATTATTTCTTCAAAGCATTCATGGTTGTTGGCGCCAATAGTATTTGTACTTGGGCTATTAAGTTTGCTTGTGATTTGGGCAGTAATGGAGCCGAGTGAGCTAATCCTCATGTTTGACAATGATGGACACTCGCCCATAGAGTTAATGACTTTGCCACTTTTTGCGCTGATTGTTCCGTTGGTTTGGCTTTGCCCGCCTAATGCTGGAACAGCCAAGCGTCAAGTGTTTTGGTCGTCAATTTGGTCGATTTTGGGAGTCATTGCAATTATTCGGGAAACAGATTTGCATAAGTGTTTGTTTGCCAAGATTTGGCCAGAGGTTGCGAACACTTTTCCAGGAACGGTCTATAAGATGAACTTTCTTAAGGCGAGCGAAGTTCCGCTCATGCCCAAGCTCTTTGTGCTTTGCTTTTTCATCTGCTTTTTCGTCGCAGTATTGTTGCCGTTAATTCGCTACTTGCTTGCGCTAATTAAGGGTTTTTTTGCTTTGCGCCCAGTGGCATGGTCGGCAGCGACATTTGGCTGTGCTTCAGTGATGGTGATGATCGTCGATCGGCTCCCTGCAAATTTGCGGCAATGGGGAGTGCAAGGACTTGATGATTCAAGTGCATGTCTGTCGCTAATGAAAGCATTTGAAGAGGGCGGGGAGATGCTGATGGCACTTTTGGCGCTTTTGACTTTCTTGCAATCGCATCTTATTTTTGTTCGCAACCAAGGAAGTGTAAAATGATTCACTTTAATCGGCCCTATATGACTGGCAATGAGACGGAGTACATCCGTCAAGCAGTCATAAACGGCAAGATTTCGGGAAATGGCGAGTTTACCAAAAAATGCCAAGCGTTTTTCGAATCACGCTATGGTTTTAAACGCTGTTTGCTTACGACTTCTTGCACGGATGCTTTGGAGATGGCGGCGATTCTTACGGGAGTAGGTCCAGGCGATGAAGTCATTGTGCCATCCTACACCTTTGTTTCAACGGCACTTGCGTTTGTGCGTACGGGGGCGAAGATAGTTTTTGCCGATAGTCGCCAAGACGAGCCCAACATTGATGCGAGTAAATTGGAGTCGCTCATAACTCCAGCTACCAAGGTGATCGTGCCTGTGCATTATGCGGGCTGTGCGTGTGATATGGATGCAATCATGGCAATCGCCAAACGTCATTCGCTTATGGTGGTTGAGGATGCCGCACAAGCAATTGATTCTTTTTATATTGGTAAAGATGGAGTTAAGCGCGCATTGGGATCAATTGGTGATTTGGGATGCTTTTCGTTTCATGAAACCAAAAATATCATTTCAGGCGAAGGCGGAATGCTTGCAATTAATGATGAGCGGCTTATTCGGAGAGCGGAGATTATTTGGGAGAAAGGGACGAATCGCGCAGAGTTTTTTCGCGGGGAAGTCAATAAATATGGTTGGGTGGATACGGGATCTTCGTTTTTGCCAACGGAGATTGTCTCAGCATTTCTTTGGGCGCAGTTAGAACATATTGATGAAATTCAGGTGGAGCGTAAACGGCTTTGGAATGTCTATTTTGAGACAATGAAAAAGTTTTCCGATCGTGTGAGTTTGCCCAAGATTCCTGAATATGCGACCAATAATGCGCACATGTTCTATCTTTTATTCCAGGATCTCGTGCAGCGAACAGATTTTATTGCGAAAATGAAGGCAAAGGATATTTTGACGGTGTTTCATTATTTGCCGCTACATTCTTCGGAGTTTTATCGTTCGCGTCATGATGGAAGAGCGTTGCCCAATTGTGATCGCTATGCCGATACCTTGGTGAGACTGCCGCTTTATTGCGGGCTTAAGCCCGATCAAGATAAAGTGATTTCGGCAATTGAGGAGTCGCTCTCATCGTGAATGATGTTGCATTTAGTTGCGACGATAATGGCGCGAAATTTCTTCGCGTAGCGGTATATTCACTTTTGGCGCATTATCAAGGCAAGGATAGATTGCGCATTAATGTCTTTGAGGGATATGGTGGGCATTCTGAAGATAATAAGCGCTTGTTGGCAGAAGTTGTAGGGCGCTTTCCGTTTGCAGAAGTTAGGTATCATGACGTTGAAGCTACGCTTAAGCCCTATATTGATTTAATTGCGCAGCGGGATGGATCAAGGTGGAATATTTTTACTTGGACGCCAGTTTTCACGCCTACGATTATTGAGGATGCGACAAAAAATGTCATTCACTTTGACATTGATATGCTATTTAACGCGGACATCTCGCCACTTTTTGAGTTGGATTTGGGTGATAAACTGATTGCGACGAGCTATGAATATCATAAGTGCACTGGCAAGGTGGAGAGCGCAATTTGGGACAAGGGGATTTTGCCGGGTTCGATTGAGCGTTATTTCAATACTGGAGTGTTAGTTTTTAATTATGCCAAGTGCCGAGAGGAGCGCACGTGGGAAAAGATTGTTGAATGGTATCGTCAGCATTATCAGATTGCAGATCGAATTGAGCAGGATGCATGGAATGCGCTTTATTTCGATCGCAATTTTGCTTTGCCAATCGAGTGGAATTTTCATGACCGAAACATTAAGGGCTATGCGAAGTGGTCTTTGTCCAATAAGTATTGGCTCGGTAACTCGCCCAAGGATTGTTTGATGGCGTCGCTCAATCCGAAGATACTTCACTTTTGGGGGCCGAAAAAGCCGTGGAAACCTTCTCATCGCCCATATCGCAAGCTCTATCATGCAGCAATGCGTGCGGTAGGACTTAAGCCGCCACATGAGCAGTTACTTGCGCCTTGGTACAATTTGGTAAATGCCTTTAACTTGCGTCGCATCCGCCATCGGCTAAAAGTGCGTCGTTCGATTGCATGGTCATATAAGTTCAAACGTATCAAGCGTACGCTTCGTGCGCCCTTGGAGTGGCTTGGAATTGCCTTGGGCGTTGCAATCTTTAGTTCGCTTTCTCATCGTGTGCTATTTAAAGTTTGTGATTTTCTTTCCTATTTGATGTACAAGTGCGATCGTCGTGGAAGGAGAAGGGCTTTAGAGACCTTGAGAATTGTCTTTAATCGTTGCAGAGGGCTTGAGGGTAATCAAGTTGAGTTTGATCCAGATGTGGAGCCGTATAATCCAACTCGGGCGGAGGATATAATCATTCGTCGGTCTTATCGCAACATGGCACGGACGATAGGGCATATCTTTTGGACTTGTCGAAAGGCAAAAGAGCGTGCGCAAGAAGTTGGAGAGATGAGCGAAATGTGTAAAGAGTTTCTCAAAGCCAATAAGCCCGCAGTCACAGTTTCGGGCCATCTGGGATGTTGGGAGATTCTTTCTCAATTGGCATTTCTTGAAGGTCATACGATGATGTCGGTGGCCAAGAAAATTGGCAATAGAGGAATGACTAAGTTTTTGATGAAAGCGCGGATGTCAATCGGACAAGAAATTATTCCTGTTGAAGGCGCAATGAAGACACTACTTAAAGGCATTGAAAACGGGAAATCCTTGGGGCTACTGGTCGACCAAAGCGTGGAGCCGATACACGGTGGGATTTGGGTGCGCTTTTTTGGTAAGCCAATTTCCGTCTCAGCGGCGCCTGCGTTTTTTGCTGCCAAGGCGAAAGTTCCTATTGCGGTTGCGTGGTCGCGTCCGCTAAAAAATGGACATTATCGTTGTGAGTTGGTGGATGTGATCACTCCAAGTGAAGCGCGCGATATTAGGGGTACGACCCAGCGCTGTGCGCATGATTTTGAGCGGATTATTCGGCGACATCCATCGTGCTGGGTGATGAATTACAATTTTTACAGCAACATACCGACAGAAAAGGATTTAGCCACATTGCCATGAAAAAGTTTGTTTCACTGCTTATTGCGTTTTCGTTTGGTCTGTTTCTCGGCATAATTTTGCCACTTCAAGTCTATCTGGGCAACAGTTCGCTTTACCCGTTTTCTTTGGTGCGCTTATTGGGTGAAAGTGCAATTCTTGCGCTGGTATTGATGGGCGCGGCTTTTATTGTCTTGTGGGCGGGATCATGGGCGCGTGGATATGTGCATAGTTTTTTTGTGGGCGTATTGGTATGCGTTTATTTGGAAGTGGCTTTTCTTTCAGCGGGATTGCCTGAGATTAACGGGGGCTTTATCAAGGAACTTGCCTCGACCAGTCGTGGGGTAATTGACCTTGGAATATGGGCAAGTGTGATCATTCTTTTTGTTGGCTTGACGCGATTTATAAGGCCCTATCTGCATTTCATTGCGCTTGCGATTTTGCTCATGGGCTTTGCCTCACTTGCCGATGTTCATCAAGACGAGGATGTATCGACGGATGTTGCTATGAGCAATTCTTCCAGTTTGAGCTCTGGCTTTGAGTGGCAAAATGATGTCATTCGCAATGTGCGTTTCTCCTCCAAGCGCAATGTGCTTATGTTTATTCTTGATTCGTTGCCTGCCAATATGGCTGAAAGCGCATTAGACGAGGATCTCGCTTTGAAGGCAAAGTTCACCGGATTTACTGCTTATTCCAATAATGTTTGTATGCATGATTGTACTAAACGGGGTTTGCCTGGAATTATGACTGGCAAATACTTTGAGCCAGGCGAGACTTCCTCGGCTGAATATCCAATGTCAATGTATGGGGAGGATTCAATCTTAGTGCCGTATGTGAAGCATGGTGCAGCGGTGAGCTTTTCACCAGACTTGATGCCGTACGGCTATACCAATTCCAAGGTAACGGAGCGTCAAGTAGTAGCAGGAGAGCAAAAACGTGGTTGGACGGCGCTCTTAAAGCGCTCCTTGGAAGTGCCGTATTTAAGTGTATTGGATGTGGTTGTCTTTAAGTTTGTGCCATTCATCGCCAAGGCGCCGTTTTTGTATTCCAAAATCCGTCATGATCCCATGTTTGAGATGGCGGAATCGGTCTTTTGGCATGAGCATGTTATGTATCCCATTCTTGCGTCTTCGCCAGTCGATGATGCCGCGCCGCTTTCGTTAGGGGTGTTTCATGGTTGGGGAGCGCATCCACCGCTTAAGTTTGACTTGGAGGGCAATCGTATTGATGGCGATGCGATGGGAGTGGTGCCGTCAATCAAGCTTGAAATTCGCAATGCACTAATTCATTTATCACGATTGATTGATGCGCTTAAAGCGCGTGGACTTTATGATCAATCAATGATTATCGTAACTGCGGATCATGGGCTTGATTTCGCCCCATGTGCGGACAATGCACCACCGTCCAAGTCGGCAGTGTTGTGGGTGAAGCCA
Organism: Kiritimatiellia bacterium; assembly: GCA_045599105.1. Taxonomy (GTDB): domain Bacteria; phylum Verrucomicrobiota; class Kiritimatiellia; order RFP12; family UBA1067; genus UBA1067. The sequence continues at coordinate 31,690 of JAZRVL010000014.1, forward strand.
GAAAAAGCTGTTGGCGCATTTAGCCCCAATCCACTCAAGACTTCGCATGTAAAGATAGCTCCGCTGGTTAGGGCGGCCATCAATCACCCGCTTACAATAGACGAGATTAATAAAATCCTCTATACCGAGCATCGCCTTTACCGCAATCAGGATAAGTCTACAGGCACTGGTTATCGCGATTGGTGGATTGACTAAGCCAAAAGGAAGGTCAAGTCCCCGCTTGCGAAGAAGTGTGCCAAGGGTGTAGAGTAAACGTTATATAACGGTTGTGTGCGCGTTATATAACAGATGGTTGAGTATTATATAACGGTTGGTTTTGCGTTATATTACGGTTTGTCGGACGGTATATGACGCATTGACAAATGCTATATAATGCAATAGAATCTTTCATATAACAGTTTAGCCGATACCAGGAGGGGTAATGATCTACGCAAGCACGATTGGATATTCCACGACGCTGCGAAATCGCGACAAATGGCAAGTTTGTGAGGGTTCATCCCGAGGCGCCCGACTGTTTTGGCGGGGACACACTCCAAAAAGTCAATAAAATCAGGCCTTTGGCGAAAATAGTAGATGGAAGGGGAATTTTGAGACAAGGAGAGGTAGGACAAGGGATGTTCGGGGACACGCCCGCGAGAGGTGTGATTTTATTGGAGAGGACGAGAGATGGATGCTGAAAAGGGTGGTGCAGATCGGGGAAGGGAAGATATTTGGAGGGTACGGGCGTGAGAGGTGTTGCCTTTTAGTGGTTAGGTGTGGTAGAATTGAAGCAATTGAAGTCAATATTAAGGAAGCACAATGTTGAAGTTATTCTTCTTTAGTATGCCATATTTGTTACTTGCGAGTTTGATTGGTCTTACTTGGCGAGCATGGCGAACGCGGCGCAAGGGATGGGTTATTTTTGCGGTAATAGGATGGAGTGTGACGATATTCGGCGTTTACAATTGCCTTAAGCCGCCAACGGTGAACGAAATCGAAATCAGTTACGCGAAGTTGCCAAGCGAATTGGACGGATATAGAATCGTGCAGTTGTCGGATATTCACGTCAATAATCTGGCACGGAAATGGCGAACCGAAGCGATTGTCGAGAAGGTGTGCGCCCTCAAGCCCGATTTGATTTGCGTAACTGGAGATATAGTGGATGGTAAGGCGGATGAACGAAAAGCTTCTGTCGAGCCATTGCGTAATTTGCGGGCTAAGGATGGAGTTTATTATGTGACGGGGAATCACGAGTTTTATGGCGAGAGAGCGAAGTGGCAAAAATTATATAAAGAATGGGGAATGAGATTTTTGGCGAATGAATGTGTATTTCCGCGTCCATCATTGGCATTGGGCGGGGTAAATGACGCCGTGGCATGTAGGTGCAAAGAGCAAATGCCTCGCCTCGACGATACATTTTCGAAGGCAACAAACAATGAATTCCGCATATTGCTTGAACATCGCCCAACTTGCGCACGTACAAACATCAAAATGCATCACGTAGATCTTCAATTGTCTGGACATACGCATGGCGGAATGTTGCCGGTTTTTGAGTTGTTGGTTGCGAAGATGAATAATGGATTTGTGAAGGGTCTTTATCAAATAGAAGACGGGTACTTGTATGTTTCTCATGGGTGTGGACAGTGGAGTGGATTTCCGATTAGGTTGTTTAATTCAAGCGAGATTACGGTTGTTAAGCTGTGTGTGGAAAAATGTCGATAACTTGGTAGTGCGAGACAAGTTTTGGTGTAATACACGCCGTTAAAGGCATCAAGAAGTTTGCGCGGAAGAGGACGGCAGCGCCCTTACCTTCACCATCGCCCCGATAGAAGGTGAACAAGCGTTTATAATGGTTCGGCTATAAGGCGCGTATTCGAGCGTCGCTTTCGAGTTGGAAGGAGGTTGACGCATTGCGACAAAAAATGATATATTGTCGCAATATGAAAAACCTAATTATTTTAGCTTTAAGTGTAGTTGCATTAAGAGTGGGTGCAAGTGGCTTTGGCCTTTATGAAGCTTCTGCGCCCAGTTACGCCCTGGGCGGCGCAGTAGTTGGTCGGGCGATTGATGCTTCGGCGAACTTCTTTAACCCTGCGACATTAACTGATTTACATTCGCCCACTTTGACATTGGGCTTTATGACCGAGCATCCGCGAGGCCGAATGAAGAGTGACTTTCCAGGCGGACACACATCCACGATGGATCCTGGGGTATTTGTTTTGCCACACTTCCATTTTGCCACTCCGCTTTTTGAGAACTTTGCTTTTGGCTTTGGGGTGATGCCGGAATATGGACTGGGGTCAAAGTATGACAACAATTGGGATTTATCTTTTAACTCAATTGAAACTACGGTTACTTCAATCACGCTCAACCCTAACTTAGCGTGGAAGATTGGCGATTTTTCAGTCGGTGCGGGTTTAAGGTTTCTCTTTTTTGATTTTGAGCAATACTCACATCCCATTGTCCATCCAGCTGGGTATCGCTTTCATAATCGGCTTAAGGGCGATAACAGCATGAAGGATTTTGGTTATCAAGTTGGATTTAAGTATGATGTATTGGATAATTTCGCTTTTGGTATAGTTTACAAATCAAGGACGCGGGTTCAGGTCGAAGGGAAAACGTGTAATGATACGGAAGTGAGCGCTTTACAATCAGCCGCGCTTGCCAGCAGTGGTCATGGAGCGCATACGACGATTGATTTACCGCAATCAATTACAGCGGGTTTTAATTGGGATATTACGGATAAGTGGCATTTGGGTGGATCGATTGCTTGGACTGAATGGTCATCGATTGGAGAGCTTACATTCCATTTGCCTGGCAATACGCGCAAGCCCATTCGTTTGGAATGGGAGGATACTTGGCGATTTAGCATTGCGCCATCGTGGGATTTTGCGGAGGATTGGACGGTGTTGGGGTCGTATGTTTTTGAAACCGATTGTTGTGGAGAGCAAGATTCAACTATGCTTCCACCTTCAGAAAGACACATGTTTTCGCTGGGACTTTTGTGGAAGGTAAGCGAAAACTTAGACTTATCTCTTACTTATGGGATGATTCTGATGGATGGGAAGGAGAGTGCGTGCACCGAAACTGCCAGCAAAACCACTTATCATTATTCAGCGCATCGTGCGCTATCGCATGCAGCTGGCTTTACGATGACCTACCGCTTTTAGTCCAAATATGATATAATTCAAGGCAATGAATTGGAAAAAGTCATTGCCTTTGTTAGGGGTTGGGCTCCTTGGTTTCACATCGTTTGGCTCTGGATTTGCTCTTTATGAGCCGTCTGCAGCTGCTCATGCTTTGGGTGGCGCTACTGTTGGTAAGGCGGTAGATGCGTCTGCAAACTTTATTAACCCTGCGACCTTGGACGATCTTACCAATATTACGATAACTGTTGGCTTTGTTACCGAGCATCCGCGGTGCAAGGTGCAAGTGGACGGTGGCAAGGATGAGCGAGTTGATGCGGGGCTATTTTGGCTTCCGCACTTTATGATTTCCGTGCCGCTCCCTTATGGCTTTACCTTTGGATTGGGTGGAGATGCGGAATATGGACTTGGAACCAAGTACGATCATGGTTGGAGCATGGAGTGGAGTACGCACGATACAACCGTCCAAGGATATGTGCTTACGCCCAACCTTTCGTATGCGATTACCGATGACTGGTCGGTGGGCGTGGGCCTTCGGTGGCTTTACTTTGATTTTGAGCAGTATTCATCACCAATGCAGGGTTTGCCGATGCCATCGACCGAGAATAGGTTAAAAGGCGATAATGGCTTTAAGGATTTTGGTTGGCAGATTGGTACACGTTATAAAATATTGGATAACCTTTCGGTCGGTTTGGTGTATAAGTCGCAAATTGATACAAAAATCAATGGGAAATGCACTTTTGATCCAGATTATATTGGCGGAAGTGGTGATGCGCACGCCAAGCTGAAATTGCCCCAATCAATTACGGGCGGTGTAAACTGGGATATTACGGATAAGTGGCATTTGGGCGCGGCGGTTTCATGGACGGAATGGTCCACCATTGACACATTGACGTTTAATTTACCTACTGGGCAAAAGCCAGTGGGGTTGCATTGGCACGATACTTGGCGATTTGCGCTTGGCGGAGCGTGGGACTTTGTCGATGATTGGACGTTCATGCTCTCCTATATCTACGATATGGACTGTACCGACGAGCATCAGACCTCGGCAATGCTTCCTCCGGCCGATCGTCATATCTTGGGCGGTGGCTTTAGGTGGCGCGCGACGGATAATTTGGAGTTTACCTTGAGCTATACTTGTATCTTTATGGCGGGTGGCGATATGTATACGGTGCGGAAAGAAACTGGAGCGCTTTATCACCTCCACTCGCATGATGGTTTTTGCCATGCCGGCGGATTTTCAGTAACCTATAAATTCTAAACAAAAATGAAATACGATAAGAATCACGCACTCCTTGAGTGCTCAATTCCTGGACTTGCGCAGAAAAGCGGTAAAGTCCGTGATGTTTTTGACCTTGGAGACAAACTCCTTATGGTTGTTACCGATCGCATTAGTGCGTTTGATGTAATTCTTCCTTGTGGAGTGCCAGACAAGGGCAAGGTATTGAACCAACTCTCGCTTTTTTGGTTGGAGTTTTTTGGTGTTAAGAACCATCTCATCACTGCCAATGTGGACGAGTACCCGGCCGAGCTTCAACCTTATAAAGAGGATTTGCGCGGTCGCTCAATGTTAGTTAAGAAAGTGAAGATGGTGGAGGTCGAGTGCATCGCCCGTGGTTATCTTACGGGTAGCGGGTGGAAGGAGTATCAGAAGTCTCAGACGGTGAATGGCGAAAAGCTACGCGCTGGCTATGAGAATGCATCTAAGCTTGACGAAGTTCTTTTTACGCCTACTACCAAGGCGGCAATCGGCGATCACGACGAGGCAATTAATTATGAAGCGACGGTAAAGCTTGTCGGAGAAAAGACGGCCAAGTTATTGCGGGATGCGACTATCACGCTTTATTCTAAGGCGGCGGATTATGCCGCTAAGCATGGAATCATTATTGCGGATACCAAGTTTGAATTTGGTTTAGATGTAGATGGGTCGCTTATTTTGGCGGATGAAGTATTGACGCCCGATTCCAGCCGCTTCTGGCCCGAGGCGAGTTATAAGGTGGGCGCCAATCCTCCTTCATTGGACAAACAGTATGTTCGTGACTGGCTTGACTCGATTAATTTCAATCACCAGCCGCCGGGGCCGGTATTGCCAGATGAGGTCATCGCTAAGACGCGTGAAATTTATCTTGAAGCGTACGAGAATCTCTCGGGAAAGAAGTTGGGGTAAGTTATGGGAATCATGGATCAACTCAAAGACGCAATGGCGATGCGGGGCGAAGCGAAACGCATTGAAGCTGAGGTCAAGAAAATCACGGTTGAATACGCCAATGGCGGGATTAGTGTAGTTGCCAAAGGTGATATGACAATTGAAAAGATTGCGGTTGCGCCAGAGGCGTACGATGAAGTGAAAGCTGGCAAGCCCTCTCGTTTTGAAACGATGCTCTTGAATGTTGTTAATGGCGCGTTAAAGAAAGCGCGTACTGCCACTCAAGAGATGATGATGCAAAAGATGCAGGGCGGTGCGGGAAGTCTCTTCGGCAAGTGATTCAAGCGATTGACGAATTAGAAAAGGCGTTAGCGAGGTTGCCGGGGTTAGGACGTCGCTCGGCTGCGCGCGCAGCTTTAGCGCTTGTACGCGAGAAGACTCGGCTTTTAGAGCCGCTCATTGCTTCGCTAAATAGTGCAAAAGCGAATGTGTGTTGTTGTTCAAAGTGCGGTGCATTTACGCCAGTCAATAAAGATCCTTGTCCAATTTGCACAGATCCCATGCGCACAAGCTCAATGATTTGTGTAGTTGAAGAGGCAGCGGATATTTTAGCTATTGAGTCAACAGGTGCGTTTCGTGGACATTATCATGCTTTAGGAGGCAAACTTTCGCTTGCGCACAAATCGGGGCCAGAGAAATTGCATCTTAACGAGCTTAGGGGGCGGGTAATTAACGAGCGTGTAAGCGAGGTTTTGCTTGCGCTTTCTACGGATATGGATGGTGATGCTACGGCTGGATATATTGTGGAACTATTAAAGGGGACAGATGCTAAAGTCACGCGTCTTGCTTTTGGGCTACCTGCGGACTCTGGCGTTAGCTACTCCGATCCACTTACTTTGCGTCGTGCTATCAATGGTCGCTTAGACGCTTAAAACACAAGGAGAATTATGGCAGGCGAGTATCAGTTTAGTTTAATTGATGTTACTAAGCAACAAGGCACCAAGACTATTCTTAAGGATGTTAATCTTTCGTTTTTCTATGGTGCGCATATTGGAGTAATTGGCGCGAATGGTGCGGGCAAGTCGTCGCTTTTAAAGATTTTGGCTGGGCTTGACAGCGAGCTTATGGGGACAGTGCAAGTTGCGAAGGGGACGAAGGTAGGTTATTTACCACAAGAGCCAATATTAGATGACGAAAAGACCGTCTTGGAGACAGTGATGGAGGGCGTCAAAGAGGCGCAGGCGATGGTGGAGCGCTATGAAGATCTTTGCTGTAATCTTGACGATCCCAAAGCGGCAGCGGAAATGGGAAAGCTTCAGGCGATTATTGATAAAAATGATTATTGGAATCTTGAGAATTTAGTTGAACGCAGGATGGCAGATTTAGGATGCCCAGATGGCTCAAAAAAGGTGGGTGTGCTTTCGGGCGGTGAACGTCGTCGTGTTGCCATTGCTCGACTACTACTTTCCAATCCAGATGTGTTACTATTGGACGAGCCCACCAACCATCTTGACGCAGAGACCACTTTTCGCTTAGAGGCGTATTTGAAGGAGTTTAAGGGTACGCTCATCGTGGTTACGCATGATCGCTACTTCCTCAGTGATGTTACGGATTGGATTTTGGAGCTTGATCACGGCATTTGTTATCCTTACAAGGGCAACTATGAAGAGTGGCTGAAACAAAAAGAAGCCATGCTCCAGCGCGAAGCCAAAGTGGAGAAGTCGCGCCAGAAAATGCTCGAGAACGAACTTAAGTGGATTCAGACCAATCCTTCAGGTCGTCATGCCAAGGCGAAAGCGCGTGTGGAGCGTTATGAAGAGTTGCAAAAGCAAGAAGTTAATACGCGCGAGGATGATTTGGTTATTCGCATTCCGCCAGGTCCACGGCTTGGCAATCTCGTGGTGAAGGCCGAGCACGTGAAGATGGGCTTTGATGGACAAGTTCTTTATGATGATCTTAACTTTGACTTGCCACGGGGTGGAATTGTAGGAGTTATTGGTGCGAATGGTGCAGGCAAAACAACGCTCTTTAAGCTTATCACAGGTCAATTAAAGCCGCTTTCGGGGACTTTTACTGTGGGTGAGACGGTAAAGCTTTCTTATGTTGATCAAACGCGAAGTGAGCTCAAAGGTGAAGAGACGGTCTATGAGGCGATTACTGGTGGTGGTGAATTTGTTAAACTTGCGGGAACGACGATGATGAATGGACGCGCTTATTGCTCGCGCTTTAACTTCCGTGGACCTGAGCAGCAAAAGAAAGTTGGCGTTCTTTCGGGTGGAGAGCGCAATCGCGTTCACCTCGCAAAGCTACTAACCTCAGGTGGCAATCTGCTACTTTTAGACGAACCAACCAATGATCTCGATGTTGCGACTTTGCGTTCACTCGAGGAAGGTTTGCAGGAGTTCGGCGGATGTGTGATGGTGGTTTCGCACGATCGATGGTTCTTGGATCGTATTGCAACTCATATTCTTGCGTTTGAAGGTAAGGGCAAAACAACTTGGTTTGAGGGATCTTACTCAGAATACCACGAAATGCTTGATCGGCGTAAGTGAATGTAAGTATTATAATTGGTGATGACGATTATCTCGTTGAAACTACGGCACGCAAATTGATCGCGAGCGATGCTGAGATAGAGACAATTGATTCGCTTAATTCTTCTAATGCCGAGTTGCAATTGGCGGATATTGCCAATGTTGACTCGAGCATTCTTACGCCTTCAATGTTTTCGCCTGCCAAAGTGACTTGGTGGAAAAATGTCCACTTTTTGCCTGGGGGTAAATCGTCCGAGGAGGTAAAAGTCGCCTTGGAGAAGTTTGCGCAGCGCCTTGTCGCATCACCGCTTCCTGAAAATCAACGTTTTATTCTTTCAGCACCGCATTTACTTAAAACTTCAATTTTTGCAAAAACCTTATCTTCTGTTGCCGATGTTGTTACGCTTTCTGCTGGTAAACCTTGGGAGGCGGCGCGTAGTGCCGTAGTGCGAGCAATTGATGAGGCGAACGAAGTTGGCTTTAAGTTTGCAAGTGGGGTTGCAGAGAAGTTTATTTCTATTGTAGGTACGGATGCACGCTCTATTAAGCAGGAGATTGAAAAGTTAAATGCTTATTTGGGTGAGGAGAGCCGAGTTGCAAGCGCTAATGATGTGTCCGTGCTTACGAGTGTGGGTGCTAAAGTCGAGCCAGAGGTGTGGGATGTTACCGATGCGATTGGCAAACGCGATATTGCGGCGGCTTATCTTGCTTTAAAGAAGTTTGAACTTGAAAATGGCTTTGCGGTATTTATGAGTGGAGTTATCGAAAAGTTCTTTCGTCATCTTTTGGCGGTAAAGCGCGGTGAAGTGGAGGGGATGAATCAGTATGCGCTTAAAAAGAATCAAGAGCATGCTAAGAATTGGACAATTAACGAGCTCCGTCGTGCACGAGCGCGTTTTCTTGCTTTGCGGGAAAGAGTGGTTTCGGGAACGACTGCAGGCGATATCTTGGTAACTACGGAGCTTACGCGGATTATGCGAAGGGTATCTCCGAGATAAGATCGGCCTTTTCAAGCTCGTCCGCCTTACCATAGCCCCATTTGATTGCAATTGACCGCACATTATTGGCTCTTGCAGCTTCAAAATCGCTAATGGTATCGCCAATCATCGTGCAATCATCGGGTGAAAGGTTTAGCTCGCGTAAAATGTATGCAATAAGTTCAGATTTAGGGAGCTTTTTATCTGGAAACATATCACCAGCATAAAGTCCATCAAAAAGTGCCTCCCAGCCAAATTTCTTCGCCATCGCCTTGGCTCCGATAAAGCGCTTGTTGGTAACGATATAAACTTTGTTGCCATTTGCCTTAAGGCGCTTTACTTCGTCAATTATTCCAGGATATTCGTGTGTATTGGGAAAGCCGTCGCTATCATAGTGCTGTGCAAACCCCGCGCGAATTTGGTCAGCAAGCTCAGGGGTGAATTTATCTGGGAAAAGGCGTTTAGTCATCTCGTCAATTGGAGGGCCTGCGACAAACTTCTCGTCAAAGTCTGGGCAAGTAAGATTTAAGTCTCTAAGCGCCGCTTTCCAGGCCTCGCGAATATCTCGGTCAGTGTCGGCCAAAGTACCGTCTAAATCAAAGAAATAGTGTTTCATGAGTTTCGATTATTTTAAGTACCGCTTCAGCGTCAGCGGCTTCATCTAATTGCTCGGCTAAATCACTTGCGTGAATCATCATTGCCAAGCGTGCGAGTATGTTAAGGTGGGTTTCGTGGTTGGTGGACGCAATTAGAAAGAAGTGACGAGTTGCCTCACCATTAGTGGCACCAAAAAACACTGGATGAGTGGCTCGCCCATAAGCAATAAAAGATTCCTCAAACATATAAGGGTCGTGGAAGCGAGGATGCAAGAGGGCAAAGCCATTGCCAATGGCAGTTGAGGCGGCTTCTTCGCGCTGAACTAACTCTTGATAAAGGCCTTCATTATCGTAGACTAATCCCGATTTGACTGCGAGATCCGCCATATCCCGCAAAATTCCCGCCTTGGCTTTCGCGCCGACTTCAAGGTCAATCGCATTTAGGTTGAAAAGCTTGGTAATGGGGCAAGATACTTTTTCGTACCGACGTTTGAGATCGCGTTCACCAATATCCAAGAGATTGCGCTGAGCCCATTCGTCCAAGTCGCGATGGCAAAATAAGTAGCTATCGCCATGCTTGACGGCGGCAATTTCCCCACGCTGCGCACAATGCTTGAGCTCGTTCACTTCAATATGAATGTGCTCCGCAGCTTGGATTAAATTTAACATTTCATGAGCCATCTAAGGTTTATTATACCAAATATACTAAAAAAATGTTGATTTAACTTAAGTCTTGCATAGTGAAATGGAAAATGATAGACTCTCCCACAATGTTGAAGCTACATTTAGATAAACTCTCGTAGCGGATGCAGAAACATAAACGATAAACTCTAAAGAAAGGAGAGACAAAAATGTCTCGTGCATATAACTTCTCGGCGGGTCCAGCTACATTGCCGCTCGAGGTTCTTCAACAAGTCCAAAACGATTTGGTGGACTATAAGGGCACAGGTATGTCAGTGATGGAGATGTCCCATCGTGGCAAGGACTATGATGCCATTCATAATGAAGCAATTGCGAATTTCAAGGAACTTTGCGGCCTAAATGATGATTATGAAGTTCTTTTCATTCAAGGAGGTGGAAGCCAGCAGTTTGCGATGATTCCAATGAACTTTTTGGAAGCAGGCGCTTTGGCGGATTATGCCAATCAGGGTGCTTGGTCTGGCAAGGCGCTCAAGGAGGCGCGGATTATTGCTTCGGCTCGTGGAGCAACGGTGAATGTGATTGCCGATTGTGCCAAGGATATTCCAACTCGGATGCCTAAGGCGAACGAGTGGACGCTTTCGGATAACCCTGCTTACACCCATATTTGCACGAACGAGACGATTTCAGGCGCGCAATTGAAGGAAATACCTGCGGTTAGAGGTCCACTTTTTGCGGATATGTCATCGGATATTCTCGGTATTGACCGCGATTTCACCAAGTTTGACCTCTTTTATGCGGGTGCGCAAAAGAATTTAGGTCCTGCGGGTATGGCAGTAGTGGCAATTAAGAAGTCACTTGCAGAAAAGGGTAGCAAGGTTATACCAACGCTTTTCCAATATCGCACGCACTTAGACAATAATTCACTTTACAATACTCCGCCTACGTTTTCGATTTATGTTTTTGGCGAAGTTATGAAGTGGGTAAAGAAGATGGGCAAGGATAAGCTCTTTGCGCAAAACGATTTAAAAGCGAAGATGATTTACGATATTCTTGATAAATCAAGCTTCTACAAGGGAACGGCACTTCCCGAGTTTAGATCCAATATGAATGTCACATTCCGTTTGCCAACTGAAGAGTTGGAGGCGAAGTTCATTGCGGAGGCAAAGACGTTGGGAATGAGCTCGCTCAAGGGTCATCGCTCGGTCGGTGGTGTTCGCGCGACGATTTACAATGCTTTCCCAGTTGCGGGTGTTGAAGCGCTCGTCAGCTTTATGAAGGACTTTGAAAAGGCCAACGGCTAAGGAGATAAATTAAAATGAGTTTTAAGTATCATTGCCTTAATCCAATTGCGGAATGTGGGCTTAAAAATCTTGACGATAAGTATATTCGTACAGAAAATTTTGCGGATGCGGACGCTATCTTTGTGCGGAGTGCGCAAATGGCAGAGCTTAAGGTTGGAGAAAACCTTTACGCAATTGCTCGCGCAGGTGCGGGCGTCAACAATATTCCACACGCCGATTATGCCAAAAAAGGTATCGTCGTATTTAATACGCCAGGCGCTAATGCCAATGGTGTTAAAGAGCTTGTCATTTTGTCAATGCTTTTGGCAAGTCGGGATATTGTAGGTGGAATTGATTGGGTTAAGGCCAATCAAACAGATGCAGCGATTGCCAAGAGCGCCGAAAAAGCCAAGAAGGCATTCGCAGGCACGGAAATTGCGGGCAAGAAGTTAGGTGTCATAGGACTTGGTGCGATTGGACAAAAAGTCGCTAATGCTGCAATTGAGCTGGGGATGGAAGTTTTGGGCTATGATCCTTATCTCTCGGTGGAAGCGGCTTTGCACCTATCTTCACGGATTTCCGTTCGCAAGAATGTCGAAGCGCTCTATAGGGAGTGCGACATTTTGACTATTCACGTGCCTGCCTTGGATTCAACTAAGGGAATGATTAATGCGGAGGCGATTGCGCTTATGAAAAAAGGCGTTATTATCGTCAATGCGGCGCGAGATCTCCTCGTAAATGAGATGGATGTCTTGTCCGCAATTGAAGCGGGCAAAGTGAAACGTTATGTTTCGGACTTTCCTAATCCTACGACTGCGGGCAAGAATGGGTGCATCGTCATTCCTCATTTGGGTGCCTCGACTGAAGAGTCGGAGGATAATTGCGCAGTGATGGCAGTTAAGGAAATGAAGGACTTTTTGGAAAATGGCAATATCGTCAACTCGGTCAACTATCCTGCATGTTCGTTGGGAGAGGCGAATAAAGCGGGGAGAATTGCGATTTGCCACTTAAATGCGCCCAATATTCTCGCTACGCTTACTGCGATTCTTGGTAAAGCAAAAGTGAATATTGACGCTATTGCCAATAAAGGACGTGGCGATTTTGCTTATACGCTCATTGATACTGATAGCCAAGTTACCGCTGAGCTCGTAAGTGCGCTTAAAGCGTGCGAGTCGGTTCTTCGCGTAAGAATAGTGAAATAGTTATCGGATTTATGATATAATTCCCACTTTATGAAGACGTATAATGTAGGTTTAGTGGGCGTAGGCGCTGTCGGCACCGAAATGATTCGGGTGCTAAAAGAGCGCGCCTTTCCGTGCGGCAAGGTTCAAGTATTCGCTTCGCATGAACGCGATGAGGAGATTTTGGGCGAAAAGTATCATGTCCTTAAGGCAGATGAAAATAGCTTTAAGGGCTTGGATATAGTTTTATTTGCGGGCAAGACTGATGTTGCGCTCGCACTTAAGGACGCAGTCGTCAAGGCGGGAGCCAAGATGATTGATAATTCGCGTGCGTTTCGCCAAGACCCCAAGGTGCCGCTCGTCGTCCCGCAAGTGAATGCTGAGGACCTTGACTGGAATGAAGGCGTCATTGCCAACCCTAATTGCACAACGGCAATTATGCTGGAGGCGGTGGCGCCTTTACATAAGGCGAAGGGGCTTAAGCGGCTTATTGCCTCGACCTATCAAGCAGCTTCAGGCGCAGGTGCGCCAGGGCTCATGGAGCTTGAGGAGCAAATCCACGATTATGCGTCCAATAAACCTTTGACGGTCAAAGCGTTTCAGCATCAGCTGATGTATAACCTCATTCCGCACATCGATAAGTTCGATGAGACGAATTGGTATACTCTGGAGGAGCTTAAGATGCGCAATGAAGCGCGCAAGATGCTTCACTTGCCAGAGTTGATGCTTTCTTGTACTTGCGTGCGAGTGCCGATTGCCCGTGCCCATTCTGAATCGCTCAATATGGAGTTTGAGCGCGACATTACGCCCGAAGAGGCGCGTGAAATATTGAAAGGCGCGGTTGGAGTCAAAGTGGTTGACGATCCACTCAATGGTGGATATCCAATGCCACTTGATGCGACGGCCAAGTATGATGTTCTGGCAGGCCGTATTCGTCAGGATATTTCGCGCAATGACAAGAAGGGACTTGAGATGTTTATCTCGGGAGACCAGCTTTTGCGAGGGGCTGCGCTTAATGCAGTCGAAATTGCCGAAGAGCTTATTAAGCGGAAACTCGTCTAATGTATTTACGCGAGCTCAATATTTCCGGCTTCAAGAGCTTTGCAGATAAAACGCGTCTCACGTTTGATCCTGGGCTTATTGCAATCGTAGGACCTAATGGTTGCGGCAAATCCAATGTTTCGGATGCGATTCGTTGGGTATTGGGTGAGCAGCGTCCAACGGCGCTTCGTTGCTCGAAGCTTGCGGATGTCGTTTTTAACGGGACAGATACGCGGAAACCTTTGGGGCTTGCAGAAGTTTCAATCACCTTTGATGATTGTGAGAAAGAGCTGGGGACGGATTATCACGAAGTTACGATAACGCGTCGTGTTTATCGGGATGGTTCGGGCGAGTATTTCATCAACAAGCAAGCATGCCGACTCAAAGATGTTCAGCGCCTGTTTATGAATACGGGAATTGGTACTTCCTCCTATTCAGTTATGGCGCAGGGACAAATTGATGCGATTCTTTCGTCCAAGCCAGAGGATCGTCGAGGCATTTTCGAGGAAGCGGCGGGCATCATGAAGTTCAAGGCCGACCGCAAGGAGGCATTACGCAAGATCGAGCAGACCGAGCAAAACCTTTTGCGCGAAGCGGATGTCTTACGGGAAATGAAGCGTCAAATTGGCTCTTTGCAGCGTCAAGTCGGCAAGGCCAAGAAGTACAAGGAGCTTCGCGATCAATTGCGAGGGCTTGATATTTATGTCTCTAAGCAAAAGATTCACAATTTTGACAAAGAGCTGGAGCAAAATGCGATAAATCACCGAGAGGTCGAAAAGGCGATTCAAGAAGCGCAAGAAGTTGTCTTAGCTGCGGAGCAAGAAGCGCAGGAGAAGCATGCGGCAATTCACGAGCTCGAGGAACGCTTGCAGACGTTGGCTTCGGAGCAGGCGGCAGCCGAAGGCGCTTACGCGCGTGCCCGCGAGGTTATTGGCGTTAATGCGACGCGAGTTGAAGAGTACCGTTCGTTTGTCCAGCGCGATTCGACGGAGATGGCGGCTTCACGGCGCACGCTTGAGGAAGTGCGTATGCAAGCGGAGTCGCTCGCGCAAAAGACGAAGCTTTTAACCGACTCGCTTGTAGCTGCCAAAGAGGCGCTAAGCAGAAGCGAGAGCGTATTTGCCGAATCTCAAGCGAAGATTGACGCTAAACGCGAAGAAGTTGCGGTAAAGCGCAATGAAGTCGCCAATACCACGCTTACAGGACGACTCGTCAAAGATAGTGAAGTTGAGCGCGATGGCAAGATTGAGATTTGGAAAGCACTCACGCAAGTTACTACTGCGGATCGGCGCGAGATTTTGATGGCGGAGATTAGCTCGGTTGAAGGAGAATTGCACGAGCTTGAAGCATCTTCAGTTACCCTTTCGCAAGAGCTCACCGAGCGGAGAATTGCCACGAGCCAAATGGAGCAAGAGCTTTCCTTCGTCGGTCAGCAAAATGCCATTGCGAGTGAGCGACGCGAGGAGTTGGAGCGTGCGATTGAGGGACGCGAGGCGATGATTAAGGACTACGAGGAGTCGATTGCCAAGTTGACCGAGGAGTCGGGCGAGCTAATGACGCAACTTGATGAGCTAAGGGCAAAGGCGTCAAGTTACATAGATCTCATCAACGATGAGCGGGGTAAGCGCGCATTGATGTTGGAGCGGATTACTGCAGTTGATCGGCAAGTGGCGCAGAAGCGTGCGGCATTGGATCAAGCGAGAGATTTTCGTGGTAAGCTCGAAGTGCAGGCGACGGAAGTGACTATGCGTCGGCAGAATATTTACGAGCACTTGCAAGATGAGTATGGGCTTTTTGCGGATGCGGTGATGCGCGAAGCAGATCCAGAGTGGAAAAACGGCGTAGTTCCACCAATGGAGGAGCTTGAGGGAACGGTCGGGAGATTGCAAGCGGAGATTGCGGAGTTGGGGCCAGTTAATATGGTTGCGATTGAAGAGTGCCAAGAGCTCGAGGAGCGTTACGCCAAGGAGAAGGCGCAGGAGGAGGATTTGCTCGCTGCCAAGGCGCAACTTTTGGAGCTGATTAACAATCTCAACTCTACGTCGGGCGATATGTTCAAAACGACGTTTGAGCAGGCGAATAAGAACTTTCAGACGATGTTCACTCAGCTCTTTGGTGGAGGTGAGGCGCGACTTATTCTCTTGGAGAATGAAGAGGATCCTTTGGAGTGCGGTATTGATATTATTGCTCGTCCTCCAGGCAAGCGTCCACAGTCGGTGACATTGCTGTCGGGTGGTGAACGTACGATGACAGCAGTAGCGTTGCTCTTTTCAATTTTCATGATTAAGCCAGCTCCATTCTGCATGCTGGATGAGCTTGATGCGGCGTTGGATGATGCGAATATTGGACGTTTTGTAGAGCGGCTTAAGGAGTTTCTCGCCCAATCACAATTCTTGATTATTACTCACAATCAGCATACGATTGCGGGTAGTGATCTCGTCTACGGGGTATCACAGCAAGAAAAGGGCGTATCGAGGGTAATCTCGATGAAGCTTTCCGATATCGGAGTTAAGGCGAAGAAGTGATTTTGGGATCGTAGCTCAACTGGACAGAGCGCGAGTTTCCTAAACTTGAGGTTGGGAGTTCGATTCTCCCCGGTCCCACCAAATCTTTCAGCCCGAGGCCCCCTACTGACTTTTGCTTACTCCTTCCAGAACGCTGATGTAAGCCAACGGGAAGGGCCGAAACGATAGATAACCTGGTGGAGCGAGACGACTAAGGTCACCGAGCTATCGGTTCAACTTGCCCAAGATGGCGACCAAAGGCGCGTTCTTTGATGGCAAAAGGTGACGCTCTGAATACTTAAAGGCGGGTATTGGCATAAGTCAACCTGGGTTTTGTGTTCGCCATAGTTATGGCGATGGTGTCGGCATAGCTATGGCGATGGTATCGACATAGCTATGGCAACTAAACGACACAGCTATGTCGAATGATGTGGTATAGCTATGAGTGGACTGTCGGTATAGCTATGGCGATTGAGTCGACATAGCTATGTCGGCTACATTTGTCAGGTTAGATAATAGAATGTGTCACATTAACGAACAGGATAATGCGCTTTTATATACGTTGACGCCCCACTTGGGGCGGATGTCAAAGTCGGTTGGGATTGGGCGATACTCGGCTTAGATGAAGAGTACGGGCAGCTTTGGTATCGTATATATAGAACGCACGCGGGGAGACACCCTCCTTTTCGCCAACATCCTTATAAACCAAAAGTCAGCAGGGGGTAAGCCGAAAGTCCGTAGGGGTGTCGGGCTGTCCCCGAATAGCGCGAATAGCGGTGCATTACTTTTTACTGCTCGTTTTTACCTGAAACTGCAATAATACCATTCCGAACGGCTGAAACTCCACCGCTAATTCGTCATTATTGGCTACGAACTTTGCATCATGCGAATATATCGTCTTGGCGCTTTTTCCCTTTATCGTCCACTTCTCTGGCAATTCAAAGATCTCACTATGGGTCAAGCGAATGCTTTGTGCTTTTTCCGACGGATTACGCAACGCTACAATCGCACTTTTCTTGCTTAATGACGCATAACCATAAATTGCATTTCCACTATCACTTACTGGATCTCCTCCTACCCAATGCACATCACGCAACGTTCCCGCATTCGCCTTAAGCCACTTTATCGCTTCCGCCAAGATGTCCCACCACTTCTCGTCCATCAAATCAGGCGAAATGTAATACTCTTGCAAATCTGTACCACACGCCATTGACATCCAAACTTCATCCGCAAAATCCTGCGTCGAGGTCTCACTCTTGGAAACATCCTCGCAACTTGGCGGACCATGGCGCGTTACAATGATACCATGATTCATCAGTGAATTAAGCGGAAATAATGGCGCTTTGGCTACAAAGCGGTCGTATATCTGGTTGTCACGATATGTTACCCACTGCTGACGCGCTCTGCCTGGACCTTTACGACCAAAATCTTGATCTCCACGCCAAATTGAATCGGCAAACATCACCCAAAAAGGCGACGCCCAAGTCCCAACCGTGCAATTAACAAATACATCTTGCTTAGCCGCACGCATTTCCCCAATGAGCCGCACTATCGCCTCCATGTCTGGCGCATAACTTGCCGGTGCACCATCACAATCATGACCAACACCCATACGATCAAACTTAAACAAGTTCATATCGTACTCGTTAATCATCATAACTACTTGATCACGAAACGCCTTATAATAAGCAGGCGAACTCATTCTAAGTAAGCCATCATTCTGTCCAATAATGCCTTTGGACTTTGCGTACCTCACTCGCGCCGCATTGCTCCCGCCATATCCTCCGCAAGGACTCAACCACGCACCAATTGACGCGCCTTTGTTCTTGTGGGCTTCATCGGCAAGCTTGCGAAAGCCATTGGGAAATCCTGGATGAAAATCCCATAGTGAGTCCCAATTATCCCATCCATCGTCCCACAAATACGAGTCAATAAAGACTCCACGCTTTTCCGAAAGCTCTTTACGGAAATGTTGCATCACCCCCAACGCCTCGGCCTCGTTCATACGCTTTTGCCATGGTGCATCATTGCGCCCAATATTGATGTCGTACCACGAATTGTAGTGCGGAAGTACGCGATAAGGATGGGCACGCTCTCGATTAAGATAGGTTTGGAAATTGCGCCGCAACTGACCAGGAATATATTTCCCTACAACATACGAAACTATCCACGTTTCATTGGGCTGAATCTCAAACTCACGAGGCAATGTCGCAGTCACCTTCCCTCCATTCACTTGAACTTGCGCCATTGGATGCTCCACGCCCACGAAATAATCGGGAAACACCGCAACACTACCATCCGTATTACCACTTATCTTTCCATTCGCCTTGCCGTCAGGCGACCAATCTTTGAGAAATTCAAAGCGATTAATCATTATGGGAGAGTTCGAAACATTTTTCACCTCAAACTCACTGCGCACATATCCACCTACACCATTTATGACTCGCCGAACGATTTCCAGACCGTTTTGACTGATTGGCGCACATTCAAAGCCACTACGATTCGATCTCTCCGAATACTTGGCCGCAGAAGGATCGCCCTTTAGCGCTAAAGGTTTTGCGCGAACATAAGGAACGGATATTTCCTTACCATTGCCAAGCACCACTTTTGCGTCTGGCAATTGTGGAGCAGTAAGCGAAACTACCGCAAGAACAATACAAGTATTAATTATCATTATGCCAATTATTATAGCAAAATATTCGCCTTAGCACTATTGTTTTGCACGAAAAATAGCTAATGCCATAGTAATAATAATCGTAAAGCCAACGATACTATAAATATCTGGTACTTGCGCAAAAACGAAAAGACCAAAAAGCGATGTGAAGATTATCCCTGAATAGTCATATACTGCTATTTGACGTGGTTCGGCAAATCGATAGGCAAGCGTAATTCCAAATTGCCCAATCGCTGCGCCTGCGCCCGCGCCAAAAAGAACTAACAATTGTTTGACGTTCATCGGGTGAAAATCAAAAACCATAAACGGCACTGACACTAAACACGAAAAGCACGAAAATACAAAAATAATAAATGCGCCATTTACTTTATTCTTCCCAAGTCGATGCAAAATCGCATACGCCGCTCCCGCACAAAAACCACTAAATAACCCAATAAACGCATCCACTGATAGCCCGCCCGAGAATCCTGGCTTAATAACGAGCAAAGCACCTCCAAACGCACCCAAAGTACACAAAAGTTGCTTTTTCGTCATTCGCTCATTGAGCATAACATAGCTTAGCACCAAAGTAAAGAATGGTGCGGTCTTGTTGAGTGCCATCGCATCTCCAATTGGAATCTTTGATAAGGCATAAAAATTAGTGAATATTCCCAATGTCCCCAAGATTGACCTTAGTGCAATATCACGCCACGCAGCAAGCCCAACCATCCTAAGACGAACTTCACCTTGTCTCAATGCTTTAAGGAAAAGCGGTAATGCAATCGCAATTGCCACTAAATTGCGAAAAAATGCTTTTTCAATTGCAGGCAAAGCCTCGCCAACTACATCCGCCAATCGCACGCATGTCGCCATTAGCGAAAATCCAAGCGCGCTTAGACAAATATTAACGAGTGCCGCCGTTCGCCTTGGCGAGCTTTTTGAGCTTGGTAGCATAAGTAAGGCGCTCCACCGCGCTCATGCGGTCAATATACAAAATCCCATCCAAGTGATCTACTTCATGCTGAATCGCTCGCGCAAGATATCCACGAGCAGTGATCATCTGCGGACGATTATCCTCGTCTAAATATTGACAAACGACTTCTTTAGCCCGTGTAAGTGACCCTCCGATATTGGGAAAACTAAGACATCCTTCCTTATCGCATTGAGTGCCTTCTTGCGCTACAATTACAGGATTAAACAGCTTAAGCGGCATAGCGATTGGCGCATTGAAAAGCGCATCCGCCTCGTCCTCACACCCCTCAGGAATGTCAATTACGCACATGCGCTCCAAATGTCCTATCTGCTGCGCGGCAAGCCCTACCCCACCCGCTTTGTGCATGACATCCAACATCTCACATGCAAGAATACGCAATTTATCGTCTACCGCACCGATTGTGTGAGCTTTTTCGCGGAGCACTTTTTCTCCGTACTTGTAAACCCTAAGCGCCATTATTTAAACGCCCGTTGACCCAAATCCACCTGCACCACGATCGGTCTCGTCAATAACCTCCGTCTCCTCGACCATAGGTTGAGTGACTGGCGCAATTACCAATTGGGCAATCTTGTCGCCTTTGGCAACCTTGAAATCAACTTGAGAGAAGTTAGCTAAAATAACCCCAACCTCGCCTCGATACCCCGAGTCTATGGTCCCAGGCGTATTAAGAACCGTAATTCCGCTTTTAAGCGCCAAACCCGAGCGCGGACGCACTTGCGCTTCGTACATAGGCGGAAGCATCATCACCAGCCCCGTATGCACTAACGCCCTACCGCCCGCTGGAATTGTAAGCTCATCCACCGAGCGCAAATCCATCCCCGCATCACTTTTGTGAGCATACGCAGGCAAAACCGCGTCGGGATGAATCCTTTTGAACTTAAGCGTCATCACTCTTCAGTTTCAATTGGCTCAACTGATGAAATTTCGCCTGGCTCAAAGCCCATGCGCTCCAAGTTCCACTTAAGCCACGATTCCGGAAGCTCTTGCGCCGCAAGCGAAGCAACATCACGCTGAACTTGCGACTTAAGAATCATCGCCTTGGCCGCATCGCCCTCTTTACGATCCTCGCAAACGACAACCAGCGCCTTGCCAGTACCAGTAAGCGTAAAATCCGACACCTCGCCCGCCTTAAGCGACGAAGCAGCACGTGCAATTGCCATCTGATCGGGGAAATTGTTTTCCTTCAAATTGGAAACCGAAAAGACGAGATTGGTTGAAACTTCACCTTCGGCAAGCACCGCGTCCTTGCCCTTGGCAATAATCGCTTCAACCGAACGCTTAAATGCGTCCGCCTTGGCCGCACGAAGCGCACGAGGACGAATGGGTTCTTTGGCCTCCGTAAAGTCAGGCGTATGCGCTGGATTGGTTGAGAGCTTCTCAATGAGCCATACCGCACGATCAGAGCTCGCGATTCCATAACGCAAATCTTCACTTTCACTATCCAGCTCCGCAATTACACCATTTAAATCTCGCGCGCCTGGACAAATCTGGAATGAATACTTCATAAAGCCCTCTTGATAAGCGCTATTGTCAATCGTAAACCAATCGCTCGTCTCAACTTTAAGACCATCCTCTTTCGCGATCTCATCAAGCCGAGATACACCATTGGCGGATTTAACCGCATAAGCTCGATAGCTCAAATTGGTCTCAAAGAAATTTACCGCCGCAATCTGACGAAGATCCTTTTCAATCTCGCCCTTAACCTCTTCAAATGCCTTCACTGTCTCAACCCCATTAGTGTCGGTAGAGGTGTACTTGTCAATCGTCGCATCATAACGATCGTGCATCTCATCTTCACTCACTGTCATCTTAGCCAAGACATCGTCTTTGGTCGCATCAAACTTGATATAGCGAATCCTAACCCGCTCTGGAAGCGCAAGCGACTTGACATTGTCGTCATACCACTTTTTGAGTTCATCATCATCGACCGAAACATCATCCGCATCATCCTTGGACTGGGCAAAACGCGCTACTTTGACCGTAAAAGTATCGGTCATATCCGCAATCGCCTGCTCAAGCTCCATTGGCGAAGTCCAAGTAGCGCTCCCAAGCACGTTCTCAGCAATCCGTGTAAGCGTGAGCCGCCGTTTAACCATCGCCTCGTAACGTTCTGGCGTCAGCGAGTTCTCACGCAGAATTCGCTCATAAAGCGGGAAATTAAACACTCCTGAAACCTTAAACGACGGATCATTGCGAATAAAGCGACGAATTTCGGCATCGGTAGCAACAATGCCATCCTTATCCGCGACAACCAATGCGGCATAATTACGCCATGCGCGCTCGTTAATCTCGTTCTGTGGAGTTTTCCAGTCACTTTGACGACCAACACCGCGAAGCTCCTCGGCAATAGCCGTAAAGTTCGCCGCATCAATCTCTTCGCCTGCGAGTTTGCCCGCACCAGAACTCACTTTCGCTTCCGTGGGCGCATTCAAATCATCCAAAAGAAAATCAAACGCAAAAAACGCCGAAATCGCAATTGCAAACGCACCCCACACCCACTTGTTACGAATAAGTTTATTGAATTGTAGAATTACCATACGTTCACTCTTCTTCCTCTGTTTCTTCACTTGTTTCATCTAACGACGTTTCATTTGCCGAAGGTTCATCATCATCAACATCAACCGCAGTTGTCGTTTCCTCTGCAGCTGCCGCAGCCTGTTTTGCTAAAGCTTCACGATCCTCTTTGCTCGCAACGATAAGCTCACCACTATTTACTTCCGCACGCCCCTCAGCGAAGGAGAAGTGATTCTTGATTGTCCCCGCAGCATCAAAAGTCATTACTACCACGCCCATGCGCTCCCCAATCGACAAGACTGCGCGATTGATTTGAACGCGCGACTTGGCAGACAAGCGCCAATCCAATTTGGCAGGCTCGGAAGTAAAGACGGGTTTACCAACATCATCCATATCTTCACGCGTCACAATCCCGCGATCAATCGTCATCGGATAATCACCGCTTACGCCATAGAGAATTGTTTCCAAATTGTCAGCGCTTGCACGAAGCTTGAACTCGTCGGCAACCCGCATAGGACCAATCGCAAAGTGACGTCCTTCAATCGCCATAGTTCCAGTAACACAACGTACCTTAGCTTCAAAACCATCACCCACGTCAGTGTATTCATAAAACGACTCACCAGCCAAATCCTTGGCAGTAAAACCAGTGGAAGCCACAAAGAACATCCCATTTTGCAGATTATCAGGAAGTTTAAGCTTAAGCCCCCCTCCAAGCAAAACAATGGTGCGTGACTTAACTCCAAGCGGCTGCGCCCTTGTACCAAAAGTAGCGCCGTTCTCAATCGTAGCTGTAGAGTTGCGACCAAAGTCAATTATGAGAGATGAATTTACCCCAGCACGATATTGACTGCCAAGAGGATAGAACTTACCCTCTTCAATCGCTTCCCAAGTTGCAGCATTTGGCTTCATAACCAAACCATCGCCAACGAGCTTGCGACAGAAAGGCAAGGTCGAAAAGAGTTCTTCTTTGGCCTCCATAGGCGCTGCATCCTTGATGTCAGCTGGAAGATCTTCCTCCGCAATAAGTGTGCCGATAGATAATGCCGCTAAAAGCAGCGCAGTTATTTTAGTAGTCATACGAGATGTGCTCCCTCTGAAGGCTTAATTAAACTACAAGTCGGCTCGTCACCAAACTTGGCTTTGTATTCACGAGTAATAATATTGGAAATCTTATCCGCCGCAGATGGATCTACGAGCAAGCAACAGCTACCGCCAAATCCACCACCCGAAAGCCGTGCACCATAAACCTCTGGAATTGCCTTGGCAATATCCACAATCGCATCTAACTCCTCGCAAGAATTTTCAAACCAATTGCGACTTGATTCGTGCGAATCATACATCAATGCGCCAAACGCCTTAAGGTCGCCCTTGGAGAGCAACTCCGCACCTTGAAGTACGCGCTCGTCCTCGCCGATTGGATGAACCGCACGCTTCGCCGTCGTCTCCGATAGGCCTCCACGATACAGCACCCACTCCGCCATGGTCACATCGCGAAGATGCGTAACTTGTTTGCGTAGCACACCTGCAAAATACTTGGCCGCATCCTCGCAAGCCTGACGACGCGATGCATAAGCTCCATCGACCAATGCATGCTTGGCATTGGACTTAACCATCATAAATGCGACCGTCGGCCCCATTGAAACCGTCTCGAACTTGTTAGTTCTAAAATCGCTCTTTACAAGTGCGCCCGCCTCACCATACATTGATGAGGCCTGATCCAAAAGTCCACAAGGACAGCCCGCAAATGTGTGTTCGGCCTTTTGCCCAATCTTGGCCATCGTAGTCTTGTCAATCGTCTTGTTGTAAAGTTTAGCCAGCGCCAAACCCGTGCACATTTCCAATGCCGCCGACGAGGATAGACCAGCCCCAAGAGGAATATTGCCCAAAAACATCCCCTTCCAACCATGAGGAGCTGCACTCGGCTTGCCGTCAAAGAGCCAATTAAAAGTGCCAGTCACATAGTTTTGCCAAGTCATTTCCTTGGCAGGCTCAACATTCTTGGTCGTGAACTTTGCCGTCTCCATAAAGTCACCAGCTGTGAGCTCACAAGTATCGTCAGCTGTTGGTGCCACTGCAAAGAATGTTCCCTTGTCAATTGCCGCCGAAAAGACATAGCCCTCGTTATAGTCGGTATGATTGCCAAGCACCTCGATACGTCCTGGCGCATAGGAAACAATCGTCGGCTTTACGCCATAGACCTTTTCAAATTTGCCAATGAGCTCGTCGTAAACTTCTTTGTTTTGCATAGTATTTCTCCTTGATTTTAAACGACAATTAGTCAATCTTGATATCGGTGTTAACATTCTTAGTAAAGAATGCCGCATACGCAAAAAGGTACGCCAAGCAAAGCGCAGGCACCACAAACGAAACTGTGAAGTTAACCTTGTCGCAAATGTAGCTTTGAACAAGCGGAATAATACCGCCGCCCACAACCATCGTCATAAAAAATCCCGATGCCTGCTCAGCATATTTGCCCACTCCTTCGGTCGACAAATTAAAAATAACGCTCCACATAACCGAAGTGCAAAAACCGATAGCGACAAAGCAAAATGCGCCAACTGGAACTGCAACCGACTCTCCTGCAATTGTAAGGGGAACGGTAATACCCGACGCAATTAATGCAACTCCTGCAACCACAAGGACAAAGCCAAGTCCTGCGGTACCCAAAAGCATCGCCCTGGGAGAAATCTTGCCACCAAAAATTGCGCCAAGAAGTCGACCGCAAAGCATCGTGATAAATACCGCTCCTGCAAGAGTGCCGGCAAGTTTAGCCGCAATATCACCCGAGCAAGTAAGCATCCCCTTTACTTGGAGAAGCGCCGCCGGAATCCCCGCTTCAACGCCCATATAAAGGAAAATACCAATAACACCTAAAAGACAGTGCCGAAACGCCAAAGCGCTACGCTCATAAACGACATCCTTCGAACGAGTAACTGGATTCTTAAGCGGAATAAACGCAATAATTACTGTTGCCACAATAAAGGTAATCGCAGCTGCGGAAAGCACACCCGTAACTTCGCTGAATTTTGTATTGGCCGTCACTTCTCCTACAATTGAGCCAAGCACAATCGGAGCTGCGCCTTGGAAGATACCCTGAAAAGCCCCGCCCGCAAGATTAAGCTGGTTGCCTTTATTGCCGCCACCCACGATTTGATTGAGCATTGGACAAATAACACCATTTAAAAGGCAGTTCGAAGCGCCCGAGATAAACGCACCTGCGAGATAGATAATCCACGCGCCCGGCACTCCTCCAACTGTCCCTAAATCAACATATCCCGAAACAAGCTGGACGATGATGCCCAACGCTCCAGAGCCAGTTGCCAATAAAGCCGTTGTCTTGTAGCCGAACTTTTGGAGAATCATCCCCAAGGGATATCCCATAAAAAGATAAGCCGCAAAATTCATCATGTTACCCATCATGCCGAGGGTACCGGTGATGCCCGGCGCACTTTCCCATATTTTGCCCGCAGGCGCAGCCAAGTAAGTAACAAAACCTACGAGAGCATAAAGTGCGAACATCGTCGCGATTGCAATGACATTTCCACCACGAGAATCTTTGTTTTCCATATTTTAGGGATTCCTATTTAAGTAGTTTATGTGTATAAGTATACCGCAAAATCGCCTATAAGTCAAACGAGGATAATCCCCATTTTCTTAGAATATTTCACAGTGTGGCAACTCGCCCACGAGCGGCTTTGCATAAGACAAAAACTTTGCGGTTACGTCATTACCACTCTTGGCAATGTATTCTTTAGGCATTGATCGCGTATATTTAGCCGCATTTTGAATGGGAAGCGCCTCAAAACGGGCTTGGTATTGCTTTTTTGGCGCTCTTAATATCGCAATTGTACCTTTCGTAAGTTTACCCGCAAGAGCGGACTTTACCGCCGCTTGACCAGCTGCGAATGCTTCCGCCTGATCCACCTTGCTGGCAACTCCTGGGAATGAGCGTTGCAAATAACCGAAAGTGTCCGCTCGAACACGCTTCACTTTGCCCGTCGATTTCAGTATCCGCGCAAGATGATCCCCTAATGCGCCCGTACCCGACATTTGCACATTGCCATGTGAATCCTTCTCTCCGCCTGCGAACTTTGCGCCAATTGCAACCCCGTCTTTGCCACGGATTCCTTCTGAGACCGCAACCACGCAGCGGCCAATCCTTTTAAGAACCTTAAGAACATCCGTCTCAAACTTTTTCACCGAAAACGACACTTCCGGTAAATAAATGAGATGTGGACCATCATCGGGAGCAGTACGTGCAAGCGCAGCAGCAGCAGTCAAAAACCCCGCATCACGCCCCATAATAATATCAATCTTAACTCCTCCAAGCGCACGGTTATCAAGATCGTCGCCTTTGATTGCCGAAGCCACAAACCGCGCCGCCGAAGCAAACCCTGGCGTATGATCGCAAGACCTAAGGTCATTATCAATCGTCTTGGGAATATGATAAACTACAAGCGGGTAATTGGCCTTTTCTGCTTCTTCAGCCACAATTCGAGCCGCATCCGCAGAATCATTACCACCAATGTAGAAAAAGTACCCCACATTTTTTCTCTGAAATGCCTCAAAAATCTTTCGACAGTCCTCAGCATCTGGCTTACGCCGACAACTTCCAAGCGCTGAAGATGGAGTTTCGGCAATCGCTGCAAGCTTCTTTGCTGGCACCTTACGCAGATTTAAATAGTCATCACCCAAAATGCCTAAAATCCCGTGACGTGCGCCAAGGATTTGACCAATTCGCGGACTTTTACGTGCTTCCATAACCGCACCAACTAATGACTCGTTAATTACCATTGAAGGTCCGCCCGATTGAGCGATTACCATGTTAAGTTTTTTCATCTTTTCAGTAATTGATTGAGGGTTTCACAGATAAGTCGCCCCGATTTTAAGAGCGACAATTTAGAAAGTTTGTCCATCGTATCTTCCGATGTGTGCCAATAGCAATTATTTTTGCCATACTCAAAATCAATTAAGTCAATCACTTCCATACCCATATTCATAAAAGGCACATGATCGTCCTTGACAATTTCAGTTGAAAGTTTAACCAATCCTGGCTCGTCTATTGCTTTGGATGCCGCAATCACTAATCGAGCAAGCGCTTTAGACGAATTAGCGGGAATGGAAACTTGTAGGAATTTATCTCCCAACATATCAAGACAAATTACTCTACCAATTTTTCGCCCAGATTCAGCTAACTTTTTAGCTGCATAAGTTGACCCATGAAGTCCATCGTTGTCCGCATAATAATTAACACACTCCTCTCCGTCCGTCCAAATTATCATCACATTGCCACGCTCAGGATTTATGACTGATAACTTATTTGCTAAAACCACCAATAAAGCAGTGGTTGACGCACCATCGTTTGCGCCTGGGCAATTTGTACCAATTTTGGTGTCATAATGCGAAACAAGCACCGTCCACTCATCTTCTGGATGATAATTGAACTCTGCGCAAACGTTCTTAAATACTTTAATCCCTGACGGTGTTGGCGCTTTAAAACTTTGTACTCTAACTGACGCACCATTAGCTTTTGCTGCTCTCAAAATAAAGTCCGCTGCTTGCGCAGTTCGAATAGTTCCCGAATCGCGAGGGGTATATTTTTCTACTAACTCTTCTGCAAAACGCCAAGATGCCTCAGCGTCCTCATTGGAGAACAATAATGTCGCAGCAATAAGCAGCGGCAACATATACTCTTTAGTCGAGTTTGACGCCCATCATCGCAATAATGCGATCAAGGTCATCGTTGTCAAGAAAATCAATCTCAACCATCCCCTTGGTATGCTTGCCATTGGCATGAGTAACGCCACTCGTCACCCTCACCGCACAACCAAGTTGCTTTTTCATTTTATCAGCAAGATTCTTGATATAACCATCTGGCAAGTCGGGAGTGCCACGACGCACCTCTGCAACTGGCTCATGTAATTTTGCAACCTTGCGCTCCAATGCACGAACCGTAAGCTGATCATTCACACAATCACGCGCCAACAAAATCCGATCTTTTTCTCCGTCAATCGTAAGCAAAACCTTGGCGTGACCAACCGAAAGTAGCGACTGCGACACCAACGCCTTAACTTCATCTGGGAGTTCCAACAAACGCGTAGAGTTGGCAACTGTTGCCCGACCCTTACCCACACGCTCAGCTACTTGCTGCTGCGTAAGGTTAAAAGTATCTTGCAATGTCTTATAAGAAATCGCCTCTTCAATTGGATTTAAATCTTCGCGTTGAATATTCTCCGTCGTCGTCATTGCCGCCGCCGTCAAATCATCCGCCTCTACCAAGGTAACCTTAATCTTCTTCCATCCAGCAAGCTGCGCCGCTCGCAAACGACGCTCGCCTGAAATAAGCTCATACTTGCCATTAGAATTTTTGCGCACCGTAGGTGGCTGAACCAATCCAGTGTTTTTAAGTGACTCAGCAAGCTCCGTGAGCTCAGACTCTTTAAAATCTCTACGTGGCTGATAAGGTGAGCGTTCAATATCCATTATTGGAAGCTCTACCGCTTGCGATCCTGTAACTGCAACTACAGGAGACACCCCCAAAAGTCCGCCAACTCCACCACCGAAGTTTACACTTCGCCCAAGCCCATGCTTTTTCTTGTCAGCAGCAACGGGAGTTTTTCCTACTCCAGTTGCCTTTTTAAGAAATGGATTACCTTTTACCATTAGAAATATCCGTTGACAATCGGAAGCACCTTAATTTGATTGTCAAGAATGATATTGATTAAGCCTATCTGAAAACCCCATGGGCATTCACGCGCAAAGTTAATAAGCCCAATTTGGCAGCCATTAAGTTTGTCGGTCATATTAAGCGCAAGCGCGACCTGTGCACCATAAACGCTCTGCGCAAGGTTTGATCCTCCGACCGTAATACCATAGCACTCGTTTTCAGTAACGTTACCAATTAACGAAGCTGCTGCACCATAAAGATTTTGCTGAACCGTAGCAACAAAAGCTAACTCTGCGCCATAAATAGCACGATTATAACCAAAACCTCCGAAATCCACGCCATACACCGTACCATTACTAATATTACCGCCAAAAGTCCCACGAAAACCATAAACATCTTTATAAGTGTAGTTAAATACGAACGATCCGCTAGCGCCACGCAACTCTTCACGAACTGTATTGGCCATTCCTAACTGAAGACCATACATCTTTGGCGCATCATTGTAAAACAAACCTAAATCAACACCAAAGACATCCCACTTCGCTACGCCCCACGGAATCTGAACCGGGCTAGCAAGCGAAACTGCAGCAATCGTCCAACCAATCGCGCCTTCGGTCGGTTCTTCTTCCTCATCGGTTCCATCGGCAAAAGCTGGAACAAAAAACGAAACCATTACCGCCATTAATCCCATACGGATGATTTTAGTCATATTCATAGTCTCTCCAATCTTAGGTAGTTAAATTATTTATTATTATTTTACTCTTTCGTAAGCGACCCGTCAAGAGTGCGCTTACGCGCTTTTAGAAACAGTAGCACAAACAAAGGAATTGACACCATATACCCCAATCCTATCACTCCAAGTGTAAGCCAAAAGTTTGATACCATAAATGCAATTACTAGTAATAGCATTGCTACGGTAAGAGGCATCCACCGCTTAGAAATACGCAATGCCTTTAATGATAATGTTGGTACTCGCGAAGCCATCAACGAACCTACAAAAAGAAGCATGAATATTCCAAGATAAGGCGAAGGACTCCATTTAAGGTCAAGCGCCAATGCAACCATTGCCGGAGTAAGTACCATCCAGCACCCACCAGGCGCTGGCACTCCAGTAAAGAAATGCTTCCAATAGGGAGCAGTTTCCTGTTCAAGCATTGTATTAAACCTCGCAAGCCGAAAACAATCACACATCGCATAGTAAAGTGCACATCCAAGCACCACGCGAATAAGAATTGGATTTACCCTTTCACCATCAATCATATGCGTAGGACCGCCCGTAAACCAAAAATACATAAACATCGCAGGAGCGACGCCAAAGTTTACAAAATCCGCAAGCGAATCCAATTCCGCACCCAACTTTGAGCTTGCTTTAAGCAATCTTGCAATTCTTCCGTCCATTCCATCACAAATTACTGCGACTAATAGCGCCCATAATGCCGGCATAAATCGTCCTTCGCTGGAAAGCGAAATAGAAGTAATGCCTGCACAAGCAGCCATTGCAGTTACCAAGTTGGGGAATATTGCCCTAACCGGAATGCGATCAGCACGAAATTCGCGCTCTCTGCGACGTTTTCCTCTAAATCTAAATCTACTCATTTAAACTCGTCCAATTATCGTTTCACCCGCGACCATTGTCTGACCAATACGAACACATGGCTTTACGCCTTCTGGAAGATACACATCCAAGCGACTTCCAAAACGAATAAGCCCAAAGCGCTCTGCTTTCTCCAAGTGCTGTGCCTCAGTTACCTGTGGAACAATCCTCCTCGCTACCAAGCCAGCAATTTGCGTCACCCCATAAACCCCGCCATTATCCATCTTGATGAGATAATTGCACCTCTCGTTTTCCTTAGACGCTTTATCCAACGAAGCATTAAAAAACTTGCCAGCAGCAATATACTCACGCTTCAATACCGTGCCCGCTGTAGGCATGCGATTAACATGAATGTTAAACACACTCATAAATACACTCACCCGCCAAAACTTTCTTCCCACCGTCTCATCGCAATCAGCAAGCGAGTCAGGCATTGAACATTCCTCAATTAAGCACACTCTACCATCTGCGGGCGAAAGAATCGCGCCCGCATCACTTGGAGGATAACGTTCAGGATCGCGGAAAAAGAGAAAAACTCCATACGCAAGTAGGAACATAGGCAAAACTATCCATCCTAACCACCAAACTCGGCTAGCAATCATCGCAACTATAATTGCTAATGCTAAAGCAATCGCACCAAACTTTAGTCCTTCACGATTAATGTTCGGCAACAGATACGCAGAAACTGAAAAATCAGGAGTTTTCTCGTTCATAACTTTTAATTAATTTTAATGTGAATAGCACCAGGATTTTCCATAGCAGGTGCAGATGATGTCTTGGGAGCATTCTTGCGCGGCGGTCCAATTAGCGCTCCTAAAATACGACCCAATGTCTTGGGCGCTTGCTCCACAAAGCACTGATCCTTTAACTCTTCCAGCGCGCGATTAATAACATCCTCGCCCAATTCGCGATGCGCATTTTCGCGACCCCGATACTGTAGGGTAAGCTTAACCTTGCACCCTTCTTCCAAGAAACCACGAATTTGTTTAAGCTTATAATTAAAATCGTTAGTGTCCGTGCCAGGATGAAACTTTATTTCTTTCACCTTCTGAACCTTCTGCGATTTACGGGCTTGCTTTTCGCGAAGCGATTCCTCGTATTTAAACTTCCCATAGTCCATAATTTTACAGACTGGGGGATTGGCTGTTGGGGTTATCTCCACGAGATCTAACCCACGATTTTCCGCCATTCGTTGCGCATCACGAGTATCCATGACGCCAATCATTTGTCCTTGGGAATCAAGAACGCGAACCTGCGGAACGCGAATCTTGTAATTTACACGAGTGAACTGTCCGATAACCCACCTCTCTTTATTGAAGGATGATTCATTTTACCACATACCGTGGGTCGTTTGCAACCTCACGGAAAATTCTAATTGTCTGGCGAATGTCATTGAGGGTGTATGAAGGATGCACCCAAAACCCAACCGTATTAGCAATCAATGACTTTGCTACCTTTTTATTTGCCATAAGCGGCCACATAATTTTATAAACGTTAGCGCCATGGCATTGCAATGTCTCAATAAATTTACTAACTGGGACACGCAAGCATTTTTCGTTGAGTAAAAACGGCATCAACCAAAAGCTTGCCTTGCGCTTTACGGTATCGACCGGAAAAGCCTTTATGAGACTACCCTCAAATGGTAAAAGACCTTTTTTTATTACTTCCGCAAACTTGCGCCGACGCAACAAATTCCATTTCTCAAATCGTTCCAATTCGCATAGACCAATCGCACTTTGAATCTCCGTCATCCGCTCGTTATATCCTACGATATCAAACTCCTTAGGATCACTTCCCACAATCCATCCATGGTCACGCAATGACTGTACACGCCTTAATGCCAACTGATTTTTCATTACCACCATCCCTCCTTCGCCTCCAGTGGTAATATGCTTTGATTGGCAAAACGAAAAACATCCCGCATCCCCTAATGATCCAACCTTGCGCCCATGATATTCTGCGCCTAACGATTGAGCACAATCCTCAATAACAAAAAATTTCCGCTTTTTCGCAAGTCGCAAAATAGGATCCAAATCTACAACCTGACCATAAAGATGTACAACAATCACCGCTTTAGTTCGCCGAGTAATCACCTTTTCAATGGTCTTAGCATTTAATAGATGATCTTCGCCAACATCCGCAAACACCATTTTTGCGCCGACATTCGCAGCTGCTGTTGCACTTGCTCTAAACGAATATGCAGTTACAATTACTTCGTCACCTCTGCCTACTCCCAAAGCTTCTAACGCCAAACGCAATGCGGCAGTTCCATTGGTGGTGGATACTGCCGATTTAACTCCAAGGTATTTTGCAAAAGCTACCTCAAACTTTTTTCCTTCGCTACCTGTCCAATAATTTACCCGCCCCGAGCAGAGGATTTTAACTACCTCTCGCTCGGTTTTGCGGGTAAAACTCGGCCAAACCAGTGGCTCAGTCTTCTGACAAATCATCACCGTCTGCCGACGTATCTCCATTATCCGCGATCAACTGAGGATCACCGAGATCCGACTCGTCGTCCTCTGTATCCTCGCCCGGAATACCCGACGATGGAATACCATAGAGCTCTTCATGACGCTTACGCTGATCCTCACGAAGCTTGTCCATCTCGTCGTCCGAAATGGTCTCGCAAAGCGGAACGAGCTTGATGTAGCGATGCATTGGAAATCCTGTACCACCAGGAATGAGGTGGCCGAGAATGACATTCTCCTTAAAGCCTCTGAGTTCATCCACCCGACCCATTGTTGCCGCCTCAGTAAGAACTCGAGTAGTATCTTGGAAGGATGCCGCCGAAATAAAGGAATCCGTTTCCAACGCTGCCTTAGTGATACCGAGGAGCGCGGGCTGTGCTTCCGCTGGACGACGACCTTCATTCATCATCTCTTCGTTGACTCGAAGGAACGTCTGACGCGTAACTTGTTCACCCCAAAGGAAGTCTGTATCACCAGGATTGGTGATACGAACCTTGCGGAGCATCTGACGAACGATAATTTCAATGTGCTTATCATTAATCTCAACGCCCTGAAGACGATAGACTTGCTGAACCTCATTTACGAGATACTTTTCAAGTTCCTGCGGACCCGAAACCTCAAGGATTTCCTGCGGAATAACTGGTCCTTCTGTAAGCTGTTGACCCTTCTTTACGCGATCGCCCTTGAATACGACAATCTGCTTACCCATAGGAATAAGATGTTCCTCTACAAGTCCCGTAACATCATCAACCACCTTAATGCAGCGCTTACCACGAACATTCTCGCCAAAGTCAATGACACCCTCAATCTTTGCGATTTCTGCAGCATCCTTGGGCTGACGAGCTTCGAAAAGCTCTGCCACACGTGGCAAACCACCAGTAATATCACGAGTCTTTGCAGCTTCACGAGGAGTTTTTGCGAGCAACATACCCGCAGTCGCCTTCATACCGTCACGCACCATCACGATAGCGCCTGTCGGGACGTCGTGCGAGTCAAGCATCTTGCCCGATTCATCACGAATCTCAATACGTGGATGAAGGTTGGATTCAGAAGTTGGGAGTACCACCAACGTCTTGGCGCCAGTCTGACGATCAGTTTCGGTCTTTACCGAGACATCTTCTTCGAAGTCAGCAAACACAATCTTACCCTTCGACTCCGAAAGAACTGGCACTGAGTGCGGATCCCAAACTGCGACCTTCTGCCCTTTACGAACATCGGCCCCATCCTCCACAAGCAAGGTTGTACCCATTTGCAATTGGTAAGTGTCCAGCTTGTTTCCACTCTTGGTCCAAATTTCCAATGTACCATTCTTATTAAGTACGACTTCCTTGCCTTCATCGTTACGCACTTTTCTCACGTCAACAAACTTAGCTACGCCATCGTTCTTAAGCACAATCTCTGGCACCTTGGCAGTCGCCGACGCCGTACCACCGATGTGGAACGTACGCATCGTAAGCTGAGTACCCGGCTCACCAATGGACTGCGCCGCGATAATACCCACCGCCGTGCCGATTTCAACTTGTTTGCCAGTTGAAAGATCACGACCATAGCACTTCGCGCACATACCATGCTCGGCATCGCAAGTAAGACCCGAGCGAATCCAAACTTTTTCAATACCACAAGCATTGATTCTCGCAGCTGATTCCTCGTCAATGATCTCATTGGCAGGAACAATTGTCTCTCCACTCTTGGGATCTTGAATTGGATAAAGCGCAGTACGACCAAGTACACGATCACCCAAAGTAATCTTGACTTCGTCGCCTTCAATGATTGCCTCTACTTCAATGCCGTTGACCGTATTGCAATCTTCTTGCGTAATAATCACATCTTGCGAGACATCAACAAGCTTACGAGTAAGGTATCCTGCGTCTGCCGTCTTAAGCGCCGTATCCGCAAGACCCTTGCGCGCACCGTGCGAAGAAATGAAGTATTCCAACACCGAAAGCCCCTCACGGAACGAAGCGGTAATTGGGCGTTCAATAATATCGCCAGAGGGATTCGCCATAAGTCCACGCATACCTGCGAGCTGACGAATCTGAAGTTTAGATCCACGCGCCTTCGAATCGACGAACATATAGACTGGGTTAAGCTCCGTCGGGTTCTTGCACTCTGGCGAAATGTTGCGGTCAATAGTCTTATAAAGCTCATCGCCGACCTTTTCCGTCGTCGTTGACCAAATATCGACAATCTTGTTGTGACGCTCGCCATCGGTAATGATACCTTGCTGGAACTGCGCTTGAACCTTATCGGCTTCCGCACGCGCCTTCTTGATTTCCACATCCTTGTCCGCTGGACGAATCATATCCTTAAGACCCATCGACGCGCCCGAAACTGTAGCAAAGCGATAGCCAAGTGATTTAAGCTCGTCAACCGCCTTCACTGTAACATCGTGTCCTGCGACCTTGTGGCAATCAAGAATCAAATTGCCAATCGTGGACTTCGAGCATTTATCATTCCAAAATCCCATCTCCTTCGGCCAAACACTATTAAAAATTACGCGACCCGCAGTAGTTTCAAGCGTATGCTTGGTGGTATTACCATGCGGACGGCCCGTTGTTCCGAAATCTGGATTGCGCAAACGAATGCGCGTATGATAATCAATTGCGCCTTCTGCGAGACCAAACTCAACTTCCGACACATCATTAAAGAGCGGCAAGTGCTCATCTGACATGTCGGTTTTTCCTGCAATTTTACCCGCAAGCTTATCTTGTTGCGAAGGAACCGTAAGGAAGTAAAGTCCCAAGCAAACATCCTGAGTAGGAGTTACAATTGACTTACCCGAAGCAGGGCTGAAAATCGAGGTTGTTGCAAGCATCATGAGCTTAGACTCAAGCTGTGCTTCCATCGAAAGTGGGACATGCACTGCCATCTGGTCGCCATCGAAGTCAGCGTTAAATGGAGTACAAACCATTGGATGAAGACGAATTGCCTTGCCCTCAACGAGTACTGGTTCAAACGCCTGAATTGAAAGCCGGTGCAGGGTTGGTGCACGGTTAAGAAATACCGTCTTATCCTTGATGACCTCATCAAGAATACCCCAAATCTGCTCATCGTGACGTTCAATCATCTTGCGCGCCGTCCGAACTGTATGGCAAATACCACGATCTTTGAGAACGCGAATAATGAACGGCTCAAAGAGACGTAGCGCCATTTCTTTTGGAAGCCCGCACTGTGGGAATTTAAGTTCAGGTCCTACGACAATTACCGAACGACCCGAATAGTCAACACGCTTACCGAGGAGGTTTTGGCGGAAGCGACCTGTCTTTCCTTTCAAAATCTCAGAAAGCGACTTAAGCGGACGATTGCCCTGACCGGTGACTGCACGACCATGGCGACCATTATCAAAGACCGCATCCACTGCCTCTTGAAGCATGCGCTTCTCGTTGCGAATAATGACATCTGGAGTCTTAAGCGCCAAGAGATTGCGCAAACGATTGTTGCGATTAATGACTCGACGATAAAGATCGTTTAAATCACTCGTCGCAAAGCGTCCACCTTCAAGCGGAACAAGCGGACGAAGTTCTGGCGGGATGACTGGAAGCACATCCAAGACCATCCACTCAGGTTTGGAATTCGAAACGCGGAATCCTTCCACGACCTTCATGCGCTTAGCGATTTTCTTACGCGTCTGTTTGGAACGAGTGTTTTCCATCTCGTCCTCGAGCTCCTTCATAAGCGCTTTAAGATCAATCTTGCGCAAAAGCTTTCTCACCGCTTCAGCACCCATCTCCGCCTTGAAGCCGTCTTGATACTTCTCTTGAGCATCAATATACTCTTGCTCGTTAAGGATTTGACCTTCTTTAAGTGGCGTATCGCCTGGTTCAACTACAAGCCAGTTCTGATAATAAAGCACGCCCTCAAGCTCTGCAGTCGTTTTATCCAACAACAGTCCCATCCGTGAAGGCGAGCACTTAAAGAACCAAATGTGGCTCACTGGGACTGCAAGCTCGATATGCCCCATTCGCTGACGACGAACGCTTGAAAGCGTAACTTCAACGCCGCAACGATCGCAAATCATACCCTTGTTCTTAATGCGCTTATACTTACCGCAAGCACATTCCCAATCCTTGGTCGGGCCAAAGATCTTTTCACAAAACAGACCATCCTTCTCTGGACGATAGGTACGATAGTTGATCGTTTCAGGATTTTTAACTTCACCATGCGACCAACCACGAATCGTTTCTGGGGAAGCGAGCTGGACCTTAACTGCGTCGTAATGCGCCGAAGCGTTGAACGAACCGCCAAAGATATCAGAAGTATTGTAAGGATTCATTGTTTAATTTCCTTTTAAAATTAGAGGTTAAGCGCTCCCGAGAGCAAATCATCGCCTTCCGCCGGCTCGACCATTTCCTTGGCCGCCGCTGCGCTGACTTCGCCCTTGCGACCACGACGAGGCTCGACATCGCCGCCCAAAAGTTGAGTGTCAAGGCAAAGCCCACGCAATTCGTGAATAAGGACCGAGAAGGATTCTGGCATTCCCGAATCAAGAATGTTGCTACCCTTGACGATTGACTCGTAAATTCGCGTACGCCCTTGGACATCATCAGACTTAACCGTAAGTAGCTCCTGAAGTGCATACGCAACACCATACGCTTCGAGCGCCCACACTTCCATTTCGCCCATACGCTGACCACCGAGTTGCGCCTTGCCGCCAAGTGGCTGTTGGGTAACGAGCGAGTACGGACCGACCGCACGTGCGTGAATCTTGTCGGTAACAAGGTGGTGAAGCTTGAGCATGTAAATTACGCCCACAACCACCTTCTGTTCAAAGGGCTCGCCAGTAAAGCCATCGTAAAGCACGGTCTTGCCTTCTGGACAAATCCAGCTTTGCGCACCTTCATCCTTTTCTTGAACCGAGCGCGCCTTGGTAAGCAACTCGTCGATTTCCGACTCTTGCACACCGTCAAACACCGGTGTTGCCGCATGAAAACCGAGATAACGACAAGCAAGACCCAAATAGGTCTCAAAAAGCTGACCCAAATTCATACGTGATGGCACGCCAAGCGGGTTAAGCACGATATCCACTGGACGACCATCCGGCAAGAACGGCATATCGCAGCTCGGCAAAATACGAGAGACGACACCCTTGTTACCGTGACGACCAGCCATCTTGTCACCGACTGAAAGATTCTTCTTGTCGACGAGGAAGACGCGCACTTGCTTAACCACTTCACCTTCACCACCGAAGTCACCAAAAAGTCCATCCGAGCCGCTTTCGGCTGCATCTTCAATTGCTGCAACTTCCATTTCGAATGGCTCCATAATATTTTGAACACGATCCTTCGCTGGACAATCCTCCATATCCCAGTGAGAATGCGCCTTGGCGAGAACTGCGAGTTGCGACTTTTTAATCTTCTTGTTAGCCGCAATAATCACATCCCCCGAATCGGTATCCGTGATATCGCAAGGAAGTCTCTCGTTCATTAGCTCAGAAGCAAGCTTAACCAAGAGCTCCTTTTCAAGCTTTGCAAGCTGGCTCTTTTGCTTCTTTTCCGCGTCCTTTTTCGCCTTGCGGGACTTTTTCGCCTGCGCATCTTCGCTTGACTTGGCGCTTTGAACTTGAACGTTCATCACTACACCCGTCGTCCCTGGCGGGACGGTAAGCGAGGTATCACGCACGTCAGCCGCCTTCTCACCGAAAATGGCACGCAAAAGCCGCTCTTCTGGCGACAGCTCCGTCTCACCCTTGGGTGTCACCTTGCCTACAAGAATATCACCTGGCTTTACCTCTGCACCAATTCGAACAATACCATCTGGGCCTAAGTTTTTAAGCGCATCTTCGCTGACATTAGGAATATCGCGAGTAATTTCTTCTGGCCCCAACTTGGTGTCGCGCGCCGTGCACTCAAAGGTAATAATGTGAAGCGAAGTCATTGCGTCTTCACGCACCAATTTCTCGTTCACCAAAATTGCGTCTTCGAAGTTATAACCACGCCAGCTCATGAACGCTACGAGCAAGTTCTTGCCGAGTGCAAGCTCGCCTTGATCGGTCGCAGGACCATCGGCAAGGCAATCACCAAATTTAACCTTGTCACCCTTCTTGACAATGGGCTTTTGGTTGTAGCACGTACCCGAATTGCAACGACGATACTTCTGCAAGTCGTATCTCCAAACTCCATTTTCTGGATCATGGACAAACTGCGCCTTGCCGGTAGGAAGCTTACCGTCCTTGGTAACCATGATGAAGTCCGCCGAAACGTAAGCAACCGTACCTGCACTAAGGGCGGTAACAATGACTTGCGAGTCCTTGGCTGAAACGCCTTCAAGACCCGTGCCCACATACGGACGCTCCGTCGTCATCAGCGGTACACCCTGACGCATCATGTTCGCGCCCATGAGCGCACGGTTGGCGTCATCGTGCTCAAGGAACGGAATAAGACCCGCTGCAATTGAAATCACTTGCATTGGCGCAACATCCATATACTGGACATCGCGTGCTGGCTTATCACAGAACTCTGTCTTGAAGCGGCACGTAACGCGCTCTTCCGCAAACGTACGATTGGGCTTTAATGGCGCATTCGCCTGCGCAATTACATACTGCTCTTCTTCGTCAGCTGGGAGATACTCGATCTCGTCGGTGACCTTGC
This sequence comes from Kiritimatiellia bacterium, assembly GCA_045599105.1. Classification (GTDB taxonomy): domain Bacteria; phylum Verrucomicrobiota; class Kiritimatiellia; order RFP12; family UBA1067; genus UBA1067. The sequence continues at coordinate 71,190 of JAZRVL010000014.1, forward strand.
CGCCCACGACTTTGCGATATGGCGTCTCAATAAAGCCAAAGCGATTTACTTCTGCATAAATGCCCAAGCTCGAGATAAGACCAATGTTTGGACCTTCTGGCGTTTCAATTGGACAAATACGACCATAGTGCGATGGGTGAACGTCACGCACTTCAAAGCCCGCACGTTCACGGCTAAGGCCACCAGGACCGAGCGCCGAAAGACGACGCTTGTGTGCAAGCGCACTCAAGGGGTTGGTCTGATCCATGAACTGCGAAAGTTGGCTACGTGCGAAGAAATCAGCAACCACCATGCTAAACGACTTGGAGTTAACCAATCGTCCAGGCGTAAGCGGACCTGATGAAGTAGCATCGTGAATCGTCATGCGCTCACGCACCAAACGATCAGTACGTGCAAGGCCAATGCGACACTGATTCTCCAAAAGCTCGCCCGTAGTACGAATACGACGATTGCCAAGGTGGTCGATATCATCTACGATATCCTTGCCCACATAAATCCTAAGGAGTAAACGAATCGCCTCAATGACATCGATTCCCGACTCGTGAAGCGTACGCAAGTTCTCGTCGATCTTGCCTGCAAGATTCAAACGCTTGTTGATCTTGTGACGACCGACATAGCCAAGGTCATAATGCGCAAGCTCAAAGAACATACGGTGAATCATCTGCTTGGCGTTCGTAGCCGTTGGCGGATCGCCAGGACGCATGCGCTTGTAAATCTCCTTAAGCGCATCCTCCTCGTTATGAATCCCCGACTTGGCGTCTTCACGCAAAGTCTTGATGAGTACGCCGTTATCAACCGAGACATCCACCACTTCCACGCTCTTGATGCCCGCAGAAGCAATCTGCGCCATCATTGCTGGCGTAACTGGATCATAACGACGCGCAATCACCGCTTGCGAGCTCGCATCGACCAAGTCGGCTTTCATCACCAAAAGCCGCAAATCCTTATCGGCATACTTGCGATCGGTAGGAAGCTTCTTGAAATCGTAAAACAGCTGCATCAACTGTTCGTCCGAGCTATAACCAAACGCACGAAGAAGCGTAGTTGCATAAAATTTCCGACGGCGGCGGCGCTGATCCATAAAGCACCACATAACGTCGTTCGTATCAAACATAATCTCAATCCAATTGCCCCGATCGGGAATAATGCGAACCGAAAGAAGCGCTTGACCATTGGCGTGAACTTGCTTCTCCGCCGAAATGCCAGGGCTACGATGAAGTTGCGAGACAATAACGCGCTCCGCTCCATTGATGACGAATGCGCCATCTGGCGTCATAATCGGCATCTCACCCATATAAACTTCCTCTTCGCGAACATCTTCACCGTCTTGCAAACGGAATGTCGCCTTCATCGAGCGCGTATAGCTCTCGCCATTCGCCAAAGCTGCCAAATAGCTCTTCTTCTCACTCTCAAGCTCATACGAGACAAAGTCAAGTTTATAGCGCCCATCGAAACTAACGATTGGGAACATCTCCTTGAAGATCGCCTGAAGACCATGATTCTTGCGCTTCTGAGGAATAATATCGCCTTGAAGGAAGTCATTGTACGACTTGGTCTGGATGTCAATTAAGTCTGGCATTGGGGATGTCATACCCTGAAGCTTGCCAAACACTTTGCGTTCTGCACTCATTATGCTTACCTCTTTTGTGGTTTAGAAATTTACTTAAAGCTACGCCATAAAGATGCCTGAAGTGTGGTAAGCAGCCACTTTGTTAACTGTACACCTTTTAAGCGATTTCAGATAATTATATCATAATTGCCCTTCGTCCTGCAAGAGGATATTTATCGAACCAAGATAGTTATCTGCTTGGAGGTTAGGCACACTTTTAAGTATGTATATTACCATATTCTACGTCTTCATTGTGATAAAAATTGTTCGCTTATTTTGCTCGCGTATTTTTTACTTCTTAATTTTTAAGAGTTTTGCTACAATCCTTGGGGTCTTGAGCCGAAATCCTGGGGACACCTACGGGAAATGCTGGGGGTCTCGGGATGGAAGATTTGGTGGAGACTGAGGGACTCGAACCCCCGACCCGCTGCGTGTAAAGCAGCTGCTCTAACCAACTGAGCTAAGTCTCCTAATCTAATTTCCTTTTGATGACGCGTTTTGCCTTGCCTTCTGTGCGCGGTAGCGCTCCAACAGGAAAAACATCACCTTTGGGAAGAAATCCTAATCTTTCGCGAAGGTGTTTAGCGACCGTATGTCCAGTTACGCTCGCATCCGCCTCCACATTCACCGTCACTTCGGTGATTCCGTCTTTCTCTTCCAGGATAATCTGATACTCGTCCTTGACTCCTGGAATCTCCTTTAACGCCTCTTCAACTTGACGCGGATAGAAATTAACGCCCTTGACAATGAGCATATCGTCCGTCCGTCCAGTTATTCGATCAATCCTAAGTGATGTACGCGTGCACGCACATTTCTCGCGCGAAAGAATCCGCGTAATATCATGTGTACGATACCTAATAATTGGCATCGCCTCCCGCGTAAGCGAGGTAAATACAACTTCACCAAACTCTCCATCTGGCACTACCTCGCCCGTCTTAGGATCAATAATTTCCGTGATATACTGATCCTCCCACACGTGAATCCCAGCATGCGCCTTGCAATCCTGACCTGTAGTGCCAATTCCGCCAGTCTCGGTCATTCCGTAAATATCAAAGCATTCAATCCCAAGGCGCTTTTCAATCCGCTTACGCGTTTCGTCCGAAAAAGTTTCCGACCCAAAAATACCTACTTTTAAGTCAGGTAAATCCTTTTCCTCACCCTTATCCAACACCTCAATCAGTCGAGGCACATACGAAACCACCGAAACGAAGCCCTTCGCCTTAAAGTCGCGCAAAAGCCGAATCTGGCGCTCGGTATTGCCACTTGAAGCAGGAATGGTAAATAGCTGCGCTTTTCTCGCACCATGATAGCAGCCAAAGCCACCATTAAAAAGCCCAAATGTCGGCATAATCTGCACGGCGTCGCCCTTCTCCAAACCCGCCATCGCGTAGCATCTTGCCATGCACTCCGCCCACTGTAAAAGATCATTTTTCGTATACGCCATCACTACGGGCGTACCCGTCGAACCCGATGACATGTGAAACTCCATCAAGTCCTTGCGATCAACGCAGTTCATCTTGAGCGGATACGCTTGACGGAAATCTTCTTTCGTGAAAAATGGTAGCTTCGCCAAATCATCCAACGACTTAACATCCTCTGGCGAGCTCACGCCACCCTTTTTAAGCCGTTCACGATAAAAATCATTGGTCCAAGCTCGAGCAAGCGACTTTTTCAAGCCCGCAAGCTGAATATTTGCATATTCATCACGCGAAAGCGTCTCAGCTGCTCGATTCCACATCGCCATCGTTACTTCGCCGCCTCTCTTCCCGCTATGAACGCCTTGCGATTAATCTCCAAAAGCTTGGCCTTGGGTCCCGAGAGAATCTCCGCCATTGCCGAAAACCAATCCTGTTCTTTAAACGGCATCAGCGTCGAAAGCGCACCTGCAATAACCATATTCATAGTGCGCGCATTGCCGACATCCTGCTCAGCAATCTTCATCGCATCCACTAATACCAAACGCTTAAAAGAACTTTTTACCCGACCATCCAAATCTGGGACCATTGCCTGCTGCCCCGAAGAGACGGTAACTGGCATCAAAAATAAATCATTCACAATTGCTGTCCCGCCCTTGCTCAATATGTCTTGATTGCGCACGGCCTCCAACTTGTCAAAGGCAACCAGTACATCCGCCGTACCCTCTTGAATGATGGGCGAGGCAACTTCTTGGCCAAAACGAACTTGACTCGTCACCGATCCCCCACGCTGCGCCATCCCGTGAATCTCCGACTTTTTGACATCATATCCCGCCTTGGCTGCTGTAAGTGCAAGTAAATCCGCAGTAAGAATAATTCCCTGCCCGCCTACGCCTACCAATGAAACATTCGTCGTACTCATTTAACCTTCGACTCTTTCAACCGTGATTTCAGGATCTATCTCATGAAGCGCCACTTCAATCCCTTGCTTTAAAGTCATCATGGCAAATGGGCAACTTCCACAATGGCCCACTAAACGTAGCTTTACTACCTTGCCCGAAATCTCCACCAGCTCCAAGTCTCCACCATCAGCTTGCAAGCCGCCGCGCAATTCTTCAAGTTTAGCTTTGATCTTTTCTTCCATACTCTTTCCTTAAGTAGGCATATATTATATCATACTTTGAAGTCAATGAGATGACCAAAAAGCGAACAAATTCCTCGATAGTAAAATCCGATATCCAGTAAATTACGAGTGGTTGTAAGTCTATGCCAGAGCGCACGTGGCTGCAAAAAGCCCCGATAAACACGCTGAATCGCCAGTTTTATCTCCGCTTCGCTCGCCTTGGGAGTGATGGTAATTGCACTGCGCATATCGTACTTATCCCAATCCTTGGTTGCGAGCATTCCCTTTTCGTCCAACTCCTTAAATAGGGGTGTGCCAGGATAGGGAATGGTAAGTGTACACTGCAAAGTCGAAGCATGGCCCAAAGCCAACAGCTTTCGTGCGAGCTTGACGGTATTGGCAATTTCCGCTTTGCCTTCCCACGCATGACCAAACATAAAAGTCAAATGAACATCCAACCCCGCCTCGCTCGCCCAAGCAGCGCCCTCTTCTACATCTTTAACGGTAAGTCGTTTATTAAAGCGATCCAAGGTCAATTGATTTGCCGACTCCACTCCAAACAAAACCAATCGAAAGCCCGCCTTGCGCATCAAAACATAATCGTCCTTGACGAGCCTGCCAAATCGCATGTTGCAATTAATTCGCACTTTTTTATTAAGCCCGCGCGCAATCATAAGCTTGCAGAATTCTTTTAGCCACTCACCTACTGGGAATGTGCCCGAATCGTCCATAATCTCTTTTATCTGGTACGTATTAACGAGCATCTCAATTTCGTTTACTACATCCTCTACTTGGCGTACACGATACTTAGGATAAAGCGTCGTCCAGCTACAAAACGTGCATTTTCCGTGCCAGCAATCGCGCCCTGCCATTATGTATGTACCGGGCGTTCGCCGAAAGTTACCATTCTTTTTCGCATAAAGCTCAAAGTGTGTAAGCTCACGATCAATCCACGGCAAACCCACTAACGACTCTTCCAGTGCAAAAGGATAAATCCCTTTATGCCTATCTCCAGCGAAAAAGCGCTTAAGCCCAACATCCCAATCACCGCCTGGAACAATTGCCCAAACGCCTTCCTTAGCCATGCTCTCTTCAGGTAAAGCCGTTACATGATCGCCCACCAAAATGACCTTATAGTTATGCTTAGCTATCCAAGCCCAATGCCGTTTAACAACTGGAGTCTTAGTTTCAATAACTACATAGTCCGGCTTAAACGCCTCAAGTTTTTGATCAAACTCGCTTTCACTAAGCTCGGATGCAATACCATCTAAAAAGAGGATTTCGTAACCATCTTCCTTTAAGATTGTAGCTGCGCTTGCAGGAACTACTGGAAAAATATATGTCGCACGCGAGAACCACTGAAATTGGCGATTTTGCGACAAAAGCGGGACGCCCTTGTTGCTTTTAAGCGGGGGATAAACTATGGCTATGCGCAAATACTTACCACTTATATCCAAGTCCCACGATATATCTTAAATCGCTCTTGCGACGATCGCGAGCTGGCTTGGAATTAAAATCCCATTCGACCTTGGCAAGTAAGTCAAAGTCATAAATAAGCTTAGTCGTAAACCCGACATCCGCCTGTGCGAGATACTTTTCAAAGTCTTCTGCGTTGGGCAAAAACTCGAGATTATGGAAAAACTCTAACGAATTGCCAAGACTTGGCAAATAGGTCAAGTGATGCGCATAGCGAATAGCCGCAAAGCCACCTTCATGTGAATTGGACTCGTTGGCATACTCTTCACGCACCCAGTTGGCGCCCGCTTCTTGATTAAAACTCCACTTACCAGCAAGCTCTGCGCCATCCAACCACTGATAGCCCAAACCCAAACCCACACGATAACGCGAATCAAGTTCCTGAATTTCGTCACGCTCAAAGTGTAAGTTCTCATAGCTATAAAAAGCAGTTGACCAGAAGTGATCGTGCTGCACCATCGCATCCCAGCGATCTTCGGTTTTCTTCTTGTCCGCGCCACTCTTAGTACCGGCCTCCGAGAAGTGATAGCCAAAATCGAAATTAAGCCGATCTTTCTCCCAACGACGATTCAAATTGACAACTAAAGAACCCGTATTTTCGTAGCTATTACCCCGTTGCGCGGTAAACGCACCGTTAATGCTACCGTGCCACGTCTCCTCGCTCGGGTCGGTCGCTTTTACGTTCGCAATATCAATGGGCTTATTATTTACTACATACGCCCCATCCACAATCGTAAGTGGCACCTCTTCGCGCGAATTATCCTTGTATTGAACAATATGCGTTCTATCGCTAACAAGCTTTTTAATGTTAGCAACCTTAATATCTACCGCTCCCAAATCATCTGAGTCAAACTTAAGTACTCCATCTTGAATAACGCCCGCCTTGCCCGTTAAAAACGAACCAGACTTGAGCTCTACCTTGTCTGCAAACGCGACAAATGTCGCAAGTGCCATACCGCATACTATGAGTTTTTTCATTTTATTTACTCCTTAAATACAATAAACTTTCTAACTACAAAATTGAGTGCGACCGAAACTAAGACATTGACAATAATTGCATAGCTCGTTTCTGCGCCCGTAAGTAAAATCAAAAAATAGATAATCGCATTGCCAATTAAAATTGCCAATCCACTCCCTGACAAGAAAAGTAGGTATTCAACCACCAATCCATGCCGACCAGGGGTAAAGACATATTTTCGATTCAATATCCAGCAAATAACATTGGCCATCAAAAATCCGACAAGATTGCACATAACCGCACGATATGCCCTTACCGCATCATCAACTACGATACTATTAAATCCAAAATACTTTACCGCAATATCCGTCTCCGTGAGACACGGCCAAACATACGCAGTTAATAACACTGCGACCGCGAAATTAATCGCGGTCGCTAGTGCGCCGATAATGCCGTACGCAAAAATCTGCCGAATGAGTTTAGACATTCAAGGCCGACTTATCTTCCTTGACATCCTTAAGCCCAAACTTCTTGATATCAACCGACTCAATGCCGAGCGGCTTCGCCGTCTGCCATCCACCTCGCGTAAAGTCAGGAATATCCTGAGAATTACCACGATTTCTGACCGAACGCTCCGAAAGCTCGCAAACCGAGCAACTTGCCGCCAAATCATAAACATCCATATCCAAAGGAAGTCCGTTTTGGAGGCAGTAGATAAGACGAAGATCCATCAAGAAGTCCATACCACCATGTCCACCCATCTTAACCGCGAGCTCGCCCGCCGCACGCCAAAGTGGGTGCTTGTACTTTTCACGCAACTCCTGTGTCTTCTTGAAATCAAAGTACGAGTGCGCACCTGCGCCCACCTTCTCCTCCCAGCAGAAATGAGCACCATTGCCGTGCATAATAAACTCTTCTGCCGTATCCGCAAACGAGATACCATTAAAGATACCATTGGTGCACTGAACGAGATTGTGACGCGAATATGGACGAGGCGAGTTGACGTCATGTTGAATCATGATCGTTTTGCCCTTTACTGTATGAATCACCGTCGTTGACATGTCACCGCAAGCAGGATGAAGCTTAGCCTGCCAGCTGTCCTTGCCAAATGTCTCACTCGCATAAATGTCATTGCAAATAGGATTGCACTGCATGCAGTTTAAGTACTCGAGACGATCACCACGGTTAATGTTCATCGCCTGCATTACCGGAACGAGCCCATGCGTTGGATATGGGTTGCCCACATGCGGTGTGTTCCATTTAAGCCGCCAATATCCCTGATAGCCACCCTTGGCTGGGTCAAGGTAGTTGAGACTGCGAAGGTCGTGAATATACGCACCCTCCGCATGAAGAACTTCACCCAAGATACCCTTACGAACGAGGTTTAGACACATCATTTCCGCCTCACCATAGCAGCAATTTTCAAGCTGCATACAGTGGCATCCCATACGCTCCGATGTCTCAACACACGCCCAGCACTCCTCAAGCGTCATTGCCGCTGGCACTTCAATTGCAACATGCTTGCCATGCTCCATCGCATAAAGCGCAACTGGCACATGTAACTCCCAAGGCGTTGTAATATACACTAAATCAATATCGCTTTCGCAAAGCGCCTTATAGCCCTCTTCGCCAAAATACTTCTTGGCAGCTGGCTTGCCATTATCGGCGAGCCACTTCGCTTGACGCTCGACCCGCTCTTCGTAAAGATCACAAAGTGCGGCAACTTCCACGCCAGGAATTGCCGCCATACGATGCACCGCACCAGGTCCGCGCATACCAAGACCAACGTGACCAACCCGCACTTTCTTGAGCGGTGCTACGGCAAAGCCACTCATCATCCCAGTGCCGCAAAGCTTCAATCCTTCAGTGCAACAACCCGCCATCGCTGCTGCTGCTCCCATCCACGCAGTTCCCTTAAGGAAGTCTCTACGAGTAGTATTTTCCATTGCTTTAACTCCTTTGATATTATGTTAGTTGTTTAATGTAACTTAAATCAAACTCCACCACGACCACGCAAGTTGCCGTGCGAGAGGAAGCCATCGTACTTGCGAACGAGCAAGTGAGACTCCATGATACGAAGCGTATCTAAAGCAACACCAACGATAATAAGTAGCGACGTACCACCAAAGAAGGACGCAATCGCCCACGGCACACTCATCCATCCTGTAAGGAGCATCGGGATAAGTGCAACTGCCAAAAGCCCAGCGCCACCGATAAGCGTAATCTTAGTCATCATATCGTCAAGATATTCCGCCGTCGCCCGACCAGGACGAATGCCAGGAATATATGAGCCATCCTTCTTGAGATTCTCAGAGATATCAATCGCATTAAATTGCGTTGCTACCCAAAAGAAAGTAAAAAAGAGTATCAAAAGCGCATAAACCACCAAGTGAAGCGTGCTCGTCGAATCTCCAAGATTGGTCGCAAAGTCATTAACCTTGCCCATAAAGCTACCAATTTCAGCACCCCGCGTAAAACGAGCCAAAAGCGCACTTGGAATCTGGATAAGCGGCTGGGCAAAAATGATGGGCATAACGCCAGTATAGTTCACTCGAAGCGGCATAAAAGTCTGCTGCATACCGTAAGTATTGCCACCCGAAACCGAGCGACGCGTAGTGTGAATGGCAACCTTACGCACACCCTGCGTAAGCATCACCGTAAACATCACAACCAACACAAAAAATAGAACCAAGATAGGAAGCTCCGCAATCGGCGCTGATGCGCTCACTCCACCCAAACCAAAGTAACGCTCCCACGCACTAATAAGCGCTTGCGGAAGACGCGAAGTAATATTAATCATAATGATGAGCGAAGCACCATTACCTACGCCAAAGGTAGTGATTTGATCAGCGATCCACATCACGAAAAGCGATGCTGAAGTCATACCGATAACCGTCATCAACTGAAAGCCAATGCCAGGGTTAGCAACAATCTCCGTCCCTGCAAATGCTGCGCTAATAGAGCCAGGATTTGAGAGCGCTGCGGCAATGCCCCACGACTGCACGACGCAAAGAACAATCGTCAAATAACGCGTAATTTCTGCGAGCTTTTGACGGCCACTCTCGCCCTCCTTTTTAAGCTTCTCCAAAGACGGAATCACTGAAGAGAGTAGCTGAATGACGATTTGCGCCGAAATGTAAGGCCAAATGGATAAAAATCCAATTGCGCACTGACCAAGCGCACCACCTGTAAATACATCAAACCAGTCAAGCATTCCACCGCCCGCACTTTGCGACTTAAAGTCCGCAATAACGTGTTGGAGTGCTTGCCAATCCACGCCTGGAGTTGGAATTTGCGAAACCAAACGGCACACAAAAACGAGACCCAAAGTAATTAAGATTTTCTTCTTCAGTTCTGGAATGCGAAATGCATTCGAAAAACCCTTCATCATTGACATAGTTGTATATTACTCCTTCTATTTAAAATTATTGGCGATAATTATATCAAATAACGTCAGAAAGAACAAGTGCAAAACGTTTAACGCGTTGACCATTCACCTCAATTTCCTCAAAAAACATCTTTGCTGGACGTACCCAAAGACCATAGTCCCCATAAAGCAACTGGTAAACCGCCATCGGCTCCAAAGTTTCACTATGTGGAGCAAAGCCCAAAAGCAAATAATCATATCCTTTATAATGACGAAAACGCTTACCTACCAGTGCCTTCCACTCATCGGGAATTTCACATTTATGAGAGATAGTATATTTTGGATAGTTCATACCATAGTATTATATCACAAAATCTAAAATATGTTATACTACATTTAAATATGACAATACTTGCGATAATCTTTGCTACGATTAGCTTGCCGACTATCAAGGTCGAAGCATCTCGTTTGGATTATGCAAAATCGGACATTGCCTCACACGTAGATATCATCTCTCGTGCGGAAATTGAGTCATCTGGCGCAGTATCGAGTGTTGATCTCTTAGAAAAACGCGCCAATCTCACCTTCCGAAAAACCAATGCCAATCCCGCTCTTGCACAAGTTTCTATGCGTGGGTATGGTGCAAACGGCTTTAGTCGAGTCAAGATTGTCGTAGATGGCGAAGAGCTCAACAATCCCGACATGACACCACAAAATCTCCTTCGCGTACCCCTTACCGCCATTGAAAAGGTTGAAATCTTGCACGGTCCACAAACCATTCTACACGGAAGCGATGCCTCGGCTGGAGTCATTAATATTACCAGCATGCCAAGCGATTTTTCGCCTCATTTTGGCTTTGAGGGCTCATTTGGAAGCTTTAATACCGTCAACACCAAGGTCAATGCGCGCGCTGGAGATAAAGAAAATAAAATTTTAGCATTTGCGGATTTTGATTTTGGCCGTTCAGATGGATACCGCAACAATGGAGAAATTGAAACTTGGTCCCTAAAAGCAGGTCTAAAACAATTTTTAGGCTCGTATGGCTCTTATTGGACACTAAGCGCATTTTTTGCCGACGCGCGTTATGGGCTACCAGGTGGAATTATGACTGGCAAAGCATCCAATGGCATTGATTATGGAGATTGGCGCAATCATCCACGACATGCCGATGACACCACTTCCCAGGCCCACAACTTGGTCTATGGAGTAAGCGCTACCACCAAATTAGCATTTGACGAGGAAAATTCGCTCAATTTCAACCTCGCTTATCGTAAGCGTTATAGTAAATCCTATACTACAATTGAATACGACATAAACAATGTTAGTACCAAGCTTGACTATCAAAATGAATCAGCAATTGGAGAATTTGACCAGCACTTTATTGTTGGCGGAGATATGAAGTTTGATTTCTTAAATACTAATGCTAATGACTTTGATCGCTTTACTGGTGCAGTCTTTGCACGAGAAGAATTCTTCCTAACCGATGAACTATCCCTTTTCGCTGGCACACGTGGTGAATGGTGGCGCACGACCAATCGTTATCGTCCAAGTGGTAAGCACGAGCTTAAAGTAAAAAGCGAAGTGGCTGGCGAAATTGGCGCTAATTGGAGAGCTTTGGACAACCTAAAGCTCTTTGCGCGTTGGACGCGATTTTATCACGCACCGCTCGCCGACGAAATGATTTCCGCTTATGGCCACGCCAACCTTTCCCTCGCACCAGAACATGGGCATACTACCGAACTTGGTATTGATTTTACCCCTGCTAACGAACTTAGCTTTAACTTTACCGCACACTACACCATCCTTGAAGATGAAATTGCCTACTTTAACTATGCCAACACGAATCTCCCTGGTAAAAATTGTAAATTCGGTTTTGACACTTCATTAGTATGGTCGCGTAAGCAGGTTGGTACTGCAGGTATTCTCTACTCCTTCATTGAATCCGAAGAATTAGTTCCACTCGTTCCACGTCAGCAACTGCGTATCTTTGGGGAAGTGTGGCTAACCGATTTCCTCGCAGTAGGCGGAGGCTATCGCTTCGTGGGTGAAGAGCGTTATGGAAGCGATTTTGAAGGTCGAGGCGGGATGCTTCCTGCTTACGGCATTTTTGACCTTAATGCACGACTCGTACCAACTTGGGAAGCACTAAAAGGTTGGTCACTTTCGCTAACTATCGATAATTTATTTGACAAGCGTTACTGCGACTATGGCGAATACTTTGACCCGTGGTATGTTTACCCCGCTGCGGGTCGAAGCTTTTTACTTACTTTGCGCTACGAGTTTTAAGCTCTTCAGCAATTCTTACCGTACGCATCGCATCCTTGGCGTAAAAGGATGCGCCAATTTCTTTGGCATATTCCTCAGTCACTACCGCCCCGCCCACACAAGTTGGACAATTAGGTAGTTCTAAATTAATGAGTTTCACCGTCTCCGCCATCGCTCCTGCAGTTGTGGTCATTAGCGCCGAAAGCCCCACCATCATCGCATTAGATTCTTTGGCTACCTCTAAAATTCGCTTCGGTGGTACATCACGTCCAAGATCAATTACTGGAAAGCCGTAATTCTCCAACAGTGCCCGCACAATGTTTTTGCCGATATCATGAATATCGCCTTTCACCGTCGCAAGCACTATTGGACGACCTAAATTGCCGCTAATTTTTAGCGTACTTCTAACTACCGTAAATGCTTCACCTGCCGCGTCAGCTGCCATTAATAATTGCGGCAAAAAAACCTCTCCCCGCTCAAAGCCAAGTCCTATTTTCTCTAACGCAGGAACAATTTCACTATCCACGATTTCCATCGCCTTTTTATCCGCATCAATAAGCGACTTAGCCGCACGCAATGCATCTTCTTTAAGCCCACGCTCAATCGCAGTTTTAAGCGAAACCGTAGCATCAACGACCACCAGTGATTTAACTTCACTATTGACATTAGCCGCAATCCACTTAGCACATCCAATATCGTGCCCTAAAAGCACATCTTCAGCTATCGGATCAATTTCGGCTTTAATCACACTTGGATTAGCAATTGCGGCCGAAAGCCCGCGCTTAACTGCAAGTGCATACATAGTATTATTAAGTTTAGCGCGATTAGGCAGCCCAAACGAAACATTGGAAACACCAAGTACCGTATTTACCTCTAACTCTTTGGTAAGCCGCTCAACTGTTTCCAGCGTAATTAGTGCTGCCTTGTGGTCAGTACTTACTGATAGCGTAAGCGCATCAAAGAGAAAATCATTAGCTCCAAAACCATATTTTGCACCTTCCGTAAGAATACGCTTAGCAATTTCCAACCGCCCTTCACAAGTAGCGGGAATCCCATCCTCGTCTAAGCATAAAGCAACGATAACGCCTCCATACTTTTTTACCAATGGGAAAACCGCATCCATCACTTCACGTTTACCATTAACCGAATTGACTAACGCTTTACCATTAACTCGCCGAAGCGCAAGCGCGAGCGCCTTAGGGTCAGCAGTGTCAATTTCAATCGGAGCTGTAACAACGCTTTGCACCGCTGCAATCGTTGAGTCCAGCAATTTCACTTCATCCAAACCTGGCACACCGCAATTGACATCAAGGATTTTTGCACCCGCAGTTACCTGTGCAACCGCTTCACGCAAAATGTACGCCACATCTCCATTCCGATAAGCTTCTTTAAGCGCCTTCTTGCCAGTAGGATTGATGCGCTCACCTATGATGAGCCCTTCGCCCGATTTAAAAAATACTGCCTGAGAGCCCGAAGATACTGCCGTCATGCCAAAATCTCCCGAATATGTTCAGGCGTCGTTCCACAACATCCACCGACAATACTTGCACCAGCTTCAATCAAAGACTTGATATGAAAAGCAAACTCCTTAGGCCCAATATCAAAAACGGTCTCCCCGCCTACTGCCTTAGGCATCCCTGCGTTGGGCTTAACGATAACTGGCTTAGTAGAAAGCCTTTTCAACTCTTTCACAAACGGAAGCATAAGCTTAGGCGAAAGCCCACAATTAAACCCATACGCATCAACTGCCAATGACTCCATCAATACCGCAAATGCTGCTACCGAACCGCCCGTTAATAATTTACCATCTGCTTGCAGTGCGACAGTTGCATAAATTGGTAATGTTGAGTTTTCTTTAGCTGCAACAATTGCCGCCTTGAGCTCATAAAGATCCGACATTGTTTCAATCGCAATCAAATCCACACCAGCCTCTACTCCCAAACGAATCGTTTCAGAAAACGCATCTACCGCCCCTTCAAACTCAAGATCTCCAATCGGTTTTAGAAGCTTACCCGTAGGTCCAACATCTAAAGCAACTTTCGCTCCACTTTCTTTTGCAAGTTCAACTCCCGCACGGACAATTTCAGGCAATGTAAATATACCATGATACTTTAGAGGATTAGCGCCGAAAGTATTAGTATAAACAACTTGTGCGCCTGCAAGCGCGTATTCACGATGAATTGCGCGAACAATCTCTGGATGCGAAATCAACCAGTCCTCAGGCGTTTCGCCTGCCCTCATACCCTTAGCTTGTAAGAGTGTACCAATTCCACCATCCAATATCGTCAACATCCTACAACCTCACAAATGGCAGTTACACTTTTACTGGGTACCAATAGTAACGAATCGGTTAAAGACACACCAATTTTACGCGTAGCATCAAGCTTCGCAATAATCTCGTGGCTTTTTTCAAGTGGCACTTCCCCATAGCCAGGGCTAAAACGAGGCTTTAAACGCTCTCCAGCTCCAAGCTCGGCGCGAATCTTTGTCTCCAACTCATCCATCACCTTTTCCACCGCCTCAAGCCCTATTTGTTGCGAAAAAAGCGCATCAGCTGCACTCATTGCCGAAACTTGACGTTGCCAAACATCAAATTCCGCACCAATCGTACCACAAAGATAGTAGCAATTGCCCTCACGCATATAGGTTGAGCGTGCGCAAATTGGAGCAGCCTTACGTAGCGCCTCTATCCGCGCTTGCACTTAAGTATGCTCCCAAGATTTCCGAGAATACGCAAGGCAACCTCTGGCTTGTTCATCGTATAAACATGGACAAAATTAACCCCATTGGCCATTAAATCAATAATTTGCTCAGTTGCATACGCCACTCCCGCATCCAACATCGCCTTGGAATTATCGCCAAATCGATCTACAATTGCCTTAAACCGAGGAGGCAAATGCGTTCCCGAAAGCGCACAAATGCGCGAAATTTGCACGCCATTGGTAACTGGCATTACGCCTGCGATCACTGGCACACTTATTCCCGCCGAACGAATCTTCGCTAAATACGAATAAAGAATATTGTTATCGAAAAACATTTGCGTCACCAAAAAATCCAACCCCGCATCCACTTTAGTTTTTAGATACGAAATATCATCTGCGAGATGAGCACACTCTGGATGACCTTCTGGATAGCATGCCCCTCCTAAACAAAATTCATGCTTCTTAAGCTCTTTAACCAAGTCAACCGCATGTGGATAATCATTGCTTATTGGTGTTTTACCTAATGGCGGATCGCCTCGTAAACAAAGAATGTTTTCAATTCCCGCACGATGAAATGCATCTATCTCGTTAGCAATCGTCGCACGAGTAGCATTTACACAAGTAAGATGCGCAAGCGCTGTCACTTTGCAATCATGCTCAATGAATTCAGCAATTCCACGCGTATTTGACCCAGTAGAACCACCTGCCGCCCCACAAGTAACCGAAATAAAAGACGGACATCCTCTCGCAATTTCGCGCACCACTTCACGAGTTCGCTCCATCGCTGCATGCTCTTCGGCTAAATTACCCTCTACTCGTTTTGGAGGAAATACCTCAAAAGAAATCGACAGATTTGCGCTCTCAAATTTTTCTAATACCTTCATTTGTATGAATTATACCATTTTCCGGCGATGATAGGTTAATTCGTTTAGCGCAAAACGCCGTTTGCGATTAATTGGGTCAAGTACAATGCCAAATTTGTTAGGCATAGTAGCAATTGGAGAGTGAATGGTTAAAGCAAAACGATGCCAAAACACACTTTGAACAAGTCCTCGCTTTGCAAGCGACTTAACATAACATCTCGCTTCACGTTCTTCCCGCTTAGTTTCTGTAGGAAAATCATACATCAAATATGCATGAACCATGATCTTGGCTCGTTTAAACGCCCGTAAAACACGTTCAGCAGAAGCAAGGGTAATACCTTTATTCATTAACTTTAATAAGCGATCATTTGCGCACTCCAACCCTCCTGTTACTGCAATACAACCCGCTTTAGCCATCAAACGAGCAAGTTTAGGTGTGTAAGCAGCATCAAAGCGGATATTTCCCCACCACTCGCAATCAAACTTTCGACGAATAATTTCCTCCGCAACTTCTTTAACTAATTTTGGCGGCATCGCTTCATCTACAAAATGAAAGCTTCTTCCAAGATGCATCATCGCATCCACTATTGTCTTCGCCTTGGGCATCTTAAAACACTTAATATAAGGAAGCTTTACATCGCAAAATGCACATTTATGCCAATAGCATCCTCGAGCCATGATGAGTTTACGCCAACGCCCTACCGACCAAATGCGATGCATAGGATTTATGTCTTCAACCACATCAAAGTAATCATCCCAATTTATACCTTCATAATCAGGTTCAACAAATAACGGTACGTCGCCTTTTGCCCACTGATTATACCCCTCATCAAACTGAAACTCATCAAAATAACGATAGGGACGAACATCCGTCATTTCCCTAAGTTCGGTTGAAACAAACCCACCCCCAAGAACTAAGTGAATCTTAGGATAGTGTTTGCGCACATATCGCGCAATCTTAAAAGCTGCAATTAGCGTTCCTGGGAATGGACATGTGACACCAATTTCAGTTGGTTTAGCTTCTTCAATTGCCTGCCTTAAGTACTTTTCCAACGGACCATCAATTACTCCCCGACGCTTAACTTCTCGCTCAATCGTTCCAAAATCTGCCGCATTCGCACTAATACGTTCAGCATAACGCGAAAACCCAAAGGCAGGATCTATCGTATCACGGATTCGTAGTGCAAGCTCATCAATAATCTTACTTGCCGCCAATTTCTTTTCGGCTGGGGCAGGCCCGGATAGAAACTCCAACAATTCCTCAGTTGTCTCATCCCCATATTTAATCAAAATATCACGAGCGACTTTAGCGGAAATATCTCGTTGAGACACTGCCACTCCACGTGACTTTAAATATCCTACCAAATGCGGAGTTGCTGGATACGGGCAATTGGGCTGCACGAAAGGCGGCGTTAAAAATAGCACTCGCCGCTTCATACTGGACGAGTTGCAGGTCCGATTCGATTGCCAGGCAAAAATGTAACAAATCCTTTTAATCTTAAAGCCATCGTAAGCGCATTTACCTTCTCAACTGGCAAATTAGTCCGATGAACAAGGTCGTCCATTAATGTACCTTCATCATCCACATTCGTCATTATAAGTGCCTCCTCGGTCGTATAATGCGGACGCTCAATTGAAGCAGATTTATTTTCCGCCGCACGCGAACGAATTGCCGAAAACTTTCCTAATGCCTCTAAAACATCATCCGCATTACGAATCAATGTTGCTCCGTCTCGAATCAAACTCAAGCATCCTTGAGAAGTGTAACTATCAATCCTTCCAGGAACTGCCATCACTGTACGCCCTAAATCAGTCGCAATTTCCGCAGTAATTAATGCTCCACTTTTGTAAGGCGCCTCAACTACAACAACTGCAGTTGCCAACGTTGCAACTATCTGATTCCGAATAGGAAAGGTTTGCTGACTTGCAGGATGACCAAACGGAAATTGACTTACTACTGCTCCACCAGCTTTAATCATATCTCGCGCAAGTACACGATTCTCCTCAGGGAAGAATCGATCAAGTCCGCTACCAATAATTCCCGCTGTAAGGCCTTTGACCGCAAGCGCTCCCCTGTGTGCCGAGGCATCAATACCAGTAGCCAATCCCGAGACTATTGAATACCCTTGTGCGGCAAGATCCTCAGCCAACCGTTCAGCAATTTTAGCTCCATACTCCGTAAAATTGCGCGTTCCAACAATGGCAATTGACGGATGAGAAAGTAATGCCAATGAACCTTTAACATACAACGCCAATGGATAACTGTGAGCCGCACGCAATTGTTCAGGATAGTCCTCGTCTGCAGGAGTCACAATCCTCACCCCAGTTCGTTCAGCCGTCATAATCTCCGCTTCCCAATTAATTTCTCCACTCGTGCGAGAAACCTTATTTGGATATCTCTCCCATGCTTCAACTATATCTCCATCCGCATCAGCAACAAGTTTCTCCAAAGTCTTAGGACCAACTTTAGCCGTTAAATTAAATGCTATATATGCTTGACTCTTTGTCATCTATTTTGTTATACTACGCCACAGTTTCTTTGGCCCACTCGTCTATCGGCTAGGACACAGCCTTTTCATGGCTGTTAGTGGAGTTCGACTCTCCAGTGGGCTGCCAATCAAGTTTTATTTTTGATTGCTTGAGAAACAGCAAGCATGCGCTCAGAAAGGTCTTCAAAGCCAACATCTGTAGAGTAGACGTCTTTGTAGTACTGATAGGCCTTTTCAAGATCACCCGCCGCCTCTGCACAAAGGCCAAGCTGATAGACAACTTTCTTCTTTAGTTCATCCATCGTTGGCAACGCATCACGCGCCGTTTCAAGTTGCATAATTGCCATATCATTCTGACCCTGATTCAAGAAGCACATTGCCAAATAATATAGTGCCCACAAACGATCTTTAGGACTCTTTTGTGCAAGCTGCAAGTGAGTTAACGCATCGTCATAGTAGCCGTAAGTAAAATACTGTTTACCGAGTTCAAAGCGCAAATGCAAATCGTTGGGGTAGCGTTCAACTCGAGCAGCGAGATCGTCAAACACAAACTGATTCTTTTCACCCTCCAAGTTGACCGCATCATCTTCCTTTCCTTCGCCTCGCAAAAGTTCAATTTGCTGATCATAATACTGAATCTTGGTCTGCGATAGCATACGATCAAGCTCAGGATCCATCGTACCCGAAACTGCAATTGCCTGTTGCAGAACATCAATCGCCTCATAATAGCGTTTACCTTGAACGTAGATACGCGCCAATGCTCGACGCGCATTCATGTTTTTGGGCTCTGCCGCGATTTGCTCCAACTTTTCCTTAATAAGCAACTCTGCATCATTTCCTCCGACTACAGCCTTGTTGGCTGCATCCAATTTCGCCGCCTGCTCCTTATTAGCAATAAGGTTTTGAAAACCTCCCCTCTTGCCAGCAGTTTCAGTCCAACCAGCATTCATCGTTGCTTGCGCTTCAGCATTTTTAAGCAATTGCATTACCCGCTGATCGCCTACCTTCATTTCGGAAAGTTTACGATATGCATCACGCGCCTTATCCCAACGCTTGCCCATCGTGTAATAAGTTGCAACCCGCTCCAAAAGTGACGCATCATTGTTAGAACATTCATACGCCGCCTCAATCGTGATTGCCGCAATATCTGTTTTACCAGCCGCCTCTGCAGCCTTAACTGCGCACTCAATATTGTCAGGATCGAGCGGATTAAGTTTGAGTAGATTTTCAGCCTCTGCTAACGCACCTATGCCATCACCCTTCTTAACTAACGCCATCACTTTCTGACGCGCCATCATATATCCCAGCTTAGCGCCAAATCCAGCCTTGCCATTTTTGCGAAATGCCGCAATTTGCGCTGCCCGCAAAAGCTTGCGAGTCTCTAAAATATCTGGAGCTGCCTGAACCGCTTCTAAAAGCATCTCCACCGCAAGCTCATATTTGCCAGTCTCTAACGCCTGTCGCCCACGGTTAGTAAAGTTTTGCGCTTTTTGAGCAAGATCAACTGCCATTACGACACCTCCAAGCGTGAGTCATCAAGCTTGCCCAAAACTCCTCCCGCCTTATAAGTTTTGAGCATAAAATGTGTTGCTGTTGAGAGCACCCCATCAATTGTTGAAAGATCTTGCGCAACAAATTGCGCCACATCTTGCAAACTATTGCCTTTGACAAAAACCAATAAGTCATAACCACCACTCATCAAGAAGCACGCCTCAACCTGCTCAAACTTTGAAACCTTTTCGGCAATTCTACCAAACCCCGAATCCCGCTGAGGAGTAATCTTCAACTCAATTACTGCATGAACCTCGTTCATCTTCTTTCCTTTCCTTGAAATTTACCACTTAAGATTAGTTACGTCATCCACAATTTGCCGTGCCAAGTCGCCCGCTAAGCGCCCAGACGCATCACGCTCTGCTACCGACATATCCTGCATCACAGTAACAGTTGTGCGTGCAGTATACTTACGATTGTCTATAAGCACTCGAGAGGAGACGTGATCAATAATTGAGACTAAAACCTCTGCCGTCATTTCATACGCCGAAGTTCTAAATCCCGACCGACGATTGTACGACTCGCCATTAACCGAAACTCCCCTGATAATACCCTGCACTTCCAAAGCTGCATCATCCACCCGCTTAATCGAAAAAGTGCCTTCACGCTGAAATTCGCGTAATGTTTCACGTGTCATAACAGGGCCTAATTCCACAACCGCGCTTTCATTGCGAAATACTGGAACTGCAACACTTCGCATTTTTTCTGGGACATCCAATGTCCAGCGATAATCCGTCGCACACCCACTACCAAAAATAAAGAGTAACCCCATTACTGCCCAAATTGTCTTCATTTTATCTCACCTTTCAATTCTTCAATTCGCTTACGCACATCCTTTGCGCGAACCCCATTGGGGTAATCCCTTAAAAAACGCTCATAAGCGCCCAACGCAGTACGCCGAGTGCGAGTATTTGAGTCATAAAATTTTGCCGCCTCATATGCCTCGGATTCAGCATACGCCTCAAGCTCTGCAAGATATTCACTTATTCTATCACGGTCGCCTTCATTGACCTCATAAAGCGCCATCTTCATAAAGTTTATAGTGTCTTTAACTCGATCACGGTTATATCCATAATCTTCGAATATTTCCATTCTCATTACAGCTTCACGCATGGTAGCTATGCGTGCTTCAACCGTACCATGATGTAAATTGCGAAGATTCTCATAAACTTTTACAGCCGCTATTGGCGAATCTTCCTCTTCGCGCAATTCGCCAATCGTTAGCATCGCCTTAGGCGCCCACTTAGCACCTGGCGCCCGCAATACTGCACCCTCAAATTTTCGCCGAACATCCGCTGAATTCTTAAAGCGGAAAAAAACAATTGTCTTGCCCTCTTCACGCAATTTACCTGCAACATCATACAATTTCTTAGCTACCGTGTCGTAATCACATTGAAGTGGATAAAAATCTAATAAATACCGATATGCTTCAAATGCATCTTCATACTTTTCATTTAACATCAATAAATCCGCCAACCGACGTTGGGCTTCACTAGCCTCAGGTGAAGTTGGCCACTCCCTAACGAGCGCATCCAATTCGTCCATCGCATCGTCATCGTCACCATCAGCAATCAATTCTTGGCAATATTTGAACTGATCTTGCGCGTTATCTTCTTCGGGTCCATTTATCCAAGAAAACCACTTTGGCTCTTTACGTTCACGTTCAAGCTCAGCATTAACATCATCAAAACCTGGGAAGGCATCGCTCGCATAAAATGACGAACCAGGCCCAGTTTGTGGTGCGTATTGCGCCAATACCGGAAGCGCATAAAGCCATGCAAAAATAACAATTAGTTTCCTCATTGCTATTATTATATCAAAAAACGCCGCAGTTGTCCGCGGCGTTTTTCTTCATTTGGAAAAGCAAATATCCACTTACCACGCGTAATGCGCAAACGCTTTGTTGGCCTGAGCCATCTTGTGGACATCGTCACGCTTTTTAATGACATTGCCCTGTCCATTAAAAGCATCAACAATTTCCGCTGCCACCGCAGCTGGCATACCCATACCATGACGTGCGCCAGCAAACTGAGTCGTCCAACGTAACGCCAATGAAAGTTGACGATTGGCCGCGATTGGTACTGGCACTGGATAAGTAGTTCCACCAACGCGACGAGTCTTAACCTCGACCTGTGGCTTCATATTATCAATTGCCGCCGAAACAACCGACAAAGGATCGTCAAGCTGCTTTTCGTCCTTAACGAACTTGGTAGGATCTTCTTTAATCTTCTTGGCAATAGCGTCAATTGCACCATAAACAATCTTTTCGGCAACCGTCTTCTTGCCAGACTTCATGATGACCCTAATCATGTGCGCCACCAACTCCGAATTGTACTTCGGATCAAGAGTAACGCGTTTAACAATAGCTTTACCTCTACGGCTCATACCTTACTTCCCTTCTTCCTTCTTCTGGCGCTTCATACCGTACTTCGAGCGACTACGATTGCGTCCAGCAACGCCCAACGAGTCAAGCTTACCACGAATGATATGGTAGCGAACACCCGGGAGATCCTTCACACGACCACCACGAACCATCACTACTGAGTGCTCTTGGAGATTGTGACCCTCACCAGGAATATAGGCCGTAACTTCATAACCACTTGTAAGACGCACACGAGCAACCTTACGAAGCGCAGAGTTCGGCTTCTTAGGAGTCATCGTCTTGACGACGAGACAAACGCCACGACGCTGAGGACAGCTCTTGAGCGCTGGCGATTTAGAACGTTTAGCCAAGGGGTGACGCCCCTTGCGAATCAACTGATTTATTGTTGGCATATTTGTGGTTTATTCCTTACTTTTCCAAAGTGTTTGTGTAGTATATCATTATTACCCCACATCTGGCAAGGGGGTATTTTAAGGGAAATTATACAGCTTTTTATCTCGCCATCACCTTGCCCTACGGAAACCCCAACCTTCCTACTTCACCCTTCCTCTCCTTGTCTCAAAATTCCCCTTCCATCTACTATTTTCGCCAAAGGCCTGATTTTATTGACTTTTTTAGGGTGTGTCCCCGCTTTGTCCATTCACTATTTATATGTCCTAACTAAAACGCATGCATCACGAACGTGATAAACTATATCCTCAAGAATCTGAATGTCTGCACCGCTTTCACGTTCCTCAATCTTATCTGCGCAATCAGCCGATCCATCTAAAAAAGCAAGTACATAGGACTTCTTAATTGCATAATTGACTGATTGCCCATTACGCAATGACGCGACAAGCACACCGACAACATTCCCCGACATATCAAGCAACGGGCCACCGCTATTCCCCGGTTGTATGGTAGCGTCAATTTGATACTCTCTTACATCGCCTTTAAATCCCTCAACTCCACTTATAATTCCTTTTGTTACTTTTGGGGAGAATCCTTGTAAATCTGGCTGTGGAAATCCCATTGTAAAGACCTCTGCACCAAGAGGCTCTCTTCGCTTGGTAGAAAACGAACAATTTCTAACAATACCATCAACTTTAAGCAATGCCAAATCCGTTTCAGCATCAGTCTTAATTAATTGCGCAGGCATCGTCCCATTTGATGTAAGGACATCAAATCGTTTTCCACCTTCTACAACATGATGATTGGTTATCAGATATCCATCTTTCGTAATAAAGAAACCACTACCAGAGCATGCCAACATTGCCTCGGACGCTGAAATATTAGTAGACCCACCACTTCCAATTTGCGGCTTACTATTAACTTGATTACCATTCATTCTTTCAAACATAACATAATCGGGATCATCTTTATCATAAAGATATAGCTTAGCACGAGCGAACATGACCGCTCTCGGAAATATCGTCGTATATCTCTGGACCACTCTCGTATCATTAATCCTATTTGTATATTTATATGTGGTTGCCCAAAATAATTGGGCATGGTACTCTCCCGTATCCGTCACAACACCGTCAATATCTTGCGACAAGTAAAATAGGTCTCCATCATACTTATACGAATTATAGTATTCAGAATACCTGCCTTCATGTGCCAACGCACCGTCTTCAACCACTTGAAACACCTTAAAATTAGTTGGTGTTAATGAAGAACGCTTAAGTACAGCCTCTTCGCCCTTTTTTATATTAATCATCTGACTAAGGGTAAAATAACATCCATCCCACCACTTATATCCTTTAGCAACAAACTCGTTTATCTTTTTCTGAGCATAGCCCTTGTCGGCTGGCGATAACTTATCAAGAGCTACATTGATATATCTTTCCGTCTTGAAATCCTTAATATATATCGATTGATTATCTTCCGTGCAAGTCGTCCATGTTCCAATTAATTTCTTATTCTTAACATCAACCCATTCGCGGTCTGAGGTGTCAAAAGAAGCATAAATATTAAATTCATTATGCTTAGCTTTTATGGAATCAAGCGTAAATTTCTCTTCAACAACTTTCTTATGCCTTGGTTTATTGCATTCGCGCCGCTCATCGGATTGATATCCACCGAACCGATTACGACCCCTGCTATCTTCGTCTTGATGCAACCCGCAATATCCATTGGTCAGTGGATATCGATTACATCCATAAGCACGACACTTTGGTGATGCAAATAAAGAAAGAAAAACTCCCAACAACACAATAACAAATAGCACTATCTTTTTCATTTTATATTAATCCTTTTTACCATTTCCATGATGACAACTCAAAGGTAGATTCAAGTTTTTCTTGTTCATCCTTGTCAATTGCCGAGAAAAAATTAAACCCTGTCGCTTCTTCGACATCATCAACTGAAACCACAAATTGATACGGACGCTTATAAGAATCCTTGTTTGCCGCAATAAAAGCAATCATCTTCCTTGGTGGCGTCTCGTCAAGAACAATCTTAAAAAAGAAATCTGGTACGCGAACTTGCGTTTGGCCGATTACCCTAGGCACCTCATTCAAATCATAAATAGGTCCAGTTATCACATACAACGAACCCTCATTCCTCGCTTGTCTACGCACCCACTCTTCAATACGATTCCATGCTCCGCTATTCATTCGATTGTTTTGCGGACACATATTAGTTAAAAGGAATGACTCACTCATTTCCTTCGCAGACCCCTTCATACTACCAGCTGGAGCCATGTGCCCTCTATCATAACCACTTCGCCGATAATCTTCCAATTGAGCCGTTTCGGGAATTTGCGGATCAGGACGAAAATCATCGCATCTTCCAACTTTCGGATTTTCAACTCGATCCTTCGTCAATCGATAAACAACCCAATCTGGATTGTGCGTTTTCGCATTAAACCCGACCACATATCCCTCTCGACCAACAATATAATCTGAAGCACATGGTGTGCCATACTCAGGCCGACTTGAGACCTGACCAATAAAAATTGACGCGACTAAAAGCAATATTGTAATCATTGGTGTTGCCAGCACTTAGTCGTGCCTGGCTGAGCTTTGCGCGTGCAACGTGTGCCTTTCTTCGTAATTGCATCACACTGAACACTTACCGTTGATTCGGTTGGAATAGAATCTTCCTGTTTAGCAACAGACTTCACATTCCCTGTGTGTTGCCAGCAAAAATCACTCCCTGTTTGTGCTGTTCGCTTACATTGTGTTCCAGCTTTTGTAATTGCCTTACAGCGCGCCTTAGCAACATCCGCTTCGGTCATTCCTGCAGCTCGCTGTGCCTTGGTTGTGCCCCCATGTTGCCAACAATATTGCGATCCCGGCGAAGGAGCACGCTTACATTGCACACCCTTCTTTGTAATAGCTGCACAAGCTATTACTTGAAATGATAAAAATGTAACAATTAATCCAACTATAATTTTCTTCATTTCTCCTTGTTTCCTTTATTAATATCTTTCATAATTCGTGCACTTCTAATATTAATTATCTTTACAATACATCAATTCCGTGAGTATCTTTTTTCTTGGATTTTTCTTTATTCTTATCCATCCAAAAATGTTTATTACTATCGCAATCAAGATATATTGACGAACCATTACATGCCAAACGAATGCAAACTGAATCATTACAATAAACAAAATCCGAAGAATCAAACAAGCATCCTAGATGTTGGAAATGTTTATTATTGTACAATTCAGATGCCCTTTTTAATTTGATACCATATTTCTCCTCAATAATATTGTGAACTATCGCAAATTCTTCTGTAGCTTGATTTTTATCTTTAAATGTACAGCGTGTTAGCACACGATAAGATAAATAATTTCCATTCTCGGTAAAATAAACATATCCATTTTTGAAGCTTCTAAATGGACGAGGAAATGTTATTGCCTTTATAAACTCAGGATCTGGATCTTGTCTAAGTGCTTTTTCTCTACAAGGAGATTGAGACAATCCCCTTATCTTAAATCTACCAACACCAAATGGAACTCCAATAAATGAATCAATCTTAGGGTGGGAAACCTCTTTCCATTGGCTAATTGGTACGCCATTAGCGTCAACAATCTCCTGCGCAAAAGTACAAAATGGTGCTAAAACTGCAATCAAAAGTATCTTTTTCATACTATCTCCTACTATCTTCGCTATCTTATCAAAATATACCCCCCCCCGTCAATATGGTAAGTTATAGCAAAAATTGACAGAATCTCTGAGTGGAAAATATGCTATAATAGTCGCTGATCAGTTGAGGTCTCACTCGTAAGAATCTGGTAAATTCAAAGTGATGGTGAGGGGCAACAATGGGTCATCCTTTATGGGGTGAAACCGTTGCGTCACTATTGGCCCTACCAGAGCCATCGTAAGCTACGGCGTAGCCCCGCTCAATAACTTTATGAAATTTAACGAGGTCTTTTTATGTTTAACAAGAACGTGATGGATAAGCGCTCTATACGCTTCCGCAATGCCGCTGATGAAATAATCCGTAGTAACCGCCTGCTTCGTGACCAAATTAGAGATGTAAAGCCATTTTATCTTGGCGAAGATGTTCCTGTTCCTCCCGATACGAGACGACTCGAAACCGTCCTTCACCCCAAACGCAATGGTGCATGTAATTGCCTCGATGACTTTTGTGATGCCCTTAAAGAATATCGCCCAGGCGAATATCCCGTCGAAATATTGGATATCGTTTGCAAGACCACCCTTTCGCTAATCCAAGAAGAAATTGAACCCATTTTGCGCGTCCAGCATTGCAATATGCTAATAACGATTCTTGCCGATCTCCATAATTATCTTCGTAAAGAAAAGTCATCTTTCACCATCATTAAACACA
>JAZRVL010000015.1:0-38322 GCA_045599105.1 Kiritimatiellia bacterium
GCCGACAAGAACGGCAGCTGGTATTTTGAAGCACTGAAAGGGAACTAGTGAAATGAGCGAACTGATGGCACTTGATGGCAAGGAATATCGGGCTTGGATTGGTGAGCTGAAGAAGCGTTATCGCGCCACTCAGATCAAGGCGGCGGTTTCGGTCAATTCTGCGCTCATCGAGTATTATTGGAGTCTCGGTAAGGATATCAGCGAGAAGTATCCGGGGAGGGTGCGCGACGCTGAATTCTACAAGCGACTGAGCATTGACTTGAAATCTGCAATCTTTGGCGCAACAGGACTATCTGTTACGAACATCAAGTATGCGCGGTATTTCTTTGAACTTTATTCAGAGGAACGCTATCGTCAGCAGCTTGCTGACGATAAGATCGTCCCTCCACATGTCGAGGTCAAGACCGGCAAATTCGAGCCCGCAGACCTCGGGCAGCTTCTTGGCTACAAGGTGATGGTCAAGCATGCGCTCAACACGCCGGAGGACCACGAGCCCATCGGGCTGCTTATTTGCCGCGACCACAACCGCATTCTTGCGCAATACATGATGGACGAGCTGAAGACGCCGCTCGGAATAACCGATTACGAACTCCATCGCATCCTGCCTCCGGTCGAGAAGATTCAGGCGGCACTTGAAGAGGGAGGTTCTAAGAATGCCTAAACCAGTTCGTCATATTCTTGCATTGTCTGGAGGCAAGGATTCTTCTGCTTTGGCGGTTTACATGAAAGACAAGGTTCCTGAGATGGAATATGTCTTTTGCGATACAGAGAAAGAGCTAGATGAGACGTATGAATATATGCAACGACTTAGCCAATATCTTGGCAAACCAATTCAAACGCTCAAATACAAGGCTGGATATGGCTTTGATGAAATCTTAAAGCTCAAAAGAGGGTTCTTGCCTTCTCAACAATCACGTTGGTGCACTGAGTATTTGAAACTTAAGCCATACGAAGACTTTATTGGCGATGATGAAGTAATCAGTTATGTTGGTATCAGGGCAGATGAACCATGGCGAACAGGTTATCAGTCGACAAAGAAGAACATCAAGACCGTGTTCCCGTTCCGAGACGGTAACATCCGCAAGGCTGATGTCTTTAAGATTTTAGACAATGCGGGCTTGGGCGTTCCGTCGTATTATGAGTGGAGATCTCGCTCTGGATGTTTTTTTTGCTTCTTCCAGAAGCGTATAGAATGGGTTGGCTTGATGGAGCGTCATCCACATTTGTTCAAGCAGGCGATGAATTATGAAAAAGAAGATCCGGTGACGCACGAACGCTTCACGTGGATTCAGGGAGAAAGTCTTAAAGAGCTGTCTCGGCCAGAACGCGTGCGCCAAATTAAGGAGGAATTTGCTAAGCGGGAAGTGGAACAGTCAAAGACGAAGGTTAACTTGGGGTTGGAGGATGTTTTTGCTAACGGGGCCTGTTCTCAGGATTGTCCATTTATCAAGCTATAAGATATGACGCCAAACATTGAAGCAGAACTTAATAAGATCAATGGCGGGGAGAGGAATCCTCGTCCGCATAAGATTCTTATGCTGCTGTCGGTGCTTGAGTTGTTCAAGACTGGCGGGCTAAGGGAAAATAAAATTTTTTATACAGATGAATTGGTGTCGATATTTTCCCGTTACTATCAGGAGTATTCTACTGGCAATGATCGGAATCGACCATATACGCCGTTCTTTCACTTGCGCTCGCATGGTTTTTGGCGTTTAGTTGCTCGGCCAGGTAGGTCGGTAGATTTGTCTGCTGCATCAACGATTGGTGGGCCTTCGGAATTACGGTCTCTCGTTGATCATGTAGAGTTGGATGAAGAGTATTACCGAGCTTTTTCGGATACTGATGACAATCTCGCAATACGGAATTTATTGATGATGAAATTGGTGGCGACTGTCGGTCGCACACGCGTGGTTCGGGAGGAGAAACAAATGTTAACTTTAAACGGGAACTCATTTGTTGCGTATCTAAGCACACTTCACTCTAGTGATGCAAACAACAAGGGCGCGTTGGCAGAATCTCAAGCCAGGGAGCCGTTGTTTGCCGAGCTTCAGGTTTCTCACCCGTGGGCAGGGGAGATGCTTGAGCGATTGACAGGGGACGCAGGCGGGCATGTGATTTTGTCGGGGCATGCGGGCGATGGCAAGTCGACGATTGCCATTGAAATTCTTCGCAAACTTCACGGACTTTCAGAAGGGGCGCCATTGCCGAACGGGTTACAGCGGATTGAAACGGTAGAATCGGAAGGCGTCAAGGTGACGATTGTCAAGGATTTGAGCGAATGTACTCCAGTAGAGCGCAGTCAAATCTTCAGCGCTTTGACATCGAATGTGAATCGGTATCTGATTATCTCCAATACTGGTACGTTGCTTGACTTCTTCAAGGCGCATACGTCCGAGCTTGGAAAATCTTCTGTTGAGATTGAAGACCTTGTATTGACAGCTCTTGATTCGACTACATGCCGCCACCTTGAATTGGGCGCGAGTTTTTCCGTATTCAATCTGGCGCAATGCGACAACGTTGATCTTGCGCTGAAATTTCTCACGAAGATGGTCTCGTCGTCAAAGTGGGAGACATGTGCTGCTTGTCCTTTTGCCAAGGGTTGTCCGATACTTGCCAATCGAACTGTGGTCTTGAGGCATTTGGATACGGTCTTGGATCGGATCGGGTTGCTCTATTATCGGGCATATGCCTACGGTGAACGTCTGACGATGCGACAGGTCGGTGCGCACTTCGCCTATATGATTACAGCCGGGCTTGATTGTTCCCAGGTTGCGGAATTGGCGGAGAATTCGGCCCTGAAGCCGGATGGCGCTTATAGTTTTGTCAATCGGTTCTGGGGCGATGACGGATTCTCGGTCGACGCCAGCTCGCTACAGATGAAGGCCATTCGCGTGTTTGCCGCGCAGCCGATGAATGAAAAGTTCGCGCCGACACTGGAACGGTGTTTTTGGGAGAGTGTGGACAAGACGTTTGATCTAGGGATCCCGGAGGTGGCTGTAGAATCAAGCGGGATGCTGAAGAAGTCAAAGCGGACTGGCGATGGACAGGTCTTGCGGCGGGCGGCTTTTGCCCGTCGTAACTGGCGGCGGTATATGTATTTCTTCTATGAACCGCCCGCGTCAGATGTGGAGCTTTCCTCTGATTTCGGCAAGTTCCTGTCCTCGTTCCTCGGATCGCCGATGGCTGTTCGGTTCCGTTCGTGGCAGCGAAATCCGAAGACCTTTTCCGCTAAGGTGCTTCAGACGGCATTGTTCGCGGTCTTGCAGGAGGAGTTTTGCGGCTATCGACCGATAGATGGAGGAACTCATGCTGGAGATTTGTTCATTACGCTTCGACAGAAGTCGTCGGCGGTCGTGCAAAGTGCCCAGCTTGTCCTTTGCAAGGTTAATTTTTCTGATGCTTTTGTCCTCAAAATGCAGGGCGAATCGGTGAAGATGCCGACTTTGGTTGGAGTTGAGGATTTGGACGGAATCTCGTTGACACTTGATCTCCCGTTCCTCGATTACATGATGGTCCGTCGAAATGGTGGCTTGAGCCAAGGGCTGAACGCATCCTATCGAACCCGACTTGAAAAGCTGATGTCTCAGGTTGTTTCTGCGAAAAGGGGACGCCTGACGGATGTTTTGCAGATTCTTAAGAAAGGTGAAGACGGTGTTCTGGAGGTCGTGAAGGTGCGTCTGTCGGAAGATGAGAAGAATTTGGAGGTGCTGTAATGATTAGCTTTCCGCCTGAGATTTTCAAACCGACTGGCAGCGAAGACTTCAATCCATCGATTCGTCTGTTTGGACGGCGGTTTTCAGACGATCAGCAGGTTGTCGATCTTGTTGCCGAGTTCCTGTTGGTGTTCGGTTCGCCCAAGATAGCGCATAATGAATTTGTGGGGATTTTCCCGTCGCAAGCAGAATTGACTAAGTGGCGCAGCGAATCGGCGGCACTGAAGTATTTCCCGAAGCTGCATCTAAACCTGAAGCTGTTTTCCTTCTTGAGTTCATCGCGTCTTGAATCGCGTCATAAGACGCATCGGGAACATGCGCTGGAACTGAATGAGTCGCTTGCGTCCCGTGTTGATCTTGAGACGGAGGAGGAGAAATCTGAACTGCTCAGGATGCTAAGTAATTTATCGTTGGGCTTCTGGGGCAATGGCGCGGAACGCACGTGGTGTGCGCAAACGTTTTATCCGTTCTGCAAGAGTGTCTTGTCGGGTGAGGTTATCTGGAATGAAACGGAGGCTCGTAAGCGTGATCCGATGTCTTGGCATGAGGTGATGAATTTATATTCGTCGCTTTTCGACTCGAACAAGCACAGGTTCTTGGCTCGTGGGGGTGAGGCGCTCTATCTTCAGTTGTGCAATGTCCTTGCGCAGACAAAAGAAGAGATTTCGGAATGGTTGGACGAAAGTGGACTTGATGGGTTTGCCGAAGATGAGCGCGATCCACAGAAGCTGCGCGAATCCCTTGAACAAGGTGTGTCCGGCTTTTTTGAGGCGACGCCGTCCGCATTGGAAAAGGTGTTGCGGTTTATTGATACCGGCGTAGATGCGGACACTGCCGAATGTTCGGATTTCGTCAATGACCACGGGAGACGGGTTTCTCGTTCGGTGACATGTGGATGGATTCCTCAGGAAAGCTGGCGGGAGGGCTTCCTGTTCGCCGTTGAGTTGAAGCGAATCTTTGCCGCGCGCCTAGGGGTCATGGAAACGGTGGACATGCTGCAGGTCGCATGCGCTTTTCAGGTCATGCGGTCGTTGGCAGCGCAGACCTATCGCAATTCGAAAATGGAAGGCGGCCGCAAGGATGGCCTGGATTATCGTTTGCTGGTGTGTGATCCGGCGGCGAGCTCCCAGCGAATCAAGGATTTCTCCGGCAAGTCTTTGGCCGAAATCACGCGTGAGATTCAGCAGGTCATTCGCACGCCAGAGATGGTGAAGAATGTGGATGACTATTGTGCGTCGAAGGAGGGCGTGAGGAGCAATCCGAAGAAGATCTACACGGACGCGGACAAGTACGGCTATAAGCTTTACCGTAAGATCGGTAAGGGTGTCGGCTTCATTGTTCCTCCGAAGGGGCGCTATATGCGTTATAGCCTGAACGAACGGATCCTGAAGTATTTGGTGGTTTCGCTGGTGCCGGGCGAACGCATGACCCTTGAGACGTTCAAGCAGCAACTTGAGCGTCATCATGGAATTGTCTTCGACATTGATCGGTTGTCGCAGTCACGCAATTGGTGTGAACGTGTCAACGAACTTCGGGGCGGCGAGTCGGCGAATGAGTTCCTCGAGAGGATGTTGGAAGCGGCGGGAACTTTGGTCCGGCTGTCAGATTCGTGTTCGCTAGTGAAGAATCCCTATGTTGAGGCCGTGAGATAAGGAGCGCATATGATCCGATATTACGCTGATCAGCTATACAAGGTCGTCAAGGACGAGGTAGCCAGGACTTCGTCTGGTGAAAAGCGACTTCAATTTGTCGTTTCCGACTTGGGATTTGAAGATTCACTCAGCCTTTTTACGCAGTGCAACAATCTTGCGGATGCGCAGGGACTGAAGTTGCGCTTCTGGCTTGCCGAGGAATACAAGAATGCGTGGTCGGGGAAGCCCCTGGGCGATTTGTCGGATCATTTTGCCAATGGCAACCTGACACAGTATCGCAATGAAATCGAACCTGGATCAATCCTGATTCTGGTCGGAACGGCACATGTTTCAGACAAGGGGAGCATGTCTGATTTCTTCCATTGCGACGGCCTGTCGCTTTGGCAGGATTCGATGCGCGGCACTTTTGCCGAGTGGATTGACCGGCTTTTCGCCCAGTATGATTTTGCTGGCGTGGGTGCCGGTGAGCGACAGAAGTTGGACGGGGCGCTCAAGTATTTGCGCGAAACTTACGGCATCCAGATGGTGTCCGACTTTCTTGGTGGGTTTGGGGTTGAGGAAGAGGATGAGATCCCGACGCCGAAGGAACTTCTGGTTCGGCTTCTGAGAAATCTGAAGCGCTTCAATTTGCCGGACCTGTCCGGGTTCGCCGATGTGCATGGAGCCAAGAAGACGTTCCGCTACTATGCGAATGCGGCGGTTTCGTTCTTTAACTATGACATGTTCATCGAGGAGAAAAACCGGAGTAAATATCTGAAAGCCATTCAAGCGTTTCGCGAGCAGGGGACTGATTTCGATTTTAATCCTTTTGCCAGCAAGGATGACTATCTTAAGGCGTTGGAGCAGTATGTAAGTCAATTTGACACGGCAAACGGCGCTGGATTCCTTGCGTCGAATTTCGTCTTCCTCTACGATGTTGTCCTTAAAGCGCGTCCACCCAAGGTGAAGAAGGTGAAGAATACGCTTCACAAGCTTGCCGGATCACCGGCGGAGGTGGTTCTGACGGCTATTTGGAAAGCG
The DNA here is from genome assembly GCA_045599105.1 of Kiritimatiellia bacterium. Classification (GTDB taxonomy): domain Bacteria; phylum Verrucomicrobiota; class Kiritimatiellia; order RFP12; family UBA1067; genus UBA1067. The sequence continues at coordinate 6,386 of JAZRVL010000015.1, forward strand.
CTTGGCGAGTATCGTTCCGAATGCGCCAATCCGATCCTGAAAGTCAGATTGCAGGGTGTTTGCTTTGTGCATGATCTTGAAGGTGGCGGAACGGAGGATGACATTCGGGAATTCGCACTCGGATATCTCAAGCGACTCTTGGGCGGACTTGATGAAATGTTGTCCTCGCAGATTCAGCTTGGGAATTGCGATGGTCCGCTACCGATTGAAGCATCCTTGCTGAACGACGACGTTGCGACACGGGCGGCCAAGTCGGGAGAACCGTATTTCGAGTTCCATGTCGTTGTGGAGGACGCTGATGGGATCGCCGATGAGGAGGCGCTTTTCCGATCGAAGTTTGCAATTCGTTTGCCGTCTGATCATCCGATGCGCCAGACGATTGGATTGTTTGACTGTGCCCGTGAGTTCCTTTCGTCCAGCACGGGCGCTTGCAAACTGCCGGTGTTTCATTTCCAGTTCTATAGGGAACTGATGATGGCGAGGGACACAGACGAGATTCGTCGTGTGCTCAACCATTGTCTGACTGCCTGTGACGATCCGACAAAGTTCGGCACGATGCTGATGACGTCGGAGTGGTGGGACGAACCTTCGACGGCTGCGGCCAGGCCTTATTTCCTGGCGTTGACGCAAAGCTACTCGAACTTCGTTGGAGAGGTGTGCGAGAAGGGGCTCTACAAGGTCCTGGCCCTGAGTGGGGAAACACCGCAGTTGTTCAACGCCTATTCAAAGCTGGCGGAAGGCTATGTCGAGAACGATCCGGCCTTGGAGGCGGCGCATAAGCTTGCCGCCATGTTCATGCGGGCGTTTCTTGTCGTCGAGCAGCGTCCGGGGGTGGATGTCAACGAGTGGAGTGTGAAGGAGTTCGAGCCGTCGGCTATCGTCACGGTGCTCCATCCGGCGATGCTTGAAATGCTTCAGGCGCAGTTGGTGTTCCTGTTTTCGTCGTTCTCACGCATTGTTTCGCATGAGCTTACCTGTGAAGTGGGTGCGTTTGCGGCGGATCATTGGTCCTACTACCTGGACATGGCCGAGATGAAAATGCCGATTACCGGCATGCGGGTCAATAGCGCCGGGAGTTTCGAAGTCTGTACCGCTGGCGATCAGTTGCTGCACAAGGTCGGCAAGGTTAAGGTTGGCGCGGCATTGGCGTCGACGAGGTTTTTGACGCGCTATGACCGTGTTGACGAGGAGGAGATCAGCGACGCAGAGCTGTTCCGTCCTTCCAGCGAGTCGCGGCATCTGTTCAGGATGATGAAGGAGTACCACAGCATCCATGTCGGTGCTCGCGACGGAGTTTCGTTGGCCGTTTATCGAAATGAAGACATCCAGCCGGTGCTGGCCGCTGTCGATCAGTACGTGAAATGGCTGGCAGACGAAAAACGGAACGGTTTGGCGTTGGCGGTGAAGGATCGTCCGCGCAAGTATGCCATTAAGCTGACATTCTTCTCCGAGTCCTCGGACACGAGCGAAGTCTCGACATTCCTCAGCCAATGGCAAGATCGAGTCAACGATGCCGAGGAGGGCGAGGACCTGTATGCGATGGTTAATTTCGACGTGTCCCACCGTGTGGTAACAGGAGCGGATTCCTACAAGCAGTTTGCCAAGATCATCCGTGCCGAGGTCGACGCCGACATTTTCGTCTTTTACAATTTCATCAAGCCGGGGATTGACGGGTGTGACTTCCAGACGGTTGACGCTTTCGATCTTACGAAGGCCGACATCAAGTTCCCCATCCTCGAGCAGTCGCAGTGTGCCGGACAGACTGTGGACATGAAGGCCAGGCGGTCGCAGATTGTCAGCAACCGGCAGTTCCGGCTGGGCGCTGATCATGTGGAGGTCGCGTTCAGGGTCCGCGAGAAAGGTGCTCAGGGCCTTCACCATGTTGTGCTGGCGACGGGCGACTTCGCTCCGTGGAAGGATGTAGTTGACGCTGCGCATGCGTCTTCTGAATGGGTCGTTTGTGTCGATGCGCTGATTGACAAGGCTTTGCTGGCTTTGGGGACGGATGAGGCCCCATGCAAGCGCGAACTCATTGGCTTCGGTTCTGGCGTGGGATTGCATGGTGAACATAACTATACGATCTCGACGCAGAAATATACGCTTGAGGCGATTCGCAAAAAGCTCCTTGCGTCGATGAAGGGCGTTTATCACGATGGCTACGGGTACGGTCAGGGGTCTGAAAAGCAATTGGAGACGATTGCCGACTGCTTGCTCAAGGAGTCAAAGGAACTGGCGGGCATTTCGCTGATTCGGTCGCTTGGACCGTCTGAATATGTTCGTGACTTCATGGCCTACAGCCTGATGCATCGCATTCTGCCTTTGGACGAAAAGCATTACCTTTGCGACAGGATCTTCTCGGTCGATGCCTATAGTCATTGGTTTGATCAGGCCAGCGAAGACGATCAGACGCATCCTGACTTGCTGTGGCTTCGCGCTGATTATGCGGATGACGGATCGCTTCATCTGGACATCAAGCTCATCGAGTGCAAGATGGCCAAACAGAGCGACGCGCATCTTGAAAAGGCGACGACCCAGATTAAGAACGGTTTGCGCGTGTTGACGGAGGTCTTCCGTCCGAAGGGAGGTGTTTCGTTCACCTCGGATAACGGTTTTGGTGGGGGCGATCGTCCTGATTTGCGATATTGGTGTTTGCAGTTGCATCGCATGATTGCCAGCAGCGTGAACATCGACAATCCAAAGGACATGCCGAAATACCTGAATGCGATGGAGCGGCTGGCATCCGGCGAGTTCGAAATCGAATGGGGCGGCGGCATCTTTACATTCTGGACGGATAGTGTTGCGAGTGATTTGTCTTGTGCCGAACACAAGTCCATTGACCTGGGTGCGACAAGCTATGATGTTCCAGTTTTTGAAGGTGGCAACAAATTTGTTTACCGGCTCTGCGCAAATGAAGTTGTCCCCACATTGACCTGGGGCCAGTCTCTTTCCGTGGCTCCGGCTCAAGATGACGAGATGCCGAACCGCGATCACGAAAACGAATCCGCCGCGGAAGACGAGTCGGACCTGCCGTTTGATTTTTCATCGGTTGCGGGTGAGGCAGAAGGTCAAACTACTGCTGCTGGTGCGGACGAAACGCCTGTCTCAGATGTCTCGCCTGTTGCGGTCTCACCAGAACAGCATGTTGCCGTTGCGTCGGAAACATCTGGATCGGTCGTCTCGCCAACGACACATTTGTCGGTGCCGGATCGTGTCCTGCTGGGGAAGACAGTGGACGGGCGAAAAGATGTATATTGGGAGTTTGGACATCCGAAGTTGAATAATCGGCATTTCCTTATCTTCGGTAATTCGGGTATGGGCAAGACCTATGCGATTCAGGCCATACTTTGCGAACTTGCCAAGAAGGGACAGAACAGTCTCATTGTCGATTACACCAATGGTTTCCTGCCGAATCAAATTCAACCGCTGACAGGGCGAGTCCTCGCCCCGGCACAGCATATCGTCAAGACGGACAAGTTGCCGATCAATCCGTTCACGAAGCAGATGCAGGACATCGGTGACGGTGTTGTCATCCCGGATAGCGATTTGGATGTCGCCAAGCGTGTTGCATCCATTTTTGATTCCGTTTATGCTTTGGGAGATCAACAGATCAGCATTTTGATTGATGCAATCCAAGAGACGGTCGAGCGTGAAGGGGATGCGGCGGATCTTGACGGGGTGCTTGATACGATCAATGCCTATAATGGCGATGGGGTCCACTCGAAACCATCCGTTGTGACTTTGGCCAGCAAGCTGAAACCGTTCATCAGCGAAAAGCCGTTCAAAGTGTCGGACAGCATCGGCTGGGCGGATCTCTTCGCGGATGCCGTTAAACGGTGCCATGTCTTTCAGATGGTCAAGATTGACAAGAGCACGGCACGTATTCTGACTGAGTTCATCTTGTGGGACCTGTATGCGTATGTTTGCAGCACGGGGAATGAGAAGAATCCGCGTGTCGTAGTCCTGGACGAGGTTCAGAACCTTGATCAGCGACTTGAGTCCCCGTTAGGCAAGTACCTTACGGAAGGCCGTAAGTTCGGGCTGGCCGTCATGTCTGCAACGCAGACGCTCAGCAATTTGCAGAAAGACGAACAGGCGCGGCTTTTTCAGGCGGGGCACAAGTTGTTCTTCCGTCCGGCGGATCCCGAAATCAACCAATACACCGATTTCGTGATGCAGGCTGCTGGATATGGAACCAAGAAGGAGTGGAGCGCCTTGTTGACGTCTTTGAGCAAGGGCGAATGCCTGTCTATCGGCCCGATGCTTGACGCTAAGAGCGCCGGGCTGGTCAATGGTGTCCATAAGATTAAGATTGCAGCGCTCGAAGAACGTGGCTTTTGATGGGAGGATTAAGTATGGGCGCGAGGGTGAAGAAGGTAAAGAACAATCGTCTGGCAAAGAACTTTCATCGGACGTTCATCCCGGAGAAGCAATATCTCGGGGCGATCCTCAAATATGCGGCGGAATCGGGGCCGTATGATATGCAGGCCATTGCGGATGCCACGGGAATCCCGACCGGGAAGTCCAGCGGCAAGGCGATCCCGACGGCTGATTACGCGATAGGCATGGGACTTGCCAAGGTGCAAGCGGCAGGAGAAGAGAAAGATAAGCAGCAAAGTCTCGTTTTGACGAACTTCGGACGCGCGGTCTACTTGGGCGACAGGTTCCTTCAGGAGGAAATGACGCAGTGGATTGCCCACCTTTACCTATGTAATCGCGAAGGCGGAGCCGAGTTGTGGTATCAGATGTTCTGGAATGGTGCCGAGACATTTGGCGGGGAGTTCGGTTATGATGATTTTGTTCGCTGGGTGACGACTGAGGCTCAGGCGACTGATGCCGCCAAGGCGCTTTCCCCGACGCTTCGTATGTATGAAGAGGTCGCATCCTTCGCGACGTGTGGCGCTGTTGTCTCTGCCAACGGGCGGATTGTCCGAAAGAAGTGCCCGATCGAACAAGCCTACATGATCGGGTATGCCGCCGCATTTGCCGACATGCTCGAACGTGCTGGCAAAGAGACGAGAAATCAACTGACGGTTGAAGACCTTGAATCGGTATGCGGATTCCGGGCTGTAACCGGATGGACGTTGTCCGAGTCGCAGCAGGTGTTGGGACTTATGGAAGACAGGGGTCTGGTCTCGATTGATCGTCACATGCAGCCGTGGATTGTCTGCTTCAAGCAGTCGGTTGCGCAAATGTGGACGCGGATTTACGAGGAGTTCATCTAATGGCGAAGAATCTCGGCAGTCTGGTGACGTTTGACATTGATCGGCTGTTTAACGGCGCGATTGATGTCGATTGGCTGGTTGACGGCTCTGGGCGCGCGGAAAAAGCGGCTCGTGCGTTTGTCTTCCATGGGCCGAAGACGCATGGCATGACCCAGGGTGACATTGGAGAGACGTCGCACCGTCTTGTCGATACGGCCTCGTTTGTCAAGCGTGTGGTCGAGCGGATTGAAAGTCGAAAGGGCAATGCGTTTACGTTGGCCATTGCAGGATTTGGCAGTGGAAAGTCGCATTTGGCGGTGACGATCACCGAATTGCTTTCTACGCAAAAGGAAGAGTTGCGGCGGGAGATCGTTGAGCATATTGGCCAGGCGGATGCTGACATCGGGCGGGAAGTGTCTGCTTCGTGTAGGAATGTTGGCAAGGTGCTGGCTGTCACCCTTAACGGGATGAATAACAGCGATTTGGCGTCGGCACTTCTCTCGCAGATCCGGGCAAAAGTCATTGATGACGGATTTGATGCGTCAAAGCTAGAGAACTTGCGGGAGCGTTTCAAGCATGCGGCAAATCTCCTGCGGAACCTTGACGAAAAATTGATGTCAGGGTTGCTGTCAGAAATGTGGCGTTGCCAACAAGGATGAAGTGATCTGTCAGCTTGAGGCATTTGACGAGGCGGTTTACAAGAAGACGCACAAGTTTTTGGCTGGACTTGGCATCAACTTGGCGGCGGTTCGTGACGAGACGGCTAAAGATGTCATAGGTATTACTGTTCGCGAGTTTGTCGGAAAGGGCAAGCCGTACAGCCATTTGGCGATTCTCTTTGACGAGTTTGGCCATTACATGGAATACGCGACCTCTCATCCTCAAATTGCCGGGGACGGAGCGCTTCAGCATCTTTTCGAAGGCGTTCAGGGGAATGACGAGCTGGTGACGTTCGTTGGCTTTGTTCAGTACGAGCTAAAGGCCTATGCCCAGCGCCTTCCAAGCGAATTCAAGAATGAGATGAATCGTTTCATCACGCGTTTTGACAATGCGGAGAAACTTTATCTTTCGAGCAACCTTGAGACGCTTATTGCCAGTCTGCTTCTTAAGCAGGGCGAGCCGGATGTTGATCTTGCGGAGAATGAAAAACTTCGGCGTAAGATTGCGACTTGGTATCCGGCTTCTCAGAATTATTCGACCTGGTCGAATGCGGGTATGTTCAACCGCGTTGTTGCAAAAGGTTGCTGGCCGTTGTCGCCGGTTGCGATGTGGGTGCTCTTCTACCTGTCCTCGTCGGGGAAATACCTTCAGCAACGGTCGGCATTAACGCTGTTGAAGGCGGCTTTGGACGCTCGTGCGAATGATGTTGCAGATTCCGTATTGTCGCCTGTCGGGCTGTGGACAGTGGAGCTACAGCAGGAATTCGAGAGCATTGAGGAAGGCGCAGCGCACGGGACGCTCTTGCAGTCGTATAATTCAGTCTGTGCAAAGTTTGAGGCACATCTTTCTTCAGCTGAGATGAATGTCCTGCGTGGCATTGTCTTGTTGGCCCAAACTCAATTGAGGGCGGAGTCGAGGATTGATGCTGAATATGCTCTTGAAGTGTTCTCTGGCTTGGATGAAAACAAGCTTTGTGACGCATTGCGCATTTTGCAAGACGAACGGAATGTCATTGAATGGGACAATGCTTCGCGGAGCTATGAGATTCTTTCTGATAATGCGTCGAAGCCACAATTCCTTCACCTCTTAAGGCAAAAGGCGCAAGAATATGATGAGGATCGCCAGGCCGAGATCTTTTGCGGGATGGCGTCGTCGTTCCCCATTTTGACACCGCCAGAATGTCCGTTTGCAAATTCTCATGCGATTACAACCTCCGAATGGCGGTTTGAGGCAAGACCAACTTATTGGATGCGTTTTCAGCTGACGATCGCGGCGATTTCCGCCGAAATGGACAAGGCGTCTGAATGTCAGACTGTTGAATCTGCACGAGGCCTTATGATAGAGTGCTATGTTCCTTCTAATGAAGACATTGTGTTAGTGAAGGACCATGCCAGAAAGTTGCTTCAGAAAGTCGCCAAGAAAAAGCCGATTCTCCTTGTCTTGATACAAGATGATGTCCTGCATGTCTTGTCGAAGGCCATGGTTGATGTTGATATTCTTTCACGCTTAACGTCGGAAGAAAAGGCGAAGTTCGGTCAGCTTGTTGCCGTACATGAGCAGAAGCAACGGCGAGTCATGGACGATTGCATTCGGAAGGCATTGATGGAGCGTCATTATGTGACGCCCTTTGAGGATGTCCCGGCGAGTCGCCTTGCGATGATGGAATTGCAGCTTTTTGAAGCGGCTTACCCAAAGGTTTTGTCCTTCCCATTTGACGGATATGCTACGTCGCGAGGCAATGCTGCCAAAGATTGTGCGGAGTTCATTCGACGTCTCGTTGGCACCACTTTCAACTATGGCGATACGCAGTCGATGGGTATCGCATCTCGTAATCGTGCGCAGGCTGTTCTTAACCAGGCCTGGCGCGTGTTTTCGAAAAGCGATGGATCTGTTGTCCAGAAGCCGGGGAATCAGGTTGCCCGTTCGATTGTTGCCGAATGGGAGAAACAGCTGTCGCTTGAGGATGGGCTGAATTGCGCGAAGGCGATTAAGCTTGCCTGTGCTGCGCCATATGGCGCAAATGTTGCATCAGCGGGATTGCTTTGGGGCGTTTTCATGCAAGCGTTCCAAAAGATGCTGCAGGCCCAATACGATGGAGTCCCGGTCAGCGTCCAGGTTGTCGCTGAAAGCGCTTTCACCGGGAATTCCCTGGACTTGGATTATCTGGGCGGGATAACGCTTTATCGTCTGACCGGTGAAAATGGCGCATGGGATCAGTTGATTGCGGACTGGGCGGCTTGTAGCACATATCATGAGCAGGCTGAATTTGTTGGGCGGATAGATGAACTTGAGTCGAGCTCGCCTATGCCGCCGGTCCTGCGTCCACAAGTCAGCGTTTATCGCAAGACGGCAAAAGAGGCCTTTGACAGGATTGAAGCAATGGACGAGAAGGAGAGTTCGTTCATTGAGAAGCTTGAAAATGGTCTGCGCATGCAGAAGGCGTCGCTGATCGCCTATGGTGCATCGTTGCTGATGAGCCATGCGCGTGAATTGCGAAAGGACTCGATGTGGGATATTGCACGTGACATCGAGCCAATCGTCAAGCGGGTCAACGAGGCAAAGTCGCAGATTGCCGCACTATTTGACATGTGGCTTGTCCACAGTCAGCCCAAGGGGTCGACTCAGCAGGATCTCGTTGAATTCAAGCGTGATTGCGAAGACCGCATGGCGCGGAATCTTAAGAACCTCGAAATGTACGAGGAAAAGGACAAGCTGACTCGACATGTCGAACGAGTGGCGAAGTCGTTTGAGCAGGTTATTGTTGCTCAGACAGCGGTTTCGGAGTATGATTCATGGGAGGCGCAATTTGCCAACATTGCGGATCGGACGCCGGTGCAGCAGTTGACGAATATGGCCAAGGAGTGCGAGAAACGTTCGGAGGTTCTCAAGGATGCGCTGGCTAAAATGAGGCGCATTGGGAATCAGCATTACGTCGGAGAGTTGGCGGTGCGTGTGGAACGGCTGGAGGGTATCCGCCAGCGCATTAAGGAAGTTCGCAAGGCGATAGACAAGCGTGCCGAAGCTGTCTGGAAAACGACATTGGATATTGAGTCTGCCCAGTCGATCTCCGATGAGGTGATGGATCTCGCTGAGCTGTATCAAGGCGAGGACTCGAACTTGGAAGATTTTCGCCTGATGCGCAATGTCATCAATGCATTCATCGATATCCATGCGCGTATCGATTCATTGCAGATACCCCAAAGTCAGTTTGCGATTTTGCTCGATGAGACGCGCAAGGGATTTGTTTCCAGGTTTGAGTCCGAAGAACCGCCATGGCCACCGGACGAGACCTTTGACAAAATGGCAACTGTCATCAAGCAGAAGCGTCGCAAGGCTTCAGCAGAGTGGATGGAGCAGGTGAAGGCCCGTTGTGCAGACGCGAATGGGATGTCGCTGCAAGAGGCAGAAGAGGCCTTGCGGGAGTTGCAGCAAACGCCGCCGTTCTTTTCAGAGGAAAAGGACGGTGCGTCTCGTGATGTCGTCATGCGCAAGGTCGAGAAACACCTTGAGGGCAAGGGCGTTGAATGGCTTTACGAAAAGTATTGTAGTTTGTCGGCTTCGGCGAAGAAGCGTTTTAAAGAGATGATCAAGTAGGAGGATGCAATGAGAGTCACGTGGGCCCCCCGGAACTATTCTATTTCAGAAGTTTTTGGTTGGAGCAGGGATGATAGAATCGAACTCCAGCCAGAATATCAGCGCAATCAGGTATGGTCGCGAGCGGCTAAGATTATGCTGATTGATTCGATTATAAAAAACATCCCTATGCCGAAGTTCTTCTTGCAGAATATTATACGCGATAATGAGTCGCATTATGTTGTTATAGATGGACAGCAAAGGCTTACCGCAATATTGGAGTTCTTGCGCGATGGATATGCGTTGGATGTCCCTTACGAAGGTGAATGCGCGGGCAAGAAGTTTTCGGAACTTCCCGAAGATAAAAAGAATGACATACTGATCTATACTCTAGATGTAAATGAAATTAGCAATGCAGATAAGCAGACGATTCGAGATATATACTCGCGAGTGAACAAATATACCGTTCAGCTTAATAAGCAGGAATTGAGGAGGGCGGATTTCCCCGGACAGTTTTTGAAGTTGTCTGAAAGTCTTGCGAATGAGAAGTTCTTTGATGAGAATCGTGTGTTTACAATCGCGAATTCCAGAAGAATGGGTGATGTTGAATATGTGTCTGAACTCCTGGCGATGTTATTGGATGGACCGCAGGACAAGAAGATTCGACTGGATGAATTTTATGAAAAGTATGCGAAATGGGATGCTGAAGCTAGGATGAAGGTTCAGGGCCGGTTTTCCGCTGTAATAAATGATTTGAAGCTTATATGGCGGGAAGACTGTGATTTGGGCGCGCTGAAACCCTTTGCAAAGACCAGGTTCAAACAAAAGCAGACTTGTATGCGTTGTTTAATGCGATAGATGATTTTCATCAAGCTGGTTATTCGCTTGTGGGGAAAGAGCTGTCACCATTGCGGAATGATTTGGCGCTTTTGGACAAATATATTGAACCGGAGTCTGAGATCCAGTTGTTTCAAATGTATGCAATCCAATGCGTTTCTCAGTCTAATACCATTGGAAGTCGGTGTTGGCGCCGAGATGTTGTCAAGGGCTTTATGGCTGGCACATATAACGGCATTCGACCTTCTTGTTCTATTGTTCGTGAATTTCATAACATATTAATGGAACGCGCCTATTGCGAAGGCGTGAATGAGTCATGCCCTATTTGTGGCAAGAAGTATGCTGACGCTGATTCGATGCGCTCTAACCTTGCTACGCTTGGATGGGCACCGACTGTCGCAGCATGCCATTTGTCAAACGCATGTCTTGTTCATCGCGAATGTTTTGATGCTGCTAAAAAGGCGAAATACATTGTCGGATTTGATTATTCAACAGGGGATATCGACGAAATGGCTTTTTCTCCGAAAACGATTAAATCATGATATGTTTGTGGAAAAAGGGGCGGAAGGAAAATCTCGTCTTCTCTGTTGACGAGATGGTCATTTCGTTGTGTGATGGCTTTGAGACTCAATTTGAAATTGATCCCGATGAGAAATTGGGTGAGGGTGGAAATGCCATTGTCTACAAGTGCCGTGAAAAGATCACGAGTGCAGATTATGCAATCAAAATTCAAGTTGCAAATTATGAAGGGAGTGAAGAACGTTTTAATCGGGAAAAGACAATTCTTAGATCTGCTCATCATGATCAACTTATGACATGCATTGCGTCGGGGGTGATCGAAATGACCATGGGACGGAGGCGGGGAAAGTATCCATACGTGATCATGCCGGTTGCTGATAGAAATATGTTGGATTTGATTGACGCGCAGCATTTGCCAACAAAGGAGGATTTAATGGGCCAGTTTTGTGGCTTGTCAGGAGCGTTGGCAGAACTCCATCGGTGGGCTATTCATCGTGACATAAAACCGCAAAACGTGTTGATTAAGGGATCGACATGGATATTGTCTGATTTTGGTTTGTGTAAGTTAGTCTCTGGTGATGGTGTTGACATTACGATGGCTGATGATAAGGTTGGCCCAGTGTATTGGATGTCGCCAGAGTCAATGAACCGTGTTTTGGGGAATGGTGATGAAATAACAAAGGCATCAGATGTCTTTCAGCTTGCGGCGGTGTTCTGGTTCGCTGCAACAGGACGACATCCGACTGGTATCGTATCTCGTTCGGATTGGCATGGGGCGGATAGTGTGTATAACGTTTTGGCAAGGGCGTTGTCGCATTCGCCATCTGCGCGGCCCCAGAACGGGGAGGAGTTTCATTCTCAGATTGTGGAGGCAGTGAGGCATGCTTAAATGATGTATCAATGCTATAATTTCATTTGCGCGAAAGGTCCATATGAAGAAAGAAGATCAGAACACCGAATACAAGCAGAGCTGGAGGGAGGAGTACCTCAAGTGGATCTGTGGGTTTGCCAATGCCGAGGGCGGGCGGATGCTTGTTGGCGTGGCGGACGATAAAAAGGGTAATGAGGTGATTGGTGTTGAGGATTGGAAGACGCTGCTTGAGACGATTCCGAATCTGATGCGCGACACGATGGGCATGATTGCCGACGTCAACCATCTGAAGATGAAGGGCAAGGATGTTGTCGAGATTGTTGTGCCCGCGTATCCGGTTCCGATTTCGCTGCGGGGCGTTTACTATGTCCGGAGGGGCGCGACGAACCAGCGACTTTCAGGACCGGGGTTGGAGGCGTTCCTGCTTCGGCGCAGGGGGCTGCATTGGGAGAACTTGCCGTGCCCGCGTTTCAAGATGAAAGATGTCTCGGCCAAGGAAATTAAACGCTTTAAGGATCTGGCAATTGACAAGGGACGGCTGGATGCTTCCGTTCGTCGAGAGACAAAGGAAACGTTCGTTTCAAACCTTCACCTTGTTGGTAAGGATGGCTTGTCGTATGCTGCGGCGCTCCTGTTTTCTGAGAAGGCCGAGAAATGGATTCCCGGCGCATACGTTAAGGTCGGCATGTTTGGTGCAGATGATTCGGACTTGCTGTATCACGATGATGTGCACGGTTCTTTGCTTGAGCAGGCGGAGAAGACGCTTGACCTCGTCTACTTCAAGTACCTGAAGGCGAAGATCTGGTATGAGAATGGTGAGCAGCGAGTCGAGAAGTTCCCGTACCCGAGAGAGGGCCTGCGTGAGTTGATTTTCAACGCACTCGTCCACAAGGATTATGGCAGCGGTGTGCCGATTCAGATTAGCGTGTACGCCGATAAGTTGTATGTGGCAATGTCGGTTCATTGCCCGAAACTTGGACGGTTGAGACGTTGATGAGCAAGCACGTGTCGCGTCCGTCAAATCCGACAATTGCCGGATGTATCTACCTGACGGGCAAGATCGAGACCTGGGGGCGCGGCGTTGATAAGGTCGTTCGGGAGTGTCGTAAGCACGGCTGTCCCAAGCCCCAGTATACCGTCAATCCAGGTGAGCCAGGCGACATCATGGTGAGAGTCGATGCCGCCCCGGATGCTATTGTCGAGTCCAGTGAAAATAAGTGTGAGGCGATAAGTGGCCCGATAAAAGAGCGAATACTCCAATACATTCAGCAACATTCCGGGTGTAAACAAGCCGAAATCGTAAAGGAAATAGACGTGCCTTCAAGGACGCTGAAGCGTATATTGGCTGAATTGTCTGGGAAAATTGAGTACCGAGGAAGCAAAAAGACTGGTGGTTACTTCCTGAAAGGGTAATGGACGAAATGCCGTGGAAAGCTATGAAGACGAACTATGTGCTGATTGACTTTGAGAATGTCAGGCCGGACAATCTCGGACTGCTGGATCAGGAATGGATCTGGGTGCTACTATTTTACAAGGAGATTTGACAAGCAGCGCGTTTGCTTGGGAATTTAGACGATAAACGGGTTGGAACGTTTTTCGTTGCCAATTGTTGTGTGTGGTCCGTGGCCTGGTATAACCAAAGTGTCTTCAGGTAGTGTCATAAGCTTCCTGACTGACTCAATGAGCACTGCCATATTGCCACCTGGCAAGTCTGTGCGTCCAATTGAACCCGCAAAAAGTGTGTCACCCGAAAGCAATAGCTTGTCATTTGGAAAGTAGTAGCAAACTCCGCCAGGCGTATGTCCAGGCGTATCAATTACCTCGCAAATTTTCAAGTCATGTACATTCATAAGGTGACTTGGTAAATCAATTGCCGGATAGTCGGGCGGTAATTGATTTAGAGGGTGCGCAAATACGGCTTCTTCGGCCTTGGCAAGATAGACGGGAAGTTCAGAAAAACTTTGCTTAAGTTTTGGAATTGCACCAATATGATCAAAGTGAGCGTGAGTTAAAAGAATGCCCGCAGGAACGAGCCCTTTTTTGTTTATAATCTCAACAATGCGCGGTCCCTCATTGCCAGGATCAACGATCCATGCATTACCCTCAATTGTAAGAATTGTGGAGTTAACTTCAAAAGTCCCAACCTGAATTGTCAAGCGTTCCATAAGTAGCCTAATTATAGCATAATAGTCGCAAAAGTGGGCAAAAATTTGGTATAATATATGCATGAGTGAAGAGGAAGTAAATATTGAAGAAGAGATGTCCCGCGACTACATCGATTATTCGATGAGTGTCATTGTGGGTCGCGCTTTACCCGATGTTCGAGATGGTCTTAAACCCGTTCATCGGCGTTGCCTTTTTGCAATGCACAAGTTGGGCAACGAGTGGAATACCAAGCATGTAAAGTCGGCGCGTGTAGTTGGTGATGTTATTGGTAAATATCATCCTCATGGTGACTCGGCAGTTTATGAAACCATCGTGCGTATGGCGCAGCCGTTTTCGTTGCGTGTACCTTTGGTAGATGGCCACGGCAACTTTGGCTCAATTGATGGTGATGGGGCGGCAGCGATGCGTTATACTGAAGTTAGAATGCAGCGCGTCACTGAAGAGCTTTTGGGTGATCTTGAAAAAGATACGGTTGATATGGCTCCCAACTATGATGAGACATTGGAAGAGCCAACGGTGTTGCCTGCGAAACTACCCAACCTCTTACTCAATGGCTCGGCGGGTATTGCAGTAGGCATGGCGACTAATATTCCACCACACAATTTGGGTGAGCTGTGTGATGGTATTGATTATTATATTGAACATCGCGAGGAGTGCACAGTTGACGATTTGATGCAGTTTGTCAAAGGCCCTGATTTTCCGACGGGTGCACAGATTTGCGGGCGCAATGGCATCAATGCGATGTACAAGCTTGGGCGTGGACAGTTGACGGTGCGGGGCAAGGCGGAAGTTGAAGTCGAGAAGAACGGACGTGAGCGCATTATCATCACCGAGATTCCTTACGGGGTTAATAAGACCGAAATGATCAAGCACATGGCCGAGTTGGTTAAAGACAAGGTCGTGGAGGGGATTTCGGATATTCGCGATGAGTCCAAGGATGATATTCGCATCGTTGTTGAAGTCAAGAAGGGCGCAATGGGTGAGGTTGTCCTTAATCGACTTTATAAGCATACTGCGCTTCAAACTACCTTTGGCGCAATTATGTTGGCGATTGTGGGTGGACGACCCAAGATTCTCAATCTCAAGGACTTCTTTAAGTGTTATGTCGATCATCGCTTTGAGGTGATTACTCGTCGCACTCGTTTTGAGCTTAAGAAGGCCGAGGCGCGTAAGCATATTATCGATGGACTACTTTTGGCAATTGACAATCTCGATGAGGTAGTAAAGATTATTCGTGCTGCCAAGAATCGTGAAGAGGCAAAAGTCGCACTTCAAAGTCGTTTTTCGTTTAGCGATTTGCAGGTGAATGCGATTTTGGAAATGCGTCTTTATCAGTTAACTGGACTTGAGCGTGATAAATTAAATGACGAAATGGCAAAGTTGCTTGCAGCTATTGCTGAATATCAAGCGATTTTGGCGGATCCAGAAAAAGTCTATGCAATCATTCGCACGGATTTAGCGGATTTGAAGACGCGCTATTGTGCCAAGGATGACGCCAAGCGGCGTACGGAGCTTGTCGCAGACGCGAACGAAGTTTCGGTCAAGGATCTCATTCCAGATGAGCCGTGTGTAATTACTTTGTCCAATCGTGGATATGTAAAGCGGGTGGCGCTTACAGAGTATCGCGAGCAGAAGCGGGGTGGGCATGGCGTTAAAGGAGCGCAGGTGAAAGAGGAGGACTTTATTCGCCTTGTTTTTGTTGCTGAGACGCATGATGAGTTAATGTTCTTTACCAATACTGGGCGACTCTTTGTGAAGGGTGCTTATGAAATTCCTGAAGCGCAAAAGACGAGCTTTGGGCGTCCGTTGGTAAACCTCCTCAATTTGCAAGAGGGCGAGCAAGTATTGCAACTTCTCCCAATTCGTTCGTTTGAGGGTGATGTGGATGTGTTTTTTGCGACGCACGAGGGTACGGTCAAAAAGACGCTACTTGGGGATTATCAAAACGTCAACAAGTCTGGCATTCGAGCAATCAACATTGAAGAGGGTGATGAACTCGTAGATGTGCGACTCGTGAAACCAGATGAGGACGTTCTTATGATTACTAAGAATGGTCGTGCGATGCGATTCGCGGCAAC
This sequence comes from Kiritimatiellia bacterium, assembly GCA_045599105.1. Taxonomy (GTDB): domain Bacteria; phylum Verrucomicrobiota; class Kiritimatiellia; order RFP12; family UBA1067; genus UBA1067. The sequence continues at coordinate 22,291 of JAZRVL010000015.1, forward strand.
CGATGTCCGTCGAATGGGTCGTACGGCTACTGGTGTACGAGGGATTCGCCTGCGCGAGGGTGATTGCGTAGTCAGCTTTGATGTTGTCACTGATAGCAAGACTCTCTTTATTGCGACTGCCAATGGTTATGGTAAACGCTGTGAGTTCAAAGACTTTACTCGCCACAATCGTGGTGGACAAGGAATGATTGGCATCAAGGGTGCGGATCGCAATGGTGAAGTTGTTGCAGCGCATGCGGTAGCTGACGATGAGCACGTTATTTCAATTACCAGCGACCAACAGATGGTGCGTAGTCCAGTTGCGCAGTTTAGTGTCCAAAGCCGTATGGCGCAAGGTGTCAAACTTGTTCGCCTATCGGATGGTGCGACACTGGTCAGTGTTTCGGTGTGCGATGGTGGCGAAGATGGCGAAGCATTTCCGTCAACTTCATCTCCGGAGCCTTCGCTTTAAGGGCGATGACTTCGTCAATCGCACGTGAGCCGACTCGATAGAGGACGGCTCGCGTATCTTTAACATCAATATGGTTAATTCCATTTAAGGCGCACTCTACGCGCAACTCGGCAACACGTACAAACTCTTTTGCCGCTTGAGGTGGTGGACCAAAGCGATCGCGCATTTCCGATTCCACGGCATGCAATGCCTTTAGATCTTGGGCTTCCGCAAAGCGTTTCATTAAAGAGAGTCGTTGGACATCTTCTTCAACATAATCATAAGGAATGCGTGGGTTTACAAAATCAAGATTGAGCTTGACATCAATAATTTCTTTGATCTTTTCGCCTTTAAATAGTGCAATGGTGCGTTTGAGTAATTGGCAATATAGCCCAAAGCCAACAGCGGCAATATGCCCTGATTGTTGAGAGCCCAGTAAATTGCCAGCCCCCCTAAGCTCAAGATCACGTACTGCAAGGTTAAAGCCACTACCAAGTCCTCCATGGCGTTTAAGTGCAGCTAAGCGTTCGCGTGCTTCTTCATCAACGATGCCCGAAGGGGGTAACAAAAAGTAAGCGTATCCTTGCTTTGCAGAGCGCCCAACTCGGCCGCGCAATTGATATAAATCAGCCATTCCAAAAGTATCAGCATGATCAATGATGATGGTGTTGGCGCGGGGAATATCAATCCCAGATTCAATGATTGTCGTTGAAAGGAGAATGTCGTATTTGCCACGCTCAAACTCACGCATCTTTTTGGCGAGAGTGCGCGCATCCATTTGCCCATGAGCAACGACAATTTGCGCATTGGGTAAAAGCGCTTTAAGTTCTTTTTCAATTTTGCCAATACTTGCCACCCGATTGTGGAGAAAATATACTTGTCCACCACGCAAAATTTCACTTTCGATGGCGGTTTTAATTATCGATGTTGAAGCGCGGACAATGCGAGTTTCTACTGCGACACGTTCACGTGGTGGCGAGCGTAGAAGCGAAAGGTCTCGTGCGCCAGTCATTGAAAGATAAAGGGTGCGAGGAATTGGGGTGGCCGATAATGTAAGGATATCGGCAGTTGCGCGAAGTCGTTTCAAAAACTCCTTGTGCCTAACGCCAAAGCGTTGCTCTTCGTCAATGATGATAAGCCCTAAATCGTGGAAATGAAGCTTATCGGAAAGAATTGCATGCGTACCAATTACAATGTCGCAAGCGCCATTTTCAACGCGTTTGAAAGTTCCTTGATGAGTAAGTGCGCTTTGAAAACGCGAGACCGCTTCAATTCTTATGGGTGTACCATCAAAGCGGGAAGTAAAGGTCTCAAAATGTTGCTCGGCCAAGACAGTTGTAGGTGCGAGAACGGCGACTTGCTTACCATTTAAGACGGCAATGTACGCAGCGCGCATAGCAACTTCGGTCTTGCCGTAGCCCGCATCTCCACAAATGAGACGATCCATGGGCTTGGTCTTTTTTAAATCAGCTTTAATTGCCGCAATTGCGCTTATTTGATCAGGCGTTTCTTCGTAGGGGAAGGCGGCTTCAAATGCATCCATGCCCTCACATTCAGTATTGTACGCAAAGCCAGGGATGGTTTCACGCTTTGCTTGAGTTTCCAAAAGTGCAGCGGCAAGGTCGCAAACTGCTTTTTGTGCATTTTGCTTGTCTCGGGCCCAACGCTTGCCATCTAAACGATGAAGATGTACGGCCTCGCCTTTGACTCCGACATAGCGCGTAAGTAAATGCGCATGCGCAGCTGGAACATGCAATAGTCCGCCATCCGCATATTCAATTGTAAATACTTCGCTACGCTTGCCATCAACTAAGATTTCCGACGATCCAGTGTATCGTCCAACGCCGTAATCGACATGAACTACATATTCGCCTGGCTCTAAGTCATCAAAATCTGATAGTCGTGCTCCTCTTGAACGATGGCTTAAGTGGTGGACTTGTTTTTTAGCAAATACTCTGTCGGCCTTGGTAACGACAATAAGTTTACCAATCTCAAAGCCGCCAGAAAGCTCGTCCATCTCAATGACTGTTTGCTTGCGCGCCTTCGCTTGCGAGAGATGCTCACTTAAGCGTTTACGAGCCGCTTCGAAAATTTCTGGATGATGTGATTCGTTTGCGCCTAATTCTGCAAAACCAGGCAAGGGAGCTACGACGAAGTTGTAAGTTGGTACATCTTTGGGCGCGGGCTCTCCCGTGTAGATGATACGCGCTGAATTGACCTTGAGATTATAAGCATTGTGTTCAAGCGCAAGAATAGTGGCGTTTTTTGGGAGTAAATCAAAGAGGGTGATTCTCTCGCCTTCAGAATTGTCCTTTATGGGTAGAAAAGTGGCTTTATCAATACGTGCTATAGAGATTTGAGTTGCCGCATCAAATTCGCGCAAAGATTCAATATCATCGCCGAAGGCTTCGCAGCGAATGGGATATTCTTCGCCTGGGCTCCATACGTCTACTATCCCGCCACGTAGCGAAAACTCGCCCTCTTCGCAAACTTGGGGTACCCGTTTGTATCCTAATTGATTAAGGCGATTAATAAATTCGGAGAACTTGGAGGGCGATTTTACGTCAATGAGAATGGGGGCGATGCCTTGTGCAGGAATGGTGCTTGCAAGTGCGGGATAGGAAGCGACTATAATTGCTGGATATGGTCTTAACTCGTACGCCTTTAAAGCAGCAATTGTTTTGAGGCGCAATCCGAGGGATGAGCGCTCGCCATCTAAAAGGGGAGGAAACTCAAGTAAGGTAGGACGCCTTGCGTCCATTGTCTCGCCAATGGTTTTTATGTCATCTGCCAGTCGATCAGCGTCGGGTAAGCCAGGGGTTATGGCAATAACTAAACCATCTTTTGCCAAAGTTAGTGCCAAAAATGCATCAGCGCCACCAATCATTGACGGCAACGCCAAAGCCCCACTGAGATTTATCTCAGGGGGTGTAAATTCCCTTGCGAAAGCCTCAATATTAGTCGTATATTTTAGTTAGTTTTTGGCCAAAATTTATCGGAAAGTTTAGAAGGAATACCAACTTCATCGCGATTAAAGTTCTCTGCGAGAATCTTCCATCCTAAGTCGAGCGCCTCTTCTAAAGGAATGTTGACGGAAAGATCCATCATATTCTTTTCAAATGAAGCACCGTATTTAAGAAGTTTTTGGTCCCAAGGCGACATCTTAAAGCCCATTGACTGCTTCTCAACTGTCTCTTTGTACTGCGCGTAAAGTTTAATCATTGCATCCATAATTGTACGATGATCTTCGCGCGTATTTTTATTGACTTGTTGTTTTAGGCGCGAAAGTGAGCCAAAGGGTTCAATGCGACCATTTTTAAGATAGAATTGACCCTCGGTAATATAGCCGGTATTATCTGGAACTGGATGGGTGACATCGTCACCAGGCATCGTAGTTACCGCAAGAATCGTAATGGATCCTGCGCCATCAAAGTCTACGGCTTTTTCGTAGCGCGAAGCGAGCTGGGAATAAAGATCGCCGGGATATCCACGATTGGATGGAATCTGCTCCATCGTGATAGCGATCTCTTTCATTGCGTCGGCAAAGCTCGTCATGTCGGTTAAAAGTACGAGCACATCCTTGCCTTTAAGCGCAAACTTCTCTGCAACTGCGAGTGAAACGTCGGGGACGAGTTTGCATTCAACTGTCGGGTCGGCTGCGGTATGAACGAACATTACAGTTTTCGCTAACGCACCTGATTTATCGAGGGTGTTACGAAACTTAAGGTATTCATCATACTTGAGTCCCATTCCGCCAACCACAATTACGTCTGAATCGGCCTGAAGTGCAATTCGTGCCAAAAGCTCATTGTACGGCTCGCCAGCACGCGCAAAGATAGGTAGCTTTTGCGACTTTACAAGCGAGTTAAACAGGTCAATCATTGGAATATTGGTGCGCACCATTTCCTTAGGCATAATGCGCTTGGCAGGATTGACCGAAGGTTGACCAATGGGAGAGGGGTCTTCGTGAATCGCAGGCCCGCCATCGCGCGGCTCACCAGATCCCGTAAAGGCGCGTCCGAGTAATGCCTCGGAAAAGGAAACCTTCATCGTCTCGCCCAAGAAGCGTACTTTTGCCGAAGTATCTACGCCACGCGCACCCGAGAAAATTTGTAAGGTCACATTAGGACCGTCGAGTTTGATGACCTGGGCGAGGGAAGTACCTGCGCGGGACTCGATTTCGGCGATTTCATTGTACTTGACGCCTTCCGCACGAAGCGTGGCAACGCTACCTGAAAGGGCGTCGATTTTGTGATAGACTTTGTTATTGAACATCGCAGGCTCCTTCAATCTTGGCAATGAGCGAGTTCTTTATGGATTCAAACTCATTTGAGGAAATGGGTTTGTCATTCCAGTCAATGAATGATTGTTGCATCTCCATAAAGAAACGTCGCGTTTCATCTTTGGTCGTTAGTTTGTAAGTGGCAAGTAGCGCTTTTTCTACGACATCAAACATAATCTTTTGGCGCTCGATGGGAGTTGATGCGTCAGTTTCGCTAAAGGCGTTTTGCTGGAGATAAACTGCGTCCAAAAATTCCGCCTTAAGATACGTCGTAAAGTCCTCAAGTGAAGTGCCTTCTTCGCCGACGACTTTCATCATTTGTCCAACTTCATTGCCCTTGCGCAAGATGGCACGTGCTTTTTCAACTCGCGCTTGCTCGATCACCGAAGCATAATGGCTCCAACTATCCAGTGGGTCGATCGCGGGATAGCGACGCGCGTCTGAACGTGCGCGGCTAAGCCCGTGGAAGCCACCGACTACCTTCAAAGTAGCTTGGGTTACGGGTTCGTCAAAGTTGCCGCCAGCTGGCGACACTGTACCACCGATAGTCACCGATCCGATAGAGCCGTCTTTAAGTTTCACGCGACCTGCGCGTTCATAAAAGGCAGCAATGCGGCTTTCGAGATAAGCAGGGAATGCTTCTTCGCCAGGGATTTCCTCAAGTCGTCCAGAAAGCTCACGCATCGCCTGCGCCCAACGGGATGTCGAGTCCGCAAGTACGAGCACGTTAAGTCCCATTTGACGAAAGTATTCTGCAAGGGTCACTGCCGTATAAACCGATGCTTCGCGAGAGGCAACTGGCATTGAGGAGGTATTGCAAATAATGATTGTGCGCTCCATGAGTGACTTGCCAGTCTTGGGATCGATTAACTCTGGAAACTCCTTTAACGTTTCAACGACTTCGCCTGCACGTTCTCCGCATGCCGCAGAAATTACAATATCGACTTTGGCATAACGCGCTGTAGTTTGCTGTAGGACGGTCTTGCCTGCGCCAAAGGGTCCTGGAATGCAGTACGTACCACCCACGGCAACTGGGAAGAAAGTGTCAATCGTTCGCACAGTTGTTTCCAAAGTTTCCGTTGGCTCCAAGCGCTCGGTAAACGCCTTAATCGGCACTTTAACTGGCCAGCGTTGCATCATTGTTACATCAAGTGTCTCATTGGTATCTTTGGCAACTAAAGTTGCAATCGTTTCCTCAACTGTATAGTCAGCTGAATTTGCAATTGCCTTGACAATCCACGCGCCCTTGAGTGCAAAAGGCGCCATAATTTTATGGTGAAAGATGCCTTCCGTGACCCAGCCGAGTTCTTCGCCGGCAGTAATTCTCGCGCCTACTTTCGCTGTCGGATGAAAGTCCCACTTGCGCGAGCGGTCGAGTCCCTTGAGATACATTCCGCGTTGAAGGAAAAACTCCGCGTCTTTGGAAATTTTGGCGGCTTCCTTAGCAAGCTCTGCAAGTGGATTTTGCAATCCGTCATATACTTGGCCAAGCATGCCAGGGCCAAGCTCGGCGGCGAGTAGCTCACCTGTAAACTCGACCTTGTCATCAACCATTAAATCGGTGGTTGCGTCAAAGACCTGCATATCGCAACGCGTACCCCGTACGCGCACAATTTCGGCCATGAGACGCATGTCTTTGCAAATAGCATAGCCGACTTCGTTCTGGGCGACTGCGCCATCAAAGCGAACGGTAATCATGTTGCCATTTACCCCGACGATATTGCCAGTAGTTGTCATCTTTTCGTCTCCGCAGTGAGGCGATCAAACGCCTCGTTACCTTTTGTTTTTGAAATCTTTGCGCGTTTAAGCGCAATCTTAAGTCGAATGGCGTAAGTTGCAAGTGCGCCTTTACTAAGTGGGGAGGTGCTGGGCGTAAGTTCGCCTGCGGCATCCCACCACACTTCGTCCAGGAGTGTCTCCCGCTTGGCGATATTGCGCTCTTGAAAGGCGGCTAAAATGCGATTTTTCCAATAAAGCGAGCAGCCCTTGGCTACGCGTTTATACTTCTCGCCACCGCGCGCTTCAGCGATGGCATTTTTTAGTTGCGTCTCCAAGTCGCGCCAAGTATCGGGAATAACTTCACCAAATTCCGCAACCTTGGCATCGAACGACGCTTGCGTCAATGTGGGTGGCGCGTCAAAGCTGAGCGTTGGGAGACTCGCGACTATGTAGTCAACGCTCATTACTTTAATAAGGCGGCTAAATCAGGACGCAAACGCTTGGCGAGTTCACCCGCAATTACTTCGGCAGTAAAAGCATGCTCCACTCGTCCATCATCAAGTTTGATGGCAAAACCGCTTTCTAACGTTTCGTCAGTAATGAGTGTAAAGTTAGGATTCTTTGCCAGTTCAGCAGAAAGGGTCTTGGCAAGTTTAGCTCCACAAGTAATCTCGCCTTTGCCAGTGAGCTCCTTTATGGCCTCAGATACAAGTGCTTTTACAGTTACATCGTCAGCTAATGCCTTTTGAATATCTTTAACGAGAAGTTTCTCCAAAGTCGCAGTGATGGCGTCTTTAACACCCAAGACTACATCGCGGGCTGCTTCTTTAATAGTGATGGCAGCGCGCTCAGCATAAGCGGATGCGTCCTTTTCGGCTTGTGCCTTGGTATTTGATGCTTCCTCGCGAGCCGCTTTTACAATCGACGCTGCTTTTTGATTGGCCTCATCAATAATCTTCTTGGCGGCAGCTTCGGCTTTTTCTACGCCTTCGCGATTAATCTTCTCTAAAAGTGCTTGTAAGTCTTCCATCGTAGTACTCCTAAAATGTATTCGCCAATTATACCCTTTATTAAGTACAAAATCAATCGTAAATAAAATTTTCGCCATCGAGCCACATTTGCTTACATTGTCAAAGACCAGATAATTGACTTATTGCGAAATAAAGTTTATAATCCAAAAGAAACTTGTGGTATAGACACAGGAATAGGAGAGATTATGAAAAAGCAGTTTGCAGTTGTTGTCTTTTCATTTGTCGCCAGCTTGGCGTTTGCCGGAATAGAAACTGTTACTTACACTTTGCCAGCAGATTACTCTACGGCGAAGATCGTTCCGAGCGGGACGGCGGGATATGTGGCAATTGGCGACGTAGAGGGCCTATCTTTCCCGTACGAGCCGGCCGGCGCGCCGATGCTGCCCGAAACATCGGTTCAGCTGAAAGCGCCGAAAAACGGCAAGCTCCTCGATGTCACTTACGAGGCGACGTGGAAGACGATTGCGAGCGAGGTCTCGCTTTTGCCGATTCAGCCGCCTTATCCGCAGCCAATGCCCAAGCCGCCGTTCGTCGAGCCGAATGTCGCTCAGTATGCTGCGACTTGGCCGATGGCGCAGATTGAGGATTTCGGAGTTCAGATGGCGGCAGGACAAGCGCTTCTTCCAGTTCGCGTAATTCCTTTCCGCCATACGGCAGGCACTATCGAGGCGGCGACCTCGTTTACGGTTAAGGCACGCTTCCTCGTGCCTGAGCAGACGATGGCGTTGACGCGGGAGGATATTACTCCAGAGGAGTATAAGAAACAGCTGGGTTCGGATCAGCCGGATTACATCCTTATCGCGCCGAACATGTACTATTCGGTTTGGAGCGAATATGTCGAAGAGCGCAAGACGGACCATCCCGAGCTTAAGTTTCTTTGCAAGAACTTCAGCGAGATCTTGAACGATTTTCCCGTTAACACGACCGACTCGACTTTAGGATACTACGCGCGTAACGACGCCGAACGACTCCACGCCTATATTCGTCAGGAGGCGAAGAAGGGTACGCACTACTTCGTTCTCGCGGGTTCTTGGTACGATGCGCATGGGTGTCCGAAGAATGGTGTAGTGACAAACGAGCGCAAGCAAATTACGATTACAACTCCTGAAGCGCAGTATGTTGCCGGGCCTGACAATTCTTTGCCGGGCATATATACGATTCCGCGAAGTGACAGTTCGTATGCTTCCGATATGTCGCCGATTCCCTCGGATCTCTTTTATGCGTGTTGTGATATTCCCGAGGGGACGAAGTATCCGTGGGATGCGGGGTCGAACGCTACCTACATGGAGAATGGCGATGGTCTTTACTGTAACGAGCCGACTATGTATGGCGATGGGCATAATGGCATTGATGTAATGCCCGATGTGGTCGTTACGCGCATTCCGATTAAGTGTGGGCTTTCTTGGCGCGATGATCAGGCGAATTGGACTTATCGTAAGGAGGTTGAACGTTATCTTGCCAAGGTTCGCAAGGCGGAATCAGAAAACTTTGCGGGACGTGGGCGCTATACGGGTGCGGCGGAGAAATTTGGCGGGATGGTCGAGGTTGCTGATAATCGAACAATTCGGGATGAACTTTCGTTTTACACTGGCTCCTACAACCTTTTTGATCCAAGACACCAGACAACTTGGCCAGACTGCGAGCATGCAATCGAGCAGTTTATGCGCGACTATATTGTCAAGTACACGCCGACCGTTTGCAATGAGGAAATTACCAATACAAACTGGCCGTTGACGAGCGATGGTCGGCCGGATGCGATTGAACGGATGAATAGTGAAGATTGGGAATTTGCGCTTTTGGCTTCGCACGGCAGTCAGGGAGGCAGTACGGCACGGACGTGGTATAACGAGACTTCGCAGAAAATGACAGGACTTGTGAAGGTTCATGCGGCGATTTTTCCGTGTCTTACGGGCTATCCAGATTGGACTGGTCAAGGCAAAGGCAACGAGTCTGGCTATAATCACAATAGCCATTGCGATTCCTTGATTGAGAATCCAGATGGCGGTGCGGCATTCTGCATGGGCAATTCGCGTAATGGGTGGGGCGGAAATATTATTCTTACGTTACCTAATTCCGACGGGCTTTCGACATCGATTGCCATTCACTATATGGAGGCATATTTCCGCGATCGCCTTGGTGCTGGCGATGCTTATCTTGCGGCGCAACAGCGCTATAGCGGGCGGCTTAATTGGGGCACTGGACGTTGGGTGTGGGCGTGCTTGATGGCATATGGCGATCCGCTTCCGAATCCTCAGCATTTTGAAAACAAGACTTGGGAAGGCGAAAAAACAGGAACGCACGCTTGGGATTATTATCTTCCCGACAATGTTTCAATTACGACAGAAGGAGATTTCACTTTTGATGTTGGCAATCGCGCTGCCGCGATGCGGCTTGATATACATCAACCCAACGATGCGACTTTCGCGCTTACGAGCTCGAATGGCGAAGGCGTGATGCGGGTTTCGACCAATATCTGTCTTAATGCGGGTATTTTCAAGGCTGAGCTTGAAGGCGGCGTTGGCTATTGGCGTGGGCTTGAGTTCACCGAAGAAAAAGGCAATGTGATCTTAGCTGGGGACAAGAAGTTCTATATCGCCAAGATGAAGAACGTTGATACCGTTACAATTGCAGGATCGAATCAACTGCTTGACTTTAGACGTGGCAAGGCAGTCGCAAACGACGACACGCCGAACGATGAAGACTGGCTTCAATTTGATCACATAGTTTTCGATACTAGTGCAAGTCAAGGACGGATGACGGGGAACATCCTTCGTGGCAATGCGGCGGGAGTGCTCGCGCGATTCTTGCCGCTCGTGATAGAAGGACACGATCTTCGTATTGAAACCTTTAATGCTTTTGAAGGCGCAACGGTGGAAACTTTTGGTACGATTAAAGATAGCACCCTTACCTTTGGTGCGAACCCGAATTACGGGCGGCCATACGCGGAGACCTTCGAGACGATTGAATTACCCTTCACGCTTGATAATGGCAATCTCTGTGTGGATTGGACGGATGCGTTTGCCTTGGGGCGAGATGGGAACTCGGAACTTACGATTGAGGTTAAGGGGGATTCGCGATTATCAAATGAGCATAATGGAAAGTTTGTTCTGAATGGCACTGTAATCGCCAATTTGGCGAATGGAGCGACGTTGACGATTCTTTGCGATCTTATCAGTCGCAACAATGGCAAGCTCGTCATTCAAGGCAATGGTACGCTTATCGCGAAAGAGGCAAAGTCGGTTAGTGGCGAGGTTGTAGTCAAAGCGGGCTCAACGATTCAACTTACCAAGCTTCCGCTTGCGGAAGTAACGAAGTTGACGCTTGAAGAGGGTGCAAAGGTGATTCTCCCTGAAAGTACTTCGGGCACTTATCAAATTACCCCGCTTTTAGGTGCGCAATTGATAAACAATGGGGCGTTGTTCTATAATGGCTCGTTGGAAAATCCGATTGAAGGTGGACGGGTTGGGGAGAATGGTACATTTTACGATCCCAACAAGGTGCTTACTTGGAAAGGTGCGAATGAAGCCGAGTGGTCAACGAGTGCGCCGAATTGGAGTTATGACGGGGTGGACTCGGTATTTATTCCCAATACAGGCGCTATTTTCAATGATTTAGATGGTAATCGCACGATTTTGGTGAATGGTGCTTATGATGTTCCCTTTGCGGTTTTTTCAAGCCCCATGATCAAGTATACTCTTAATGCAGCAACCGAGCGAAGCAAGATAAATGTCGGCAATTTGTCGCTTGCAGGCGATGTGGACTTTAATTTGCCGATGGTGGTTGGTGGAAAGTTAGAAGTCATGGGCGGCAAGACGGAAGTTAAGAGCGAAGCGTCGACGCCAGCCGTTAATACGAAGGAAGTTGCAATCTATAAGGACGCGGAGTTCGGAGCAAGCTCGCTTGGCTATTCGCTTAACGAAATCAAGTATATCCGCTTTTATATTCTTTCCATCAAGAATCCTGCACGTATGACCGATAAGCAAGTCGGTCCACGGATGGAGGAGATTGCTTTTTCGTATCTTGACGAAAGTGGTGTCGCTCAAAGCGTGGTTAAGGGCAATGTAGCATCGATAAAAGTCGTGGGGGCAAGTATTCTCAATGGTAATGCGGATATGTTGTGGGATGGCTATTCGCATTCGGACAAGGCATATTATCAAGATGGTTACAGCTTGATGTTGAATGCGACTGAGGCCGACATGAAGAGCGAAAGCGTTTATATCGAATTTACGCTCACGAATCCTAAGCCGCTTTTCGATGCATATGGTGTGCATACGGCGATTTGGAAAACTGGTGATAGTGGAGTCGATTGGCGACAGCCGAATTCATTTAGAGTGGATGTTTCCACGGACGGAGAAAATTATGTGACCGTTTCGCGGAATGAGCAGGGAAATATTTATGGAAATAACGCAAAGTTTCAAGGAGGATGGATTAGCGATACGAGCGATGTTGAGCGTGGAATTAGGGTTAATTTGATGGAGCGTGAACAGCCAACTGAAGTGACTATTCACAATGGAGGCGCATTGCTTGCCGAAGGCGAAGTTAATGCCACGATAAAATCGGAAGACGGCGCGAAGTTAAAGGTGATTTCCAATGAGCAACTTGAGTGTTCTAAGTCTACGACATGGGCGTGGGGAGAAGCGCCAGTTATTGTCGATGTTAGCGGACTTACGCTTTCGGCGAATTGGCAGTCATTTATCACCGGCGATTTGATTAGCTTTAATTCGCTTTATCAATTTGAGCCTAGTGATAAGTATGCGACGCTTCGATATGCTAATCACACGCTTTCGGTTGTCGCGGGCGATGGGATGGAAGGCCCGTATACGCGCACTTTTAACGGAACGGAAAGCTGGAATGCGAATAATAATGGCTTAGGTTGGCACTATTATGGCGAGGACGCAGAAGGCAATCGCATTTACGAGCCATTTGCAAAGCAGTGGAGCGAGCAGGTCTTAAAGCAGAACGCGGATGTGATAATCGATTTAATCACCGATTCCGTCGTGACCCTTGATGCGAACGTTGTCTGCGACACTTTGAAAGCCGCAGATACGAATAATCTTTGCGGATGTAAATTAACGATTAAGTCGGATGGTGTTCATACGATTGATGCGCAAACGCTTGATTTCAGCACCTTTAATGTCGGAGAGGTTGTCTTCGAGCCGAATTGCGGTGCGGCGCATGTTATCGCTGGTGCCTCTACACGATTGGTTGGTAATGGAACAGGACTTTTGACTGTGCCGAGTGGGAATATGGTGATTTTGACTCGGCCGTGGCAAGGGATGATTGAAGGCGAGGGAACGATTGTGCTTGATCCAGGCAATGAACAGGTTTGGAGTGATAATGGCATTTTTTCGCTAAATAATAAATTTACGATTGAACTGGCGAGCGGAGTGTTTGCGCTTAGCGAGGGAATGGCTTATACCGCACCAAAGTTGATTGTTCATGAGGGAGCCAAGGTCGTCAGCTCGCCAACGAGTGAGTCGTGGATACTGAAAAATAAAAATGTTGAGTTGAAGGGCGGACGGCTGGAAATCTTGGCAGATAGCACTGGTTGGACAAATAGCCTCGAGTACTCAAAGGTGGTTGGAGATGGCACGATTGCATACGTAAGCGATCAAGGCACAGTTACCGCTTTGCCGAATATCGTAGCCGCATCTACGCTTAAGATCGCGATTGGGCGGGGTAAGTTTGATGTAGGGGAAGTAAATGTGCCAGGAATCACCGTTCAAAACGGAGCGACCTTTAGCGCAACTTCGCTCGCCGATAGCTCGAAGATTCGGTATGTAAGAATATATTTCCTTAAGACATCCAGTGGAAATAAAGTCCACCTTTCGCGTATTCGCTTTGCGCGGAATGGTACAAATCTCAATAGTGCTTTTGCCGGAGCTTCAATTAGCGCATCGCAAGGAGCGAGCGGGACGAGCGGGCTTTCGCTTCATGAGTGGCTGACAGAAGGCGAGCCAGATGGTTGGGCGGTGATGTTGGGCATTGATCAAGGATACTACCTTTCAATGTCCGCTGACAAGATGGCGAATAGAGAACTTTATGTGACAATCGACTTTAAGGGCAATCCCATTGATATGTTTACGGACTATAGATTCACCACGGCTGATACAGGTTGGGGTGGGCTACCGATAGATTGGGATATTGAAGTTTCGACCGATGGCAATGAATTTGTGCAAGTTGCTTCGGAGCGCAGTCACGCAACGAGCGACAATTACGGCGGGACGGCTTCGCGTATAGCTCCGCTTAATGTTGAAGAGGGCGGTGCGTTGCTTGCGAAAGGCGAAATTACCGCCAAGATTACGCTTGCGGCAGGCGCGATAATCAAGCCAGTTGCCTGTCAGACTATGACGCTCGTCGGCGACTCCAATCTCATTCTCCCTAAATCGGGCAAGGTAATAATTGATGTCAGTAACCTTACGGTTGGGGTTGGTGCAACGGTGGACCTGATTAAGGGTAAGGAATTTACCGAAGCTGACTTGGCGAAGTTTACCGTCCTTGGCAATGAAACCGGGTATCGGCTTGTGTTGGGCGACGATAACTCCTTGAAGCTAACCCGCACCCACTTCGCACCCAAGATTATCGTAAGATAATAGCGTGATGGGTGCCAAAGTCCGAGGCAGGTGGTAAGAAAAGTGGTAAGAAATCGGAGGGTCAAGTAACGGGCTTGCCCGCGATTACCATTTCGCTTTATTGCCAGTCGCGGCGGCCTTCGCCTTCTCCCGCAAGTTCCGCCTCCGGAATGCTTTGTTTGATCTTTCGACTCGCTTTTCTGGCGTTGTCGATAACGAAACGCACAATCTGAAGCTCGCACGAAGGATGATCTGGAGGAAGTTCTTAGCGAACACCCAAGGCCCCGTATGGCCAGCGAAGCTGCCAGTCACCGTGATTTGCGAAGAGCCGAATTTGCCCGCACTCGCGAGAAAGATGGATTTACCCCTACTGACTTTTGACTTACCCCCTACTGACTTTTGTGGTTTACCCCTACTGACTTTCGGTTTGCCCCCTACTGACTTTCGGGGGTTACCCCTACGGACTTTTGGGCGTTACCGCTCCGCTTTGTCCTTTTTGAGTTCAACAGTAGGGCTGACATCATTCGTAGCGGTAAGTCCGCCCGACTGAGAATCATCGCCTCCGTTTTCTGCCTCAAATTGAGCCGAAGATACAACGACCATCGCTGGTCATCGTGTTGACCCTCGTCAACAATCGCGCCCCCCCCATATACCAATACAAGAAAATGTCAAAAAGTGTAAAGTTCAGAAGCGTGAAAAATGCGACTTTAGGCGCATCAGTATTGGGCAAAGTGCGCTTTAAAGATTTTTTTGATATAATAGCAGGCAATGCCGTGGTTTGAGCCCATACAAAGTGCGTTACGCCCGATTTTGGATGTTTGCTATCATTTGCTGATAGTGGCAACAGTGCTTTGCGTGTCAGTGTTGATAATTGCGATTAATTCTAAGCATTTCGCCAAGCTTTCCGACGCATTCTTCAAACTAACGCATTTTCAGCGGATGGTGACGGTTATGTGCATCATCATTGCCACGGTCTATGCGCAGAAAGATTTAGGCGGTAACGATGACGCGCCAGCCCCGAGACGGATGATGGCTCCGATGGTGACGCCAACAGCGAGCGACATTGAGGATTTGGCAAATCCAACCAATTCGGCGCTCGCGATATCTGGCATTGAAGTTGGAACGAACTCGGTGGCACTTGGTATTTCGTGGACTGACGCGCTTCCCCTGACGAATAATAGTCTTGATTTGTTCGCGAGTTGGGATTTGCTTTCGGGTAAGTGGACGCATCTCGCGGAGATTGACCTTGGTACGGCCTCGTCCAATATCGTCGCTGAAATCGACTTTTCGCTCTACCCGACTAATGCGCTAAGAACTACCGCATTCTTCCGCATTGCCACCCAAGCGGATAGCGACGGCGACGGGTTAAGCGATATGTATGAAGAGTGGGTGTTGGGTACGGACCCGTATTTCGCCGATACCGATGGAGACGGGATGGAGGATGGCTGGGAGGTGGCGCACGCTTGTAATCCATCTATTGCTTATGATTTTCAAGATGCCGATGGAGACGGATTGCCGGATGAATACGAGATTGAGATTGGTACTAATCCGAACAACTCTGATTCGGACGGAGATGGCTTAAGCGACAAGGAAGAACTTCGCAACGGCACCAATCCGCTTGATCCAGATACCGACGGCGACGGAATAACCGATTACAACGAAATGCAGTTCGGCACCGATCCGAATTCGCCCGATGATTTCACCATCGAGAACGACGACTCCCATCTTTCCGACGGCGCGTTTCCGCTTTCGTTCCCGACGACGCAAGAGGATACTTCCGCGCCAGGCGATGATTACGAGATGGTCGGTACGTTTGACGTCGACGTGACTTACGACCAAAGCGCCGGTATGATACGGAACTTCAATATTCTCGGCGTATATCCTCCAGGAGGGCATACTACGCGCTCGGCCAACATAGGAATGACTGGAACATGGTATGATCAAGACGCGCCCTATTATTCAAACGTGTTTAGCGTGGTGATTTCCGGCGCGACATTT
>JAZRVL010000016.1:0-2351 GCA_045599105.1 Kiritimatiellia bacterium
CGCGCGAGATTTTTGATGAAGAGTTTTTAAGTGAGTGGAAGATCCCTTCCGACTTTGTCGCATATTGGCGTATCGCAACTAAAGATATCGATATTTATGATGCCAAGCAAAGCTTACTTAATTACTGGTCGCATAGCGAAAACGACAAAGCATGGCAACTATTTAAGCGTAACCACGCTAAACAAGCCCATCCTGCCATCAAAGTTTATCCCCTTGGCGATTGGGAACTGTGCGCCGAGCGTTGCGCCAACTTTCAAAATGGCAAATGCACGCACGGAATAACCACCCCGCCTAATTGCAATTCGCCTCGCCCCTTCCCACCCGAAGAGTGCCCACGCTATGCAGGAGGTGTGCAATGAAGGCCAACGCCACCGAATTCACCGCACTTTTCGAATATGCGCTCATATACGCCAAACATATATTCAAAAAACGGCTATTGCCTTTCATCGACGTCGAAGACGTCGCCATTGAAAGTGCAGAAAAAACCTTGATGCTCGACGAATGCGGTGCGTTCAAACATGCCGCCAACCGCGAGGAGCGCCGAAAATTCATGCGTATTCGGCTGGAGGCGCTTATTCGCAATGCTGCCAAGACCCGGCGTACACAACGCGCAATGACCGACATCGGCGCATTTGACCGTCATCTCAACGAAAGCGAACGCTTCGACGAGGATGGTGGCGATCGCGAAGTCGAGGAAAGTTGGCTCACCTCTCGCGAACGAATGGAAAGCGATTGTGGCGCGGGCGCATTGCGCATTCAAACAATCGCGGATTCATCCACGCCGTTGCTATGGCCTAGATTCTTCAACGCCACTGAGCGGCGAATAACCGAGCGGGCTAGAACCGAAGACGAGAAGGATGCTCGCGAAGAACTGAAACGGCTTAAGCGGAGAATTGGCATATCTTCGACCAAACCCCGCTACCTCAAAGCCGAGCGACGCGAACGCGCCCAACACAATTTGCGACAGGCGTTTCGTCCCGCGCAAATGCTCTACCATCGCGAGCGCATCGCTGAAGAACGCCGAGCTTAAGTCGTAAAGCGCCCTCAAATCCAACCGTTGCGACGGCGAATGCTCCTCGCCGCTGCTTCGGTTTTGCGAAAAACCTCATTCACCAGACGGCCAAGCTCAGCTTCGCTTTTCGCTGCCAACAAACGACTATAAATGCTTTTATCAAAATCTTCGCCGCGTTGAATAGTACGCGCCGCATGCATGCGCTCTCGCACTCCGCCAAACTTTTTGAAATCTTCTTCTTGTCGGGCAATCATTCGTCCAAGCATATAACTCGTTTGATTGCAAACGGTAAGCATCAAATTGGCGAGCGTTTCCGCTGGCCGCGTTTCGAAGAGCTCTCGCCAATCCTCCCAATCGGAGTGTTCGCGAGCAAAACTGCGGGCATAAAGCGCCCTTTCATCGTTTCGCGGCCATTCTCCAAATTTGTGACTTTTAAGATAATCAACGTAATCTTCCATCAATTCTTCCAGCGATGCGCGCGCCACATTGGTCAATTTCAGCTCGGTTTCCTTTGAAGTCCCCGAAGCCGCACTGCCCTCGACAATGTTCTGTTTGCAGCTCCTTGCCGCCTGAATCATTTGATCGACCGTTCGGTCACCGTGCAACGGTAAGAACCGCCGACAAAAAACAACGGTCCCCTCGTAAATCATATCGCTTTTACGATAAACAATCAGTTTTTTGTAGCCGCCGTGCGGCAAAACAATCTTCGGAACTTCGCCCATCACCGAAATTATAGCAAAGCGGGACACTCGGGACAAGTATGACGAGTAGGACAACGAGACGTCGCACACGTCACAAGCGCCTCGTCCGTCCCACAACTTTCAACAATTTGCACCAATAAAGTCAGGCATTGGACGACAAATCTGGAAAATTTTTCGCAAAAAAGTTGGAGAAGTATTTAGAGGGGACGTGATTGAAGAGAGGTTCTTCACCAATGATCCCCTCAACTTAAGAACCAAAAAGGAAACAAACTCATGAAACTCACGAAACAGGAAACATTGGCGGCGAGAGCGGATCTCGTAAAGACGGTTCTCAAGATCAACGCGCTCGGGAAAAGTCGCGACGCGCTCAAGGAAAAGCTCGCAGGCGACTTCGAGAGCCACAAAGAGGAATACATTACCGGCATTCAGACCGAAGCGGGCGTCCTCATCCGCAAGCCCCACGGCTACGACATCATCGCGAAGGAGCCGGTGGAGGCATGAAATATCTAATCTTTGGACAAAGAATAAACCCCTGCTGGTAAAAAGGTATAAAGGTTAACGTATAGCTCCATAGACGTTAACGTATAGCGTAATATACGTTAACGTATATTGCTATAGACGTTAACGTATAGCGCGAT
>JAZRVL010000017.1:0-50701 GCA_045599105.1 Kiritimatiellia bacterium
GCTCAACTCCTTGGCTCACAGAACGACATGGCAACGATCCGACTTCTTTTGTGGTTTACCCCTCCTGACTTTCGCCTTACCCCCTACTGACTTTTGGTGGTTACCCCTACTGACTTTCGCCTTACCCCCTACTGACTTTCGACGAAAAGGAGCGTCAAGTCCCCAGTTTGCCAGAAGTTATCGGACAATGCAAGTATTTTCCCGTTAAACATTGTCTTGCCAATTGGCTCTCAGTTTTAACTAAAAGTGAGAATCAAGGAAAATGGTCCAGGATACTAAAAGAGTATTATCACGCATAATGAATTTTTGGTATAATACTTCACGTTCAAGCGAGAGTTTGGATAGTATAGGTTAGGAACTGACGGACAAAATGGACACCTACCGCTTGAATGCCGTAAGTCACTCCATTCCCGCTCCACCCCTAACTGCATTGATTTAACGTAGCATCAAAGCTGCGTGCTGTTCTCTCGAAATACTACCACTATTTCAAATTGAATACAGCATGTACGTTGAGATGCGCCGGTTTGGGCGCATTTTCTGTGTAGTGCATATTCAATAAGCCTGTGGTAGGGCTTCGAGAGAGTGCATGAAAGGAAATGCGCTCTTTTTATGTATGCGAGACGGTCTCCGCAGTAATGCGCACAACGATAGTTGAACATGAAAGACAAATGCATTTACGGAACATAGGATTATGTTGTGTTGTTGTTAGTGGTCTTTTATTTGTTCACCCAAATGCAAATGCTAAGGACTTGACTGTGAGCAGAAAAGCAAAAGAACAAGGTCAAATTTTTACCCCAAGTTATCTTGTCAAGACAATTCTAGATGTTGCTAGATACACTACAAATGAAACAATTCTTTGCAAACATGTTATTGATAATGCTTGTGGAGATGGTGCGTTTCTTAAAGAAATTGTTTGTCGATATATTAAAGCATATTATAAAACGAGTTCAGATAAAGAGCGTTTGTCTAACGAATTAGGGACGTACATTCATGGGATTGAAATAGATAATGCTGCTTTTAAGGTTTGCATTGCACAATTGGATCGTATTGTTTCTGATGAAGGAATCCCATCAGTTGATTGGGATGTCAGAAATGAAGATACATTAACAGTTCAAGACTATGATGGACGTATGGATTATGTTGTTGGAAATCCTCCGTATGTTCGAGTACACAATCTTAATGATAATTTTAGTCGGATTAAGGGATTCTCGTTTTGTTCAGGTGGAATGACTGATTTGTATTTATTGTTCTATGAATTGAGTTTTAAAATGCTTTCGCCTCGTGGTAAGCTTTGCTTTATTACTGCCAATTCATGGTTCAATAGCTTGGCAGGCGCAACAATGCGCGCATATGTGCTTAAAAATAGGAATTTAAGACGAATTATTGATTTAGGTCATTATCAAGCCTTTAATGCAACAACATACACAGCAATTGCATTGTTTGAGAATGGCAGGAGACATAGGGAAATACAATATTCAACATTTGGTGAATCTCATAAGATTCAAAATGTGGATATGCTACCATACGAGGATGCATTTTGTAATGGTGCGCTATATTTTGGGCCGTTAAATGCCGTAAGAGACATTAAGTTAATACTGACAAATAATTATTGCAAAGTTGTTTCGGTCAAAAATGGATTTGCAACATTGGCAGATTCGGTGTTTATTTCAGATGAGTTTCCATTTACGGATTTTGTGATACCAGTTATTAAAGCTTCTACTGGTAACTGGCGTGTTGCCTTTTATCCATATGATGACAATGGCAATCCATTATCATATGAAAAAGTTTTTTCAAATCGGCAAGTAGCCAAGTACTTGAATGCACATAAGGATGAGTTATTAAAAGGTTCTGATGAAGATACATATCCAGGATGGTTTTTATACGGTAGGACACAAGCACTTCGCGATGTGAGTAAGGTAAAATATGCTATTAATAATGTCATAAGAGATGTTAATTCAATAAAGTTAAACCGAGTTGAGTCTGGATGCGGTGTGTATAGTGGTTTGTATATTCTTACCGATAAGAGTGAAGAAGAATTAAGAGAAGCGCTTTTGTCGCAAGATTTTATTGACTATGTTGTAATGTTAAAGAAATATAAAAGTGGTGGATATTATACGTTTAGTTCAAAAGAATTAGCACAATACTTAAATTACAAACTTGCTAAGTAGATCACATGGAGGGGTGGAATGGATAATAATCAGTTCCTTGATGTTTTGAAGAAATCTTTTGATGCGTTTGTAAAATCAGGTACATCAAGAAGTACTAAAAAGCTTAAACCATTGCATGGCGCAATAGCCGAAGATTTGGCTAAACGGTTGGGGGAGAGATATACAATTGTGTCACAAGGATATAATATTGATTCTGAGGAAAAGATTACTGGTCGCTACATGGATAAAGATGTTGACATTACTATCTTAAAAGATAATTGTGTTGTTGCTGGTGTGGCTGTTAAATTCGTAATGCAAAATTATGCACAAAATTCAATAAATTATTTTGAGAACATGTTGGGAGAAACAGCTAATATTCGTTGTGCAAATATTCCTTACTTCCAAATATTTATAGTATTTGACAAAATGCCATATTATAAAATTGCAGAGAAAGGTAAGCCTAAGCATTTTGATCATTGGGAGGAGTTTACAACGCACAATCTTAAAAAATATTGCATCCTTGATAATGATTCTCCAACACAATACATGCACACTCCTGACAAAATGCTAATATATGTTGTTCACAAACCTATACCAACGAGTTTTTATACACCTACTGACTATTGTAATTATTATAAAGAAAACCCAAATTATTGTATAACACTAAATGATAACTTCCATACGTCATCTAAGCAGATTATTATGAACGATTATGTAACATTTATTGAAAAAGTAGTGCATCTAATATTGGGACAATAAGGTGGTATAAACATTAAGGATGTTTCATGGACACGCCCCAAAAGGTGATTGAATGATTGGTAGTTGATGTCATAAAACCACATTTTTAAAAATGTGGTTTGGGACGTTCGAAAAAAGCCAGATGGCACCTCTATGTGGAATAGTTCTTCTTCGCCCGGAAATTCCGCACAATACAGGGGCAATTGGTCGCCTTGCGGTAGGGCTTGATGTTCCGCTCCACCTTATTCGCCCGCTTGGCTTTCATCTTGACGACGAGTCAGTGAAACGCGCTGGGGATATTCGGGGACGGGCCCCGAAAAAGTCACGACTTCGGTGGGAGAGACTTTGGGGCAGTGTCAAAAAAGGGATTGGTCGGGGATTGACGACGCGAAAACGCGAGCGGCGGCTTGATTTTTCACCCATTACTTGGTATAATTTCTTTTACATAGGGAAGGGGTTTTTTGATGAAAAAGCACAGTTATATTCGCGCTGCGCTCGGCGTGGCGATTGTAGGAGTGTCGGCGCTTGTCGCCAATATCGCACAGGCGGCGGCACCGGAGCCGGTAGCATTGTGGAGCGGGGAAATGGCGGACGGGTCGAAATCGGGACCGTGGACCATGTCGTTGAACGGAAATAAGGCCGATCGCGATGGAAACGTCAATGTGACCGGCAACAAGGGATTGTTGCTTTCCAAGGACGTTGATGAGACGTGGAGCCAGGAAGTTACAGTCATTGTGGAGTATTCCAATTATACAGCCAGTGCTTATGATGCGATGATAGATTTTGGTGGCAATAAAGATAATAAATCTACAATTGGTTCCAACTGTGACTATATCGGCGCGTGCGCCAATACAAGCGGCAACGGATATATGGGTGTTTGGGCCAATAATAAGTACGATGACGGCGGTATAGACACATCTGTAAATCCGGCCAACAACGTTAATGGGCGAATGGCGTTAATTTACAAATATAGTGGCTTTAGCATAGACTCGACCGTTTACAACACGGCGCTAATAGTAAACGGTAATGTTGCATATAAAAAGAATGGTTTGAAGGGCGAAAAGATTTTCTGCGGTTATATCGGCATTGGGGGGAAATACTACGCGACATCCGGCGACCCGACCCCGTCCGATGGGATGAGAATCGAGAAAATCGCCATATTTGACGCGCCCCTTACAGTGGACGAGGTTGTCTCCTATAAATTTCCCGAACCGTCGAAGCGCACCGATCAGGTGATTAATATTAATGTTTTTCAAGACGGGACTGCGATTGCCCAACCGCAAACTACTTTGGCTTCGGATTCGGTTCAGATTCCGGCGAATGGTTGGATAACCGTTGGCCAGCCCTCTTACGGAACGGCTACCGCCAGCTCAACGACGGCATATAGCCTTCTTAACGAGTCCACGGTTACCTTGGAGGAGCCGATTAACATTACGGCGTATTCTGTGCAAGGATCTAACTGGGCGTATTGGAACAAGGGAGATACGCCCTCGCCGATAGATTCGGCATGTGCGTATATGACTTGTTGGGCGTCGAATCGCGACCGTTCGTGCATCCCGGGATCGTTCAAAGTGGAGAATATTCCCTATGACAATTACGAGGTAATTCTTTATTTTCAGGGCGGAACCGAGCAAGTGACCGGCGATTATGGTACGCCTACCGTCGAGGGCCAAACGCCAACCGGATTCGATCCGATTCGCGTTACAAGCGGCAATTCCAAGTACATTCCCCAGCATTATTATAAGCCGGACGAAACCGGAACGCTTTCCGTCGATACCGGTCTTTCCGCCTTGGAGGAAGTTAAGGCGAGCGATGTAATTACGCTATCGAGCATGTGGGGCAGTCGTCGCCAGGCAAGCGCCGCCTACGGCGTCAATGCGGTTAGAATCGAGAATTGCACGGGAACGTTTGAAATTCACTATTGGGCTCGCACTTCGGGTATTGCGGCAATGCAAATTATTGATCGTTCGTCGTCCAGAATCGAAGCTACATTGCGGGAAGACATGACCTGGTCGCAGCTTTGGGCTGGTCGCAAAGAACCTGGCGAAGGGGCGCTGGTGCAGATCAACGTCGAGGGGAGCCCGAAGTTGACGCTGGACAAGCTTCCGGAATGCGATGTCATTTACTTCAAGGGCGAAGGTGATGTCGTGATTGCTTCGAGTAGCAAGGCGATGCTTGTTGATGCGATTCCGTTGTTCAAGGGCGTTCAGCTTTCCGGGTCGATAGTGCTTGAGTTTAACGTCAAGAGCGGCTATGAGGCGACGGAGGAATTGCGAAACGCTATTAAAACCGCCGGAAATAAGTTACGTTTTGTCTTCAGGGGCGTGGGCGAAAGCGGGGTCAAGCTGGACTATGGCGATGGTGTAGATTTTAATACGACAATTGGCACTCATCTTGTTTTTGATGGCGGTACACATACCGTGCAGATGGTAAATGAAAGTGGGGGCATGAAGTTTGGAGCGAATGCAACTGCGGACAATCCCACATTTAGAGTCACTAACGGGGCGACGCTAAACTTTAAGAATCGTAATCCATGCGGCTGGTCAACGGGGCAATCGAATGCCAATGGCATTATTCGAGTAGACGATGGTTCCATATTAAATTGGATTCCTACGGTGCACACGGTGCGCACAAAGGCGACTTCATATTGGGCTCAACAAATCTATTTGGAGCCGGGCGCAACGTTGGCGATTGACGATAACGGAGCGAATTTCCGGGTGAATGGCGGAACGGATAGCGGGGCTACATCGCAATTTTATGTTCCCGATAGTGCCGAGGATATGACCGATAAGCCGGCGATCATCAAGCAACTTGGAACGGGCGGAGTGTATGTGAATGGTGAAGGCACGGCGAATATGGCGGTTTATGTGGGCAAGAACTCCAAATTGTTTCTCGATTGCAAAGTTGAGCGGTGTACGCAAAGTGCCGGCAATCAAGTAACCAAGTATGGCGCGGGAATTTTGGAGGCAAAGGATGGAACGATTTCCAATATTCCAACTTGGCAACTGAATGGCGGAACATTGGCTTATAATGGATCGCTTGCGACGGTAAATCTCAATAGTGCGACGCTTTTTGGAAATGGAGAGAAAATAACCATTACTGGCACCTTGCATACGGCAGGATCATCGCCCTCAACGGTAAAAGATGTAGTATTTAATGGAACTGCATTCCAATTTGGCACTGGTAATAGCACGTTGATTGCGGATGGTTTTGAGTATAGCCCCAGCGAAACAATTCCTTCAACCAGTAATGGAACTATTAAAGTTAATGATTTAACAATCAATTATAGCGATGGATTACCAGGCGGCGTCGGGCTTGATGTAAGAGAGGATGGAATTTTACGGCTTATATCGACTGCATGGGAAACTCCGCGCAAGCTTTGCGGTGGAACGCTGCAGGCGCCGAGTGGGAAGGTAAAGCGAACGATTTACCTCGGCGATAAGGCGTACAAGACCAAAGTGCTTTTCGATACGAGTGCAAAGACAATAGATGTCTTCAAACCGGGGCTTCTTTTCTTCGTGCAGTAACGATTTAATATAAGGAGGAAATATGAATATATTTCGTAAACTCTTCGTTAGTACGCTCGCGCTAACGCTCGGCGGAAGCGTCGCTTGGGCGGCGAGCACTAACTTTGATCAAACTTGGGACTATAGTATGTCCGCAAGTGGTATTTGGGAAGGATCGGCAGTTACTTGGGAGAAAGCAACCAACTGGAAGAATGATTCTACGGGAGTGAATTTTTCTTCTGGCGCGGCAATTCCACAGTATACGGCCAACACTCTTGGCTCGACATTGATTGATGGCGATCAGTTTATAGTTGAGCCACAAATGTCGAGTGGTTACAAGGTTGCTACTGCGCCGACGCTGAACGGCAGCAATTTTAAGCTTGGGGTTGCAAATAAAGTGCAGTTGACCATTAATAAGATTGGTACGGCAATCTCCAATATGAATCTCTTTGTGGATGAAACCTCAAAGTTGATTATTGGATCGTTTGACGGACAACTCACTCCTTCGGGAACAAACAATCTCCATGTAGATTCGGAGAATGGATTGCGAGTTAACGGAAACCTTTTAAGCGGAACATATCAGGTTTATCTTGGCGAAAAGGGCTCGATTTCCATTGGTGGACGGATTAACGGCGCTACAAAAACGAAGTTCGCGGATGTAAAGCTTAAAGTTTCCACTACTGGGACAAAGCGGGTCTCTAGTCGCACTATTGTGAGTTATGGCAACAAGACGGGTGATTTTACGTTTTCCAATTCGTCGGCGAGTGAAGTTGGCGGATTGTCTTTAACGAAGAAAGATTCGGTCACGATTGCCGATGCGGTAGGATCATACGCGTTTTCGCAATCGACTACGGCAGTAACGATTCAGTGGGTCGAGGGCGCGGAAGGCGGAGCCGACGATCCCGCGCCAACACCAACGGTAAATGGAAATCGAGTAATTAACTTCAACTTTCGTTGTAATTCCGCTCCTACGGGGGAAATCCCTAACGTCGATCAGAAAACGCTGGTGGGCATGATGCCGCAGCGTAGCTGGAACAAGAACACGGATACGCTTACTAATGGATCGTTGAATAGTCTGAATGTGTGGGACATTGACAATTCCAGTCTTGAAGCTAAGGACGTTTCAATCACATGGGGACAATCGCTGAATGCGTGCGGAAAATATCGTAACTACGATCATTTCTCAAATGCGCAAGAGTACATGTATTTACACACCTTCATGACGTTTCGCTCAGGACAAATGGCGACGACGAGCATGACGATTTCCAATATCAACGCCGCATTTGAAAAATATGATGTTTATCTTTATTTCAATGGTGAACACGATACCAGTTATGGGCAAGATAAATACAATTACATTACCATCAATGGTATAGATTGTTCCGTTGATGAGAACGGCGCATTAGTGCCGAAATCGCAGAGCCAATGGGGTGCGACGCGGCAGACGACCGCAGCGCTCGGTGTAAACGTTGTGAAGATACCGAATCTCACTGGCGATACGTTCACATATGCAATGACTGCTGAAAGTTGTAGCGTTGCCGCGTTTCAGATTGTCGAAAAAGTCGATGCCGCAGATGAATTGGTCTTCGAGAATACGGACTGCACGGCGATTGACGTTATGGGAATGGGCAATTATAAACCAGTGTCGATGCTGATTCCGGCATTGAGCGATTTGCCGGCTGGTACAAAATTGCGTATCAAGAGTGTGACCTTCGCTGCGCAAGTAAATACTACATACCCAACTGGGAGTAGTGCAGAATTTATTACCATTAACGGCGTGCAGTCGGATAGTCGTACGGGACTTACAAGTGCGACGGATGATTGGTCAATTGGCAAGGAGATGACTTTCGCCTTCTCAAAAGATGCTATTATCACGGTCGGCGAGCTGGCGACGATGGGTACTGTTCAAGGTAACGGAGCCAGAGACACGCTTCGCATTCGTCTTTTTAAGACGACGGATGAAAAATATAGTTATATAACACTCGATGATTCTACGGATCAGTGGCGGGCGGCATACAAGATTGTCGCCGAGCGTGAGAACGGACAAAAGGTCATTGCAATTAGCTTCAACGCGATGGCGAAGAAGATTAGCCAATATGGGGGTGTAAATTCAAACGGCAGCGAGGCGAATCGCCTGACGGACGGCGAGGATGCGGGCATTCCCAATCTCGCGATTCCCGGCAAGGCGTGGTTGCAGGTCGAGGACAAATCAAGTGCGTCTGCGGTAAATGCCTATGTATATGATGTGTACAATGGGGTGGTCTCTACAACGAGCAAGGCGAATGTAACGTGGAACTCGGCAAATGTCTGGGCATGGACGGATGCGACAGCGAAAATTCTGAGGGGTTATCTTGACGACAGTGATTCTGGTAATGTGGTTTCGGTCTCCGACATTCCGTTTGCGAAATACGACGTTATCTTTATTGCGGCTACGGATGACACCAAAAATCTTTCGTTTGGCGCGCCGGAAGTAAACGAAGTGCAATATACCTATTCCAACGGCGAAGTAATCGAGGGCACGGCGAATTGGGGTGAGGCACAGACGAAGACGATTGCGTATGGAACGAATGCAATGCGAATTACGGGACTTTCAGGCGATCTTTCCGTTAAGGGAATGAAAGGAACAGGCTCGCGCGGTTGTATTGCGGCAATTGTTATTGTTGAGTCCGATGAAGAAGAACCTCCACCGCGCGAGCCGGCGACGATCTATTGGAAGGGTGGGGACGGTACGATCAATAGCAATACGACATTTGAAGATGGAGAGGGGAATGACGTTAAATATATTAGCGGGGATGAAATCGTAATCGACGGCGATTGCAAGGTCACGCTCGCACTGTCAGTCGAGACATTGCGCGTCAAGAATGGCGCAGTCTTGCAGATCGGCAGCGCAGGCAATGTTACGACCAAACTGTATCTTGATGAAGGCGGTGTGTTTGATGCCAATGGTGTCAACGATAAAACCTACCCAATCGTTCTCAACGGCGGTACGCTTGCGAACTACGGTAAGGCGATTGGTAGCGGTTTGATGCAGTATTGGAATTTGGAAGTCGCGGCAAATTCGTTTATTGATGCGCAAAGCGATTTTGGCACGATTGCAAGTGGGCATGGTGCGCAAACCTTGAAGCTGGGCGGAAACACGCTCACGAAGCTCGGTGCGGGTAACTTCTATATTGCTAATGCGACTTTCACAGGCAGCGGCACGATTGACATTGAAGAGGGGTCAGTGGTGCTGATGAAGGGGACGAAGCTCCCGAATGATCTCACGGTGAAGATCGGTCCCAATGGCGAAACGATTACTGCTGGCACTGGTTTTGCGATCAACAGCGGCAAGATCATTTTCGACATCAGCGAAGCATTAAAGACGGCATCCAATGAAATCACGCTTTTAGATGCAAAGGCGACAGTAAGCGTGGAGAAGTTCGACCTCACTGGACTACCAGACGATCCCAAGCAGAATTGGCAGATTCAAATTGACGGCACTCTTGTAAAGGCGGTAAATGAGTATGTGCTGTTGCGTGTTGATGGGATCGCCTATTCCAGTATCAAGGCGGCCTTTAAGAATGTTCGCGCCAATGGAGCAAGCGTGGAAATTATCGATACCGAGCGGCTTACATTCGAAGACGGCATATTGAAGGAATATGGAGAGGCGGTTGATCTTACTCCGTATGCGGTAGAACTTAGCGAAGGAGACGAGGGCGAGATTATCGTCAATCTCGCGATGGCCGAGGGCGCATCGCTTATCATTACCGAGGTAATGCCGAAGTCGACGGACTCTATCAATCATGGCACTTTGGAAAGTTATGACATCAATGGCTTGGCGTCGGGCTGGGTCGAGGTCAAGAACACGTCCGACAAGTGGGTGGATCTCAAGGATTATCGCTTTATTCGCGTTAATCGCTCGAAGAAGTTGGATACGGCTGGATACGGCAACTTCCCAAGTAGATTGATTGCGCCGCACTCGCTCGCAATCTTCTATACTTCCGAGCGCTATGCAAATTCGGTGGATATGACGGTAAGCGCATTCGCAACGCCAGTTGATGCCGAAAAGCCGCATATCTTCACGGAACTTAACGATGTGCTCGTTTGGCCGGACAAGGTAAACCCGAAGAAGTTCCCGTTCGTGCGGCTTTACTACGCCCCGAATGACAAGATCAGCGAGATTGTGGATACGGTCGTCATCCCGAGCGACCTTCCTGAAGGCGCATCCATCATTCTCGAGCCAGTGGAAGAGGGCAAGGCGACAGTTCGCTATATTTGCGAAGCGCCGACGAGAGGAAGAGAGAATCCCTCGACGGACAATCTCGAGAAGTTGGGTCCGAATGTAGGTCCGCTCTATGAACGTGCCGATGGAAAGAAGCACGATAGCGCAAGCGAATTCGACAAGCCAGTGTCGATGGCGGTTGCAGGCGAGGATTACGAAATTACATTTGCGCTGAATCCGACGATGAGCCCGACGGAAGCGGCGGCGTTCCGCGAAGAGGATAAGATTACGGGCATCAAGCTCGTCTATCGTACCGATCTTAATAACGATACGCTGACCGAGGTCGAGGTCGATTTGGGGACGAAGGTGAATGATGCCAATGATTTGGGCGACACCTATAAGGCCAGCATTCCTGCGAGTGCGTTCCCCGCAGCCGGCCACCTCATTCAGTGGAAGTTCGAAATCACCGATGCGAGCGGCAATACATGGACCTCTCCAAGCTACCACAATAAGGACGATGGATACGAGTGGTACGGCACAATCGTCGAGCCGACGGAAGCGCAAAAGTCTGCAACCCTTACGACATGGCACATGTTCGCCGATGCAGCATCGGTCAAGCAGATGGATGTAGACGCGGACAAGCAGGATCGCACTATTGTTCCCAATCAGGCGCGAGTTGCGATTTACGACAGTTCAACGCAGCACTATTATGACTATGTGCGCATCGACCTTCGCGGCAACACGACGGCGGGATTCAAGAAGAAATCTCACGGACTTCGTTTCGCCAAGGCGCATCCGCTCACGATGACGGATATCGTGACTGGCGGAACGGTGAAGGAGATTCGCAAGTCGTCGCTCATCGCCGAATATTCGGATCCAAGCTTCTTGAGGCAGGTGCTCGCGTTCTGGCTCTTCGACAAGAACGGATCGCCCGCGCCGTTCGATTTCCCGGTGCGTTGTAATTTGAATGGAGAGTTCTTTGAGTTGGGATTCCATTCGGAACGCTTCACGGACGAACTCATTGAGGATATTCATGGTCTTGATAAGTTTGGCTATGGATATAAGAATGTCGGTTCGTTCGGCAATGGTACGAGTGCCGGCGGCATTGAGAAAAAGACTCCGGACGACGAGGATGAGACGAGCGCAAAGGCGATGGCGCCACTCAATGCGTTTTTCGGACTTTTGCCGCAGAATGAAGTGACGAGCGATGCGGACCATGAAAAATATACGAAAGTCGTGGTTGAGAATATGGATCTTCCAGCGTGGCTCAACTATATTGCACTTTCAAAGATCACGCAGGAAATGGACGACGTGTGGGCGAACCTGAGCGGGTATTGGGACAACCCGGCGATGATAGAAGGAGTGCGCGGGACTGGAGTATGGATGCCGCTCGCATACGATATGAATACATCGCTTGGCGTTTGGTACAAAGAGGTGACATTCCCTCAAGGTGGACTGATGGCGGCTCAGGACTGGTTCAAGTCGCACCCATTCTACGGTGGGTACAAACTGCCAGCGTATACTAACGAGGCACGCACGGGAACCATTGGGCGTAGAAATCGTGCATACGAGGCGATTTTCCAAAACGAGAAGTTCCGTCGTCTCTATTTGCGTCGTTTGCGCACGTTAATGGACGCCGAGTTGGGCGAGCCGAATCAGGACGAGACCTACGAAACCTGCGAGGCACCGATTATTGCAAAAATGCGTGAACTTATTCCGCTGATTTCTGCGGATGCAGTATTGGATCGTAAAGAGTGGGGCTATGGGACTGGAACGCAGATTGATGTGTGGGGAGCGGCGAACTTCCCGAAGACAGTAGAAGCTGGCGCCGAGGACTTGTATGCCAATTACTTTGTTCCGCGCCGCGAACATCTCTACGTCACGCACTCGATTGATGCGGAGAAGGTTGGTTATGATTCGACTCTCGCGGCGGGTATTCCGCACAAACAAAGCGCGATTGAGGATTTGAAGGGTGGCTTCAGCGCGGAAATTGTCGATGGCGGCGTTGTTATTCGCAACGCGAACGAAGAGACGATTGACCTCTCGGGTTGGAAGGTGTCCGGTCCAGTTGCAATGACGCTTCCGGCGGGTACGGTTATTGACCAGAAGATGGGCAATAAGGACGGTGAACTATTCGTCGTCACCGACCGCCGTCAGTATGTTGCAGACAATACTTCAACATTGACGGACGAGGTAATTATTGGCAATGCGGAGGCGGGCGATGTGGCGAACCCGATTGGGCTCACTTCGCCGGACGGCATCAACGTCTTCGCGACCGAAAAGGGCGAGCAGGAGCTCTACTTGCGGCTTTGGGGATTTGCGGGTGCGCCGGATGGCGCAAGCACCGACGAGAATGAGTTCATCATCTTCACGAATCTCAATCAGAAGGCCGAGCTCGACGCAAGCGATGCACATATTCAGTTCGAGAAATATGGCGCGGCGCCGGAGAACCGTTGCAATTTCGTGCTTCCGGCGGAGACGATCATTCCGGCTGGCGGCTGGGTGCGCTTCAATCAGGCGGATGTGCCGTGGACGAAGATCACGGACGGCGCCCAAGAGATCACCTTGAGCGCGGCGAACGGCGTGGTTATCGAAAACTTCAGTAATCTTGACCAAGCAACAATTATCGGCGGGAAGGGCAGCGGCAACATGGCCGTCCACAATCTCGAAACGGACGAGTGGTACGCGCTACCCATTACCGAGGCGCCGGGCTACGAACCGCCACCTGCACCTCCGCCAGTCGATCTTGATTGGGCGGACACTAATGTAACGGAGAAAATTACGCTTGCGCCTGGCTATACTTATAACTTCGCAAATGTCAATTTCGAGGGTGGACTCGAACTTCCTGCTGGCGAGTATACGATTAAGAACGACGGATCAAGTTCTGTCAACACGGCAGCGTTCGTTTTGGGTGCTGGCGCAAGCATCACGTTTATCGGCAAGGGCAAGTTTGAGCTTAATGGCAAAGAGATAACCGAGCCGCTCTTCGCGGCGAAGGATCTCTATATTACCAAAGGTACGTTCGCGATTGATGTCACTACTGCTACGGCAAAAACAGCTGCCGTTTCGCTCACTGGTAACTTCGGGCTTTCCGGCGAAGGCAAGCTTGAAATGACCCTTGCGGGAACCCAGCCCGTTGGCATTGAGCTTACGGAAAAGAAGATGAAGGCCGATTTCGAGGCAGGATCGTTTACCGCGATCTTGGGCGGCACGAAGCCGTCTGCATTCAAGTTCAAGGATTCGGATGAGGTGACGCTTTCGGGTGGTACGATGAAGGTTACGATCGTTGGCACTGGCGCGAAGGTTTTGAACGGTGGCACCATCGTGTTTAAGGACGAATATACTTGCAATATTACTGGTGAAGAAACTGCAACGGATGCGACTGTCTTCGAGGCGGGCAAGACACTCACGGTAAACGGTGGCACGTTTAATATTTCGGTCCCTGGCGAGGGCTCGCAAATTCTTACGACAGCGGACGATCCTGAAGAGAAGGACTTGACGCTCACGATCAACGGCGGCACATTTGAGTTGCTCGCTGGCGATGATTGCGTGAAGTCCGCAGGCAACGACGCGGTTACTGATCCTGAATCGGTGAACACGAAGCGCAATGTTGTCATCAACGGCGGCAACTTCTACGGCGTCTCGCTTGGGAACGACGTCATCGACTCAAACGGTGATATCATCATTACAGGCGGCAACATCCTCGCCTACACGACGGCGGTCGAAGAAGACGGGAACGGCTCGACCGGACTCGATGTGAATGAAGGACGCAAGATTGAGGTAACTGGCGGTAATGTAATTGCGATTGGCGGGCCGAATTCAAGCTTCTATTACGATGGTGGTGTGGCCTATACAACCGATAGTCTTGTGGCAGAGGACTTTAGCGAGAAGTTTGTTGAGCTTGACGGCAAGGGTGGGGCTACGTTGACGCGGATTTGGACGAAACTGCCGAAACTTACGGTGGACGAGATATCGCTCTTCTGCTTCACGGCGGGAATCGATCCGACAATTCTGCCGAAGGTTTCGGACGAGACACCGCCGGAAGAGTTCGCTACGGGCTTCCACGACCTCTATATTTGCGAGCATTATAGCCCTGTTCCTGGTTATCGCTATTACTATTACACCGCAACGAAGCCGAACGATGATTTCCCGGCTGAGTGGGCTGATCAGCTTACGGACATGCCGGAGGATGTCGTCTTGGTGCTTTCCGGCGAAGGGGAGAATGGATTTGCGTATTCAAAGAACGGAAATGTCACCTTCAACAATCTCCACCTCGTCTTCGAAAGCGGCACGCACAGCTTCACGCGTATCAATAATAACGGCGGTACACAGTTCGCGAGTGGTGCGACGCCGGAGAATCCGACTTTCCTCGTGAAGAGAGGCGCGACGCTGACAATTACCGCAAGAGATCTATCTGGATGGAATTGCGCAGTTGATACGACGGGTGTTATTCGTGTCAACGATGGCGGTATTCTTAACCTTAATGACAATGGATCTAACACCTTTTACTTCAATCAGCAACTTTATCTCGACGCAGGCGCACAAGTTAATGTGAAAAGTGCTGACAATCGCTTCCGTGTGAATGGAGGAATCAACGAGGGTACGCCGCAGATTTATGTGGCGTCGAGCGAATGTGGTGTTGCAACGATTAATCTGCAAGAGGGAACGTCGCTCACAGTTGCGGCAGATCGCTATCCAGATGCTGCGATCTTTGTTGGCGAAGGATCGAAATTAATCATCAATGGCGATGTTGCTTCGACTGGGGATGGTACGCGGACGCTTCAGAAATTTGGCCTTGGGATACTTGAAATTACCGGCACTTGTGCTCCGACTTTGGTTCAGCCGCTTCTTGCCATAGATGGTAGTTGCTGTTTTACTTGGGAAGAAGCCCTGCAAAGGATAAAGGCCGTTGGCTCGATATTGACAATTCTTGATAACAGTCGTCTTGTCTATACGAGTGGCAAACTCATGCTTGATGATAAAACGATTGATCTCGAAGCGAAGAAGATGATCCTTAGCGATACGGATGGTGTATTGAAAATTACTCCTGATATCGCTGGTGGAGCGCTTTATATAAGCGAGCTTTGTCCAAAACCAGGAGTAGACGATCCTAACGGGCTGGAATCCGGATGGATTGAATTCGTTAACTCGGGTACTGGTTGGGTGGATATGGGAGAATATCGGCTTATTCGGATCAACCGTTCAAAGAAGACGGACATTTCGGACAAAAGCAACCTTCCTTCGCGTTTACTTGCGCCTGGCGAGCGTTTTGTAATTTACACTTCTGAACGCTATCCCGAAAGCGACGCCAAGACCACGGCGTTTGTGAAGGGCGAGCATAGCAAAAGCGAAGTTAAATCGTATGCGGCTAATGAGCTTTTTGTCGGCAGCAGGGAAATTACGGTCTGGCCGGACAAGGTGAACCCCAAGAAGTTCTCGGTAATGCGCCTTTACAAGATGACGAGCGAAGAAGCGGGCGACATCATTGACACGGTCGTCGTTCCGAGCGACTTGCCCGAAGGCAAGTCGGTGATCGTCGGTTTCGCCGAAGATGGCGAGGCGACGAAGCGTTGGATTGCGGAGCCGACCAAGGGCGAGGCGAATCCTTCGACGGAAAGACTGGTCGCGCTCGGTCCGAATATTGGGCCCTTGTATGAAATCAAGGACGGTAAGAAGCACGATAGCGCGAGCGAGTTCGCGCTACCAGTCGCGCCCGCCGATCCGAATGCGGACTACGCGATTACTTTCGCGGCGAATCCGGTAATGAATCCGAATGGCTCACTTACGCCACGCGATGAAGACACGTTTACCAAGATCGAAATCGTCTATCGTAAGGACCTCGACAACACGACCTTGAAGACGAAAGCTGTCGATCTTGCGACACTCAATAAGGACGCGAAGGACTGGGGCAACAAGTACACGACCACGATTCCTAAGTCCGACTTGCCAGAGCCAGGGCATCTTATTCAGTGGAAGTTCTTGCTGACGGACAAGGCGGGCAATACGTGGACGAGTCCAAGCTTCCACAATTCCGACGATGGGTACGAGTGGTACGGTACGATTGTCGAGCCGGGAGAGGGACAGTCGAGCTCCAAGCTCAATACGCTGCACATCTTCGGCACGAGCGATATTGTGGATCGTCCGGGTTATGGCGGCGGAGATGTTCTTATGAACAAGGACTATGCGGATAGCATGGGTGCGGGGGCGCGTGTGTGTATCTACGATCAGCGTACTCAGCAGTACTATGATTATGTGCGTATTGATCTTCGCGGAAATACGTCTGGCAAGTTCATCAAGAAGAGTCATGGGCTTAGATTTGCCAAGACTCATCCGCTTCAGCTGGAAAAGACTTACATTGACCCTGCGAGCGGAACTGAAATCGACGAACTTAGAAAGACGAGCTTTATTAGCGAGTTTGCCGATCCAACTTATATGCGACAGATGCTCGCTTTTTGGCTTTTGAATGATGCGGGTTCACAGTCGCCATTTGATTACCCGGTGCGTCTTAATATGAATGGCAAGTTTTACCAGCTTGCATTCCATTCCGAACGATTCTCCGAGGATTTAATTGAAAAGACATACGGACTCGATCAGTTTGGTTATGGGTACAAGAACATTGGCACTTTCGCTGGTAGTTCTACTGCCGGTGGTATTGAAAAGAAGACGCCTGACGATGGTAATGAGTATGATAATGTGTTCTTGAATGCATTTTGCAAGAAGATGGCTGATTTGGGAGTTAATGATGTCCAGAATGATGTAACGGGAGCATCGACCGCAGGATTGGATAATGTTGAACTTACAAAATATGTGGTAGAGAAGGTTAATCTTTCCAGCTGGTTCAATTACCTTGCTGCGACCAGGATCACGCACGAAAATGACGATGTTTGGGCGAACATCTCGGGATACTGTGATGATCCGACGATGAAAGATGGCGATGCGAAGCCTGGCTCAACTGGAACTTGGATTCCGCTTGCATACGATATGAATCTTTCGTTTGGTCAGTGGATGACCGATGGAGACAGCGGTAATAAGGGCATAGGTCTTCGTGCTGACGATGACTATTTTAAGTCTCATCCATTTTATGGCGGTTATCGTGTTCGTCAGTGGATGAAGGGTCATACTTCAACGCGCAACTCTGGCAACCGTGCGTTTGAGGCGATTTGGCAGAATTCGAAGTTCCGTCGTCTCTATCTCAGACGCTTGAGGACGCTAATGGATAAGTATTTGGTTAAGCTTCATGCAACTATGGATGAGGACGATTCGCCGATTATGAATAAGATTCGCGAGTTCCGCGAATTGCTCGCCGAGGATTCCGTCACTGACCGTATCGTTTGGGGTTATCCCGAGTACAACAATTCCTCGCGGGCTGGCCAACTTTACGACTGGGCACCAGGAGCGTTTCCGCGTAGCACGACGGATGGTGTTCTCGATATTGATGAGGGCATCAAGGACCTTTGGGAGAACTATTTGCAACCACGGCGTAAGTATCTTTTTGAGAAGCATACTGCGAAGGGCAAAGAGCTTTCGGAAATCGGCTATGCGACAACAAAGCTTGCTGGCATTCCTGAGGCACAAAGCGCAATTGTGGATCTCCGTGAGGGCATTACGGCTGAGTTTGACGCGGAGCTTGGTGCGGTAGTGATTCGTAACGCGAACGCAGAGACGATCGATCTCTCTGGCTGGGAGCTTTCGGGGCCGGTTTCGATGACGATTCCTGCAGGTACGGTCATCGACCAGGCGATGGACGGCGTTCCAGGAGAGGTGTATATTACGGCAGATCGTCGGGCAACGATTGCGGCGATGACAATTACCGATCAGGTTGTCGTGGGCAATGGTAAGACTGGCAAGAGCGATGCGAAACTCACGCTTACTGCAGTAGACGGAACGAAGGTTGTCTTCGAGCCCTCGCCCGCCTACAACTTCCTCCGTCTCCACTCCTTCGACGGGGTCACGCCGATGCCAGAGGGCGATATGGACGAATGGATTACGCTTACTAACCTCTCAAGCGAAGTTGAGCTTAATCTTGCGGGGGTTTCGGTGAACTTTATTAAACAGGGAGATGCTGAGTCGAAGTGTGAGTTTACACTTGGAGATGGTGTTATTATTCCAGCAGACGGAGCAATTACACTCAGGCAATCAGAAATTGGCTGGAACAAGATTACAAATAACAAGATTTACATCACGATTACGGACGCAGACGGCTCCAAGGTTCAAGATCTCGCCGTCACCCAGAAAGACTTCAAGAACTACTATGGTGAAGGCGGTCCTGGAGGCGCATACTATCTTCAAGCGACGACTTTTGCGCAAGATAGCGAGACCTTTGTTGAAGTTGCGTATCCAGCGACTGAGATTGATGTAAAACCAGGTGAACCAGTTGAAGTCGAGGCGGAGAGTGTGGAGGCGGCCATTGAGAAGGTGACGCTTGTGGTTGAAACGCCAGAGGTTGAAGGACTTACAGAAGAAACTTACAAGGGCTACTTCAAGCTTGATGCAATTGAAGTTGAAACTGGTAAGAAATATATGGTTGAGGCAGTACTCAATCCAAAAGTTGTTCAGCCCAAGATTAAAGTTGTACCTGAAGAAATTGTCGAGCCGTTTGTGGTCGATGAAGATAAGGTAACAGTTGAAGTCAAAGCTTTACTTGGACTTTACTATTCACTTGTTCGCGGTGTAGACGTTGGGGAAATTGATGAGATACGCGATACCAAGTTGGCTACTGAGAAGAAGCTCAAACTTGAAGACTCGGTTAAGGACAATGAGATAAAACCAGCATCTGCGTTCTACCACATTGAGGTGAATGCGACTGGTCCAATAGAATGACGAATCAAGTTTATGCGATTATTCTTGCGGGCGGAAACGGGGAACGTTTCTGGCCTATGTCCACGCCGTCGCATCCCAAGCAGTTTTTGACACTCTTTGGCGGCAAGGCGCTTATCCGCCACGCAGTTGATCGGCTTGAGGGTGTTATTCCACCTGAGCGGACATTGATTATCACCGCTCAGCGCTTTGTAGCTAAAACGCGCAAAATATTGCCCATGATTCCAGCTACGAATATTATTGGTGAGCCATGCAGGCGTGATACCGCACCTGCAGTTGCGGTTGCGTGTGCATTAGTTAAGCGCTTAGGAGGTAATCAAGCGGTTGGATGTATTTTAACCGCCGATCAATTGATAAAACCAGTAGCAAAGTTTCGCCAGACCTTAAAGGATTCAATTAAGGTAGCGATTGCCTCCGAGTCAATTGTGACTATGGGCGTAGCCCCAAGTTCTCCCGCGACTAACTTTGGTTATATTGAATGCGAAAAAAAACTTTCCACCAAGATGAAGACTGCTTTTTATCAAGTTAAGCGTTTTGTGGAAAAGCCAAATTCGAAGTTGGCAATGAAATATCTTAAGCAAGATAGATTTCTTTGGAATGCAGGGATGTTTATTTGGCGTGCGGCAGTGATGGAAAGGGCGTTCAAAGAATATGCGCCAGAATTGGCGCGAATTATCGAATTGGTTGTGGGTACTAAGAATGTTTCATCTATCTTGAAAAAAGTTTATCCATCTTTGCAGGCAATCTCAATTGACTATGCAATAATGGAAAAAACAAAGCATGTTTTGGTTGCCAAGAGCGAATTTAGTTGGGACGATGTGGGCTCTTGGACTGCACTTGGTAATCAATTTACTGCTGAGAAGTCAGGTAATATCGTAATTGGAAGAGTGGCTAATCTTGATACGACAAATTCAATTTTGGTTAGCGAGAAAGATCATCTAATTGCCACTATCGGGGTGAAAGATATGGTTATTGCTCACGCACCTAAGGCAACACTTGTTTGCCCAAAAGAGCGAATTTCAGACATCAAAAAGCTACTAAAAGGAATGAAAAAAGTAATTATTATATTGTGGGCATTGTTACCATTGGCATTGTTTGGAGCGCAGGGAACTGATCCAACTGCATCGGCTAAGGGAGTTATTGAGCGTTTTGTAAAATCCGCCAATCCTACCGCGGAAAGCCGAGTTGAGTTTAAGCTTAAGGAAGGGGGCAAGACCGATTCTTACTCAACCAAGGTTTTGGCGGGCAAACTTTTAGTTACGGGCAATTCACCAATTGCACTTTGCCGTGGCTTTTACTCAGCGTTAAAAGCGCAGAAGAAAGGAGTTTCCAGCTGGGCGGGAAATCGCTTTGGCGACGAGCCGTGGGATAAGGAGGCGGAAGTTAGCGGATCTACACCATTTGATTATCGTTATTACTTTAATGTAGTAACTTACGGCTATACTATGCCCTATTGGACATGGGAGCGGTGGAGTCAGGAAATCGACTATATGGCGCTTCATGGGATTAACGCTCCGATAGCACTGGTCGCCCAAGAGGCGATTACTGCGCGGGTATTCAAGAAGCTGGGTCTTTCGGAGGATGAGATTCAGTCGTACTTCGTAGGACCCGCCCATCTGCCTTGGATGAGAATGGGGAATATCTCGGGCTTGGATAGCCCTATGCCCAAGGAATGGCACGAAGACCAGATTAAATTGCAGCATAAAATTCTCGCTCGTATGCGTTCGCTGGGGATGAAACCAATTTGCCCCGGCTTTGCGGGCTTTGTTCCACCTGGGCTTAAGAAGATTTATCCTGACCTTGAGCTTATCGAAACAAAGTGGTGCGGGGGAGTGTTTCATAACTGGATGGTAATGCCCAATCATCCGGTCTTCGAGAAGATCGGAACGATGTTCATTAAGGAATGGGAAAAGGAGTTCGGCAAGTGCGACTTGTATCTCATTGATAGCTTTAACGAAATGGAAACTCCATTCCCGCCCAAGGGGTCGGCCGAGCGCTATCAACTCATGAACGAATATGGAGAAAAGGTTTACAAGTCGATTGCCAACGCCAATCCGGATGCGATTTGGGTAATGCAGGGATGGATGTTCGGTTATCAGCGGGGAGTTTGGGATCCAGAAACTTTGGCCGCGCTTTTAAAGAAAGTGCCCGATGACAAGATGCTTCTTATAGACGAGGCGGTTGATTATAGCCGGCATTTTTGGCACAATGGAGTTAATTGGGATTTCCACAAGGGCTTTTACAATAAACTCTGGATTTATTCCGTAATTCCCAATATGGGAGGAAAGTGCGGACTTACGGGAATATTGGACTTTTACGCCAATGGCCACATTGACGCGCTTAACTCCGCCAATAAGGGACGCTTGGTTGGGCATGGAATGGCACCGGAAGGAATTGAGAACAATCAAATAGTTTACGAGGTTATGGCGGATGCGGCGTGGCGCACGGAAAAGGCGGATACGGACGAATTACTTAGAAATTACTCGTGGGCGAGGTACGGCGCGGACGATCCGGCGATCGGTGAGTTTTGGTCACTTATGCGAAAGTCGGTGTATGGTTCCTTTACCGATCACCCGCGTTATAATTGGCAAATGGGTCCCGGCGGTTCAGGCAAGGGCTCGATCAACACTCGGCCCGAGTTCTTCGAGGCGATTGAGAGGTTCGCATCGGTTGCGGATAAATTCGCCGATTCTCCGCTTTATAAAGCCGACCTTATAGAATATACCGCCGCTTATCTCGGGGCCGTTGTAGAAAACTTGATTGTTGCCAGTGAAAAGGCGTTTAGCGAGGGCAACGAGGAAGCATCCAAGGAATATGAAGTTCGGATTGAAAAGTTGATGCTTGCGATGGATAGGCTCCTCGAGTCGCATCCGCACTTTTCCATGCAACGGTGGATTGACTTTGCGCGCTCGCATGGCAATGGTAATGAGAAGCTTGCCGATTACTACGAGAAGAATGCACGGCGCATTGTGACTATCTGGGGACCGCCAGTTGATGACTACGCGGCAAAGATTTGGTCGGGACTTATTCGCGACTATTACCTCCAGCGCCGCAAACTTTATAATGAAGGGCGCTTTGATTCGTCTAAGCGAGTGAATCGTGGAGCATGGGAGCGCAAGTGGGTGGAAGAAACCAATGGACTCTCGGAGGTTAAGCCATATAACGATCCAGTAAAAGCGGCGGTAAAATTAATCGTCGAAGCGAAGAAAATTGGCAAGACCAATATTGGTAATTCCAAGGTTAAGGCGATTGGTTCGTGGTCGCCAGATAAAATTGCAAAGAGCTGGAAGGAGATAAAATATCCAGTAGAGGCGAGCGATCTTAGATCTGCGCGAGCGGTGCGCCTTAGTTATACGCGTGGTGCCGAGCGACTTGAAATTGACTCGATTAAGATTGAGATGGATGGAAAAGTGGTGGCAAAAAGTAAGCGCGGTGGATTTGCTGGTACTCCATCCAAGGGAAATGTGCTTGTCTATAAGATAAACGACTCGACAATTGGCAATAATGGATGTAATATTATTGTTAAAGTTAGGGCGCTTAATAGCGGCGAGAGCTATGGCAATATTGAACTTATATTAAAAACTAAGGAGTAAGTGTGAATAGGAAAATAACTACACTTGTGATTGGCGGAGCATTTGCATTTGCGGCGTTTGCCGAGTATCCATCGTCAAATTGTCTTTGGTACACTAAGCCCGCATCAAATTGGGAATCTCAATCCTTGCCTATTGGAAATGGTCGCGTTGGCGGCACCATTTTTGGCGGAGATAAAAACGAGCGCATTAATCTAAACGAGATTTCGCTTTGGACGGGCGGGCCCAATCTTCCTGGCAATGGTAGTGGGTATTCGTATGGGCCTAAGGCGACCGAGAGCGAGTTTGGTGCGTTTCAGCCCTTTGGTAACTTCTTTGCCGATTTTGAACTCAAAGGCAACAAGACTACCGCATATTCGCGTGCGCTTAGTCTTAAAAACGGAATTGCCGTCGTTGATTTTGTAAATGGCGGAGTGCACCATACGCGTGAAGCGTTTGTCAGCCATCCCGACGATGTCTTGGTTTATTGCGCAAAGGTCGATAAGGCCGGCGCGCTTAATGCGAACTTTTTGCTTACGCCTTGTCATGATGCAAAGATTTCGGCGTTAGGGAAGGATACTTTGGTTATGCGGGGCAAGCTTGCGAACGGAGAAGTTTTCGAGGGAAGGATGTTGGTTAGAGTCGATGGCGGCAAGTTCTCGATTGTAGGCGACGAACAAAGCGTAAAGGTAGAGTACGATGGCAAGGGCGACGGTATGCAGCCTAAGTTCGACCGTAGCACCATTCCCTTTATTAAAGTCGCAGGCGCCAACTCGGTCGAAGTATATATTACGCTTGCGACCGATTACAAAGAGGACTTTAAGGCGAATTGGAAAGGCGAAGATCCTGCGAAAAAAAACGAGAAGGTGCTTGCGGGGATTGTGAAGAAGAAATACGGCGCTATCAAGCGCGCGCATATCGAGGACCATTCCGAGCTTTACGATCGTATGTCGATTTCGCTCGGCAAAACCTCCTCGGAAATCGCCAAGCTTCCGACTAACGAGCGCATTGCCAAATACAAGAGCACCCAAGACGATCCAGAATTGGAAGCGCTTGTTTATCAGTATGGGCGCTATATGTTGATTGCGGGTTCGCGCCCCGGTAATTTGCCCCTGACCTTGCAGGGGATTTGGAATGACAAGGTTCATCCGCCATGGGCTTGTGATTACCATAACAACATCAATCTTCAGATGTGTTATTGGGGCGCGGAAGTGGGGAACCTTTCGGAGTGCCACTTAACCTTTATTGATTTTATGAAGGCGATGGAGGAGCCATTGCATAATATGACCCAAAAGGCGTTCGGCGTGGATAAGAAGGGTTGGACGACGCGCATCTCTCAAAATATTTGGGGCGCGGGTGGATGGGTAATGTGGAATCCCCCAGTTAATGCGTGGTATTCGTTGCATGTTTGGGATCACTACCTCTTTACACGGGATAAGGAGTTTCTCCGCAATACGGGCTATCCGATTATGAAGTCCATTTGCGAATTTTGGGAAACCAATCTCAAAGAGGTTGATGGAAAGCTTCTCTCACCAAAGGGATGGTCACACGAGTGGGGTCCAACTGAGGATGGGGTAAGTCACGACCAAGAGCTTATTTGGGAACTTTTTGACAATACGATTAAGGCGGCGAAGATTCTTAAGGTCGATCAAGAGTGGGCAAAGAAACTTGCCGGGCTTAAAGAACGCATTGAACTTCCCAAGGTCTCGCCCAATGGATATTTGCAGGAGTGGAGAGTAGATCGTCCAGATATGGTGAAGGGACATCGCCATACATCGCATTTGGTCGGGGTATATCCAGGAAGTATGATTAGCAAGGCCAAGACGCCAGAACTTGCAAAGGCGGCAGCGAAATCTTTGGAATTGCGTGGTACGACGGGTGATTGTCGTCGTAGTTGGACTTGGCCATGGCGTACTGCTCTCTGGG
The DNA here is from genome assembly GCA_045599105.1 of Kiritimatiellia bacterium. Classification (GTDB taxonomy): domain Bacteria; phylum Verrucomicrobiota; class Kiritimatiellia; order RFP12; family UBA1067; genus UBA1067. The sequence goes on from JAZRVL010000017.1 coordinate 24,905, forward strand.
CACGATTGGGAAACACCAACGAAGCCTACGAAATGGTGAAGGGCTACATTTGTTATAACTTACTGGACAACATGTTCGGCAATCATCCACCGATGCAGATGGACGGAACCTATGGAATGACGGGCGGTATAAGTGAAATGCTGATCCAGTCACATGCTGGTAAGATTGAACTTTTGCCCACATTGCCAGCTGCGTGGAAGGACGGATATGTAAGGGGGATTCGTTCGCGTGGGGACATTACCGTGGATATGGAGTGGAAAAATGGCAAGGTGACTACTTACGCCCTTACCACTTCTTCGTCTAATCCAAAGCCAGTTACGGTAATAGTAAATGGTGAAGCAAAGAAGGTAACGCCGACCGCCAAGAAGTAAATATGGTATACTTTCATTAATTATGGGTATTGATTACAAAAAAGAATTCTTTGATCGCGAATACACTGCACGTGAAGCGTATTCACGTGCGTGGAAATATGCGCGCAAGTACAAGTTTCGGATTTTTGTCGGTATTATTTGTGGGATGCTTACCGCAGGAACGTTACTTCCGATTTTCAGTATCGTTCAACCTGCGCTTGAAAAAGTGAGTCACAATGATCGGATTGAATCCATTAAAGCAGAGTTCGCAGTTGATGAAGCGGAAGCGCCAGTTGAAGTAAAAAGCGATGGGGTGAAGAAATCAAAGTACGCTCGGCAAATGGAGGATGCCTCCAAGATGCCAAGTTGGTATCCCAAGGCAAAGAAACTGGCCGACAAAATAGGGATATCGCTTGAAGACGAAGAAGGTGCGATGGGCGGTGCGCTTGTTTTAATGGCGGTTATTGGTATCCCATTGGTGGCGTTATGCCGCTTGGCTTTTATCTTCCTTAATCAATATTGTCTTACTTGGTCGGCTTCGCGAGTGGTGATGGACTTAAGAATGGACTTGCTTAAAAAAGTTCAAGAGCAATCTTTAGAATTTCATGGACGCGTGGATGTGGGGCAAATCATGTCGAGGGCGACGGGTGACCCTCAAATCATGCAAAATATCATTCAGGGAACGCTTGCGGAACTTTGCCGTGCGCCGTTTGAGATTTTTATTGCGATTGCCTTTATCATCTGGTTTGCGATTGAAAATCACATGATGGCGACTTTGGGAATAATTGTGATTGGTATGCCAGCATTTATGCTGCCGGTATTGGGGCTTGGCAAAATTATTCGCAAATGGTCAAAGCGCACCTTGGAGAAAAGTTCGGTAGTTGGCTCAAGAATTCATGAAATTCTAACTTGCATTCGAGTAGTCAAGGCCTACAATACCGAGCAGTTTGAAAACGAGAAATACGATCAAGTAAATAATACGCTTTTTAAGACTACGATGCGGGCGACTCGTTGGGGTCTTTTGGTGGGTCCTACTGTTGAGACTATTGGGATTTTTCTTATTTGTGCATTTTTGGTGTGGTGTTTTGCGACTAAAGTGACGCTCGCTAACGTAATTCCAATGCTTGCGCCATTACTGCTTATCTATAAGCCGATTAAGCAAATGGCGGGATTACAAGTATCCATTGAAACGGCGCAAGCAAGCTTGCAACGTATTTGGTCTTTGATGGATGTGGACTTGAAGTTACCTGAAAAGCCCAATGCTACAATTAAGCAGTCATTTGAGGATAAGATTCGTTTTGAAGATGTTTCTTTCCGTTACTCAACTTCGGATCATGATGCAGTTAAAAATGCTACATTTGAAATTGGACGTGGCAAGATGATGGCAGTTGTGGGAGGAACAGGATCGGGCAAAACTACAATGTCGGGGCTACTTTCGCGGTTCTTCGATCCAACGCATGGCAAAGTCACCTTGGATGGGATTGACCTAAGGGATATCAAGATTGAATCTTTGCGTGCGCTGATTGGTTCAGTGCAACAAGAGACAATCCTCTTTAATGACACTATCGAGGAGAATATTAAATACGGCTCACCAATGGCTACGCACGAGGAAGTAGTTATGGCGGCAAAGCTTGCCAATGCGCATGAGTTTATTATCGCGCAGCCAGACGGGTACAATCGGATGGTTGGCGAGAAGGGCTTTGCGCTTTCTGGTGGCGAACGTCAACGTATTGCCATCGCGCGAGCAATTCTTCGCAATCCGCCAATTCTTGTTTTGGATGAAGCGACGAGCGCGTTGGATACTGTTACTGAGCGGTTAGTGCAAGACGCACTCGTAAAACTGATGCAAAATCGTACTGTATTTGCAATTGCTCATCGTCTCTCTACGGTTCGTGATGCAGATTTAATTCTCGTTATGAAGGACGGAGAAATCATTGAGCGCGGTACGCACGATGAGTTGTATGCGATGGGTGGAGCATATCGTAAGCTTTGCGATATGCAAAAAACGACCGCCTAAAAGGAATGAAAGAAATTGCAATTTTGATGGCCGCAGGTTTAGGTCAACGGATGAAGCCGTTGACTGATGTAACTGCCAAGCCGCTTTTAAAAGTAGGCGACAAAGCGCTCGTGGAAACCGTGATTGACGCGTTGATTGAGCGTGGAGTTATAGAAATTTATGTAGTTGTGGGTTATAAAAAGGAGCAATTCAAAATGCTTGCCCAAAAGTATCCAAGGGTTAAGCTTATTGAAAATGCAGATTTTAGTACTAAGAATAATATTAATTCCATTGCAGTTGCGGCCAAGGAAATGGCAAGCGCAGATTGTTTTATTTGCGAAGCAGATCTTTTTATTCCCAATAGTCGATTGCTCTGTCGTCCGTTAGAGAAGTCTGGATATTTTGGCAAGTTTGTAAAAGGTCATAGTGACGATTGGGTATTTGAGCTTAAGGATGATCGAATTGTTCACGTAGGCAAAGGTGGGGATGATTGTTACAATATGGTTGGCATATCCTATTTTAAGCGAGAGGATGCAAGTATAATTGCAAATGCCGTTGTTGAGGCAGTAGAAAAACCCGAAAACGCTCAACTCTTTTGGGATGAAATTGTTGATAAACTGTGTCACGAATCGCTTAATCTTGTGATCCATGAAGTTAAAGCGGGAGAGATTGTGGAGTGCGACACCCCCAATGAACTTGAAACATTGACAGCGAGCTTATAAAGGTGGAATATTTAATAGAGTTTTTTGCGTGGCTTATGGAGTGGTGCCATTCGTGGTGTCCGAATTATTGGGCGGACATTGTAATATTCACTTTCCTTACCAAGATTTTGCAATTTCCGATTTCGCTTTGGTGTCAAGTTAATTCACTCAAGATGGTTTCGCTTATGCCCGAGACTAACCATATTAAGATGGAGCGTTATGGGGATAAAGATGCAATTGGCGAAGCGACAGCAGCGCTTTTTAAGCGCGAGAAATATCATCCTATGCTTTCGCTCGTGCCGTTGGCAATTCAAATTGTAATTTTGATGGCGTTCGTAAAGGTGATTTATGGAATCGGTGATAAGCTTACGATGCCTGGTTCGGCAAAGCCACTTATTGCATGCGTGCCATCTGTGGATGGTGGAATTGCTTGGATGATGCCGATCTTTGCAGGCGCGGCCGCTTGGTTACTTGGATATACCCAAAACATTTTTAATCCGCTTCAACACGAACAATCCAGAGCCCAGCAGCTTGTTACCAACGGAATTTCTATTGGCATTTCGCTTTCTCTTGGTTGCTTCGTGGCAACAGGTGTTGGGCTTTATTGGGCGACGAGTAATCTTTTTTCGATTCTTGTTCAGCTCGGTGAAAACCTTTGCATTCCTCCCAAAAAGCATGTGAACTATTCTGCTTTGCGTCGTTCACAGGCGGAGCTTAATCGCTTTGAGACGTCACTTAAGGCTACCAAGGTGATTTCTCCCGAAGCGCGTAAACGAGAGAAGGCGGATTATAAGCGTTTCTTTAAGATTGCCAACAAGCATCTTGTCTTTTACGCCGAAGGTGGTGGATACTATAAATACTTTCAATCCGTTATTGACTATCTTCTTGCTAATTCTAACGTTACGATTCATTATGTGACGAATGATCCTAATGATGCAGTATTAAATTCGACTAATCAGCATCTACGAGGATATTATATCGGCAAAGTGAAAATCATTCCGTTGATGATGAAGATGGATGCGGATATGGTAGTTATGACAACGCCTGACTTAAACACTTATCAGCTTAAGCGCTCCTATGTTCGCAAGGATATCGAATACGTTTATCTTGATCACGGTCCTACTTCGGTGCATATGTGTTATCGCAAAGGTGCTTTTGATCACTTTGATACGATTATGGCTAATGGTCCATTTCAAATTGCTGAACATCGAGCAACGGAAAAACTTTACAATCTTAAACCCAAAAAGCTAATTGAGTCTGGTTATCCGCTTTTAGATACCTTGCTTGAGCGCGATGGTTCGCCACGCATCACTCCGCTTAACAATTCTAAAAAGCGAATTATGATTGCGAACTCTCATCAACCCGATAACATATTCGATACATGCCTTGATTCGTTGATTGCTGCACTTATAGCACCTGATCGAGAGATAGTCGTTCGTCCACATCCTCAATATGTACGACGCAACCCCTCCAAGATGGAAGCAATTCAAGCAAAGTACGCAAATACGAGCGGACTCATTATGGAGACTGATTTTTCTAAGCCATCTACGATGGACCAATCGGATGTGCTTATCACAGATTGGTCGGGAATTGCTTATGAATTTGCCTTTAAGACACGTCGGTCAGTTTTATTTGTGGATACACCAATGAAGGTTGTAAATCCTGAATGGAAGCGGATAGGTTTAGTGCCTACGGATATCTCTTTCCGTAATGAAGTTGGTGTCTCGGTCAAGCCCAACGACAAGGATGCGTCGGCCAAAGCCATTAGTGAAATGCTAACTAATCCAAGTAAGTTTGCCGAGCGTATTGATAAACTACTTAAGGACAATTTTTATAACCCAGGTCGTGCTGGTGAAGTTGCTGGCGCGTATATTTTAGATTCACTTATTGCAAAGAAGGAAGTAAGGAAATGATACTTGCATACGTTGACCCCTCTGTGATGTCTTATACCGTGCAAGCAATTGCTGGTGTCGCAATTGCGTTGGGCGTTGTATTTGGAGTGATTTGGCGCAAGGTTAAAAAGAGTGCCAATAAAGCGCTTGGACGCGATGAAAATTCGGGCAAGGAGATTGAGGACGAAGTGTGTCGTACTTCGCATTAAGATTTATTTCAGGGGCGCTAAATGCGTTACCTTATCGGGTAGCGATGTCCTTGGCAAAGGGCTTGGCGCTTTTTGCTTCGCGAGTTTTACGTTTTAAGCGTCGTCGTACACTTGAGCGGATTCACTCGGTCTTTCCCAACAAGAGCGATAAGGAGTGCGTTTATATTGCTGAGCGTTCGCTCGTTAATTTAGCGTGGTTGGCAGTGGAAATGATTCGTGCGCCCAAGCTTTCACGTGAGTGGATGGATGAGCATGTTGAAAATGGCGAAAGCTATAAGCAAAAGCTTCAGGCATTGGTTGACGAGGGGCATGGGGTAGTTATCATGGTGCCGCACTCAGCCAATTGGTATATGGCAGCTTGGGCGATGGCAAAGTATGGGTTAAGGTTGTTTGCATTAGCTGCGCGTCAACGCAATCCCAAACTCAATCAGTGGATGAATGAGCAATATGGAGATATTGAAGTCTTAGATCGCGACAATCGAGGAACAGTGCGTGAAATTGAGTCGCGGATTGCTGCTGGGCGAGCATTTGCGATTCTTCCTGATTTGCGGGTACGCAAAGCGGATGTAGAAGTTGATTTTTTTGGTGGCAAGGCCAATGTATCTCGTGCGGGTGCGCTTTTTGCAGTTAAGGCCAATGCGCCGATTGTACTTGCAATTATGAGTCGCAGGGCGGATAAACATGTCTTTACCCATCTTGCCACTTTGCGACCAAATCCTAATGCAACTGATCACAATGCCGAAGCGCGGCGATTGACTTGTGAGGCCCTGAAGCTACTTTCAGACGCAATTATGCGTGAACCGGAGAATTGGTTTTGGTATAATAAGCGCTGGATACTTGAACCGCCAGAAAATCGAAAGGATTAATTATGAACTACGCACAGGCTGAAAAATTGTTAAAGTCATGCGGACAAGAGCATGTACTCGCTTATTGGGAGAAGCTTTCCACATCTGAGCGCAAGACACTTCTATCGCAAATTGCTACCATTGATCCCAAGAGTGTGAAGCTTTGCCAGCAAGCGCTTGTTGAGGGCGGCGCAGTAGCTGACTCTTCAAAGGGCAAGGCGCCTAAGGTTGGAATACTTAAAGGATCAACGCTAAGCCGTGCTATCAAAGTGGGCGAAAAGGAGCTTGCCGCTGGTCGGGTCGCCGCATTATTGGTTGCTGGTGGTCAAGGTTCGCGCTTGGGCTATGATGGGCCAAAAGGTTGCTACTCAATTGGACCTGTAAGTGGTGCACCACTATTTTATTTCCACGCTCGCAAGATTCTTGCGCGTTCATTGCGCTATGGTAAGGCGATTCCGTTTTATGTGATGACGAGCGAGGCAAACAATGCTGCAACTGTGAAGTGCTTTAAGGACAATAACTATTTTGGATTAAATCCCAAGGATGTCTTTTTCTTTACTCAGGGGATGTGGCCAGGAATGACCAAGGAAGGAAAGATTATTCTTGATAAGTTGGGCCATATTTTTATGTCGCCTGATGGACATGGTGGACTTTTGGCAGCGCTTAAACGTTCTGGTGCGCTTGCAGATATGAAAAAGCGGGGCATCAAGTCGGTCTTTTTCTTCCAGGTTGACAATCCGTTAGTGGAAATTGCCGATCCTGCCTTTATTGGATATCATATCCAAAATCGTTCGGAATATTCACTCAAACTTTGTGCGAAGCGCGATCCCTTTGAGAAAGTCGGTATGCCCATGCAGTTCGGTAAAACTTTCCGCATGGTTGAATATACCGAAATGACCAAAGAGCAGTGCCTTCGCAAGCATGGCAACAAGCTTTACTTCCTTTATGGGTCGCCGGCGATTCACGTCTTTGATCGTGCTTTCTTAGAGCGTGAGTCGTCCAAGATTATGCCACTTCATCTCGCCTTTAAAAAGATTCCTATGGTCGTTGGTGGCAAACTCGTTAAGCCTACCGAGCCCAATGGTTATAAATTCGAGAAGTTTATCTTTGATATTCTTCCCAATGCTAAGCGTGCGGCATTCCTTGCGTTTGACCAAAAAGACGAGTTTTCGCCAGTCAAGAATGCAGAGGGGAGTGATTCGCCAGCGAGCTGCAAAGCCGATATGAAGGCAAAGTGGGCGAAAGCGCTGTCCAAAGCAGGGGTCTTGATTGAAGGCAATGCGAACTTTGAAATTGACCCCGTGAAATTCATTTTGGTATAATTTAGGGAATATAAGGAGACTTGTTATGTCCAATCATACCTATTCACAAGAAGAGCTTCATTCCGTCCTTTTTAGCATGGGCATTAACGACGCGCAGCAAATTGATCGTTATGGCTCAGGACACATCAATGATACTTTTAAGGTTGAGACCAAAAGTGGTGTACGCTTTATTCTTCAGCGCGTTACCGACGCATTTGATAAGGATATCTTAAAGACCAACATTATGCGGGTTACCGAGCACCTCAAGCAGAAAGGGGTCAAGACACTTGATGTTGTCGGATATGAGAATCCATGGCGTGTTTATAAGTTTCTTGAAGGTTATAGCTCGGTTGATGTTATTAGCGAGCCACGCGAGGCGGAGCTTGCTGCGAGCGCTTTTGCCGCGTTCCAGAATGCGCTTGCGGATTTACCAGAGCCCAAACTTTTGCCGGTAATTCCTCGCTTTCACGACACGGTCGATCGCTTGCGACTTCTTGATGAGGCAGCCGCCAAAGATGTCAAAGGTCGCAAGGCCAAGGTTGCTGCCGAGCTTGCATTTGTTGATAAGCGTCGTGAAGAGGCAGCTAAGATTGTCAATATGATGGCGAATGGCGAGATCCCTGAGCGCATTACGCACAATGACACCAAGATTAACAATGTTATGCTTGCACCCGATGGCACGAACGTAGTTATTGATCTTGACACTACGATGCCTGGCTCAGCGCTTTATGATTTTGGTGATATGGTTCGCACTTCTTCAGCTGCAGCTGCCGAAGACGAGAAGGATTTATCTAAAGTTTATTCAAAAAAAGAGTACTTTGAGGCGCTCGTTAGGGGTTATCTCTCTAAGGCGAAGTTTTTGACTGATGCAGAGAAGGACAATCTTGCTTTTTCGGGGCGGCTCATTACTTTCACGATTGGTATTCGATTCTTGACTGACTATCTCGCAGGTGATACTTATTTCCACACTGCATACGACGATCACAATTTAGTTCGTTGCCACACGCAGTTTAAGATGATTGAATCAATGGAAGCGCAGGCTGACGAGTACGAAGCGATTGTTCGCAAGTACCGCTAAGCTTAAGTTGCAGTGATTCTCTCGCTGATTTTTGCGGCTTTAATTTCGACTAACCTTTTTAATAAAGGCGATAGCCCCGTAAATATCTCATCGCAGCGTACTTTTTACGATCGTAATGCGGGGCTGATTGTCTTTCAGGGTAATGTCCGCGTGATTGATCGTGAGTATTTGATGCGCTCTGATCGCGCTTATGTTTTTATGAACGAAGCCAATGATGTCAAGCGCGTTGCAGCGGTAGGTAATGTTGCGCTTACCAATGGCTTTCGGCGCGCCTATGGTGAAAAGGCGACTTATCAGCGCTCCAATGGTCTTGTGGTATTACACGGAGTTGATGGTAAGCCGGCAGAAGTTGTGGAGGAATTGACCAATGAAGTTAGGACTGTCAAAGGGCGCAAGATTCGTTTTTGGACAAACGAAGAGCAAGTTGAAGTTTTAGAAATGGATGCGACGATTGGAAAGCAATATGAAATCAAATAAAGTTTTAGTATTATTGGCGGTAGTTTTTTCGGCTTTAGCGAGTTTTGCTTCTGAAGTTGGTGCAACGCCTCCTTATCCGAACTTTGGGCTTCCACGGGTTGATGAAATGATGTTTCTCGTGTTGCAGATTGGCGTTATTATCTTTGCTGCGCGTTTAGGTGGTGCAATTGCCTCGCTATTGAGGCTACCTTCAATTTTGGGTGAACTTGCAGCTGGTATTGTAATTGGCCCATGGGCGCTCGGTGGAATTGGTTTTGGAGATGGGATTTTCGCAACCGGTTTATTTCATGGCGCGGCGTTGCGTCAGATTGCGGCCGAAACGGGACACATGTTTGACGCAACTTCACCTGCACTTTATGGTATTGCGACGCTTGCTTCGGTGATTTTGCTTTTCCTTTCTGGTTTGGAAACTAACCTCAAGATGTTTCTTAAGTACTCATTTGTGGGTTCGATGGTTGGGTTTGGAGGAGTAGTGGTTTCGTTCCTCTTTGGCGATCTTTGCGCGGTTTATTTGCTACCGCAGTTCTTTGATGCGTTTAAGGTGTTGGCGGAAATGCCACTTGCGGAGGCAATGACGAGTGAAGCTCCGCTTTATATGGGTATTATGTCAACGGCAACTTCAGTGGGTATTACCGCTCGCATTCTCTCTGAGAAAAAGAAGATGGATAGCGAAGAGGGTGTGACCATTATGGCGGGCGCAGTCATCGACGACGTCTTGGGACTCATCGTACTTGCTATTGGCAATGGTATTATTGCTGCGAGTGCAAAAGTGTCAAGTGCAAGCGGTGCCGGTGATATGGATTGGGGTTCAATTGGGATTATGGCAGCCAAAGCGTTCGGGGTTTGGCTTGGCGCGACGCTAATTGGTGTACTTGCGGCTCGTTGGATTGCGAAGTTTCTAAAGAAATGTTTTAAAAGTCCAATTATGATTGCGACGATGGCGTTTGGTCTTGCGTTAGTGTTGGCTGGGTTCTTTGAGTATATGGGATTAGCAATGATTATTGGTGCTTATGTGATGGGACTTGCCTTGTCACGTACAGATTTAAAGCACCCAATTCAAGAAATGCTTTCTCCGGTCTATACCTTTTTAGTGCCCATCTTTTTTTGCGCGATGGGCATGATGGTTGACGTGTCTGCGCTTTGTTCCAAGCCAGTGCTTGTTTTTGGTGGTATTTATACGGTGTTGGCGATTTTTGCCAAGATATTGGGATGCATGATTCCTTCGCTCTTTTGCGGCTTTAATTTTCTGGGTGGTTTGCGTATTGGTGCGGGTATGGTACCGCGTGGCGAAGTGGCGCTCATCATTGCTGGACTTGGCCTTTCATACGGTTATCTCACCCAAGAGATCTTCGGCATTGGCATTTTAATGACACTGGTGACCACGGTCGTAGCCCCGCCTGCGTTAGTGGGACTTTTTAAGCCCAAAGTATGTGGCGTTCGTCATCCGCATATTAATGTCGAAGGTTCGCGAGAAATTTGTTTTAAGTTAGATGGTAGCGATGTTGCCGATTTAATGCTAACCCGATTGGTTGCGGAGTTTCGCAACGAGGGATTTTTCACCTCACTCCTTTCCAAAGATGACAATATTTGGGAGGTGGCGCTCGATGATATTGAAATTTCGGTTCGTCGCGAAAAGCGCAATATCTACATTGCTTGCACGCCTGCAGAGGAGGCGATGGTAATGACGGCTTGGATGGAGGTGGCTAGTGAAATGAATGCGCTTGCGCGTCAAATCGCCAAACCCATTCGCGTGGATGCGGTTGAGGATTTGCTCAAGAAGACCGAGAAAGCCAAGGCCATTAAAAATGGGATTGGGCGTTATTTAAATGGGTTTGTGATGATTCCTAAATTTCGGGCTACTTCTAAGCGCGAGGCGATAGAAAAGTTGGTTAAGGAAATTGCACAGCTTAATCCTCGTCATGTTACTAATGTACAAGCTGCGATTGATGCGGTAGTAAAGCGCGAGGCCTCAATGCCTACGGGATTAGATCATGGAATTGCAGTTCCGCATGGTCGTACGGATGAGGTGCACGGAATTGCAGGTGCGGTAGCAATCGTTGACAATTCGGGGACTGCCAATGGGTGCATTCCTGACTACGAGACGATTGACAATTCGCCTTTGTCCATCATTGTGCTTACGCTTGCCAATGCCAATGAGCAAACTCCGTATTTGCAATTGATGGGCTTTATCTCGCGTGCGTTGCGTCAAAACGATGGCTACGCCAAATTTGCTAAGTGCGAAACCGAAGCCGAGATGCGTCGCTTCTTTCGCGAAGCATAATGGTGGAGCAAGGCACAATTGCCGCTATTTCTACAGCACCTGGCAAGGCAGGGGTTGCGGTAGTGCGGTTAAGCGGGGATGCGGCTTTTGCGATTGCTCAAGCACTTACGGGTAAATTGCTTCGTGCGGGAACTTTTCGGTTGGTTGACCTTAAAGTTGATAAAGCGTTAATGCTTGCATTTAAGTCACCTAACTCTTATACGGGCGAAGACGTCATTGAGTTTCAGTGTCATGGTGGCGCAGTAACTCCTCGTCGAGTATTGGAGCTTTGCCTTAAAAATGGCGCACGTTTGGCGCGACGCGGTGAGTTCACTGAGCGGGCGCTATTGAACGGCAAGTTAGATTACGAGAAAGCCGAGGCAACGCTGGATTTGATTGAAGCCAAAACTGAGCGTGCGGCTGATGCTGCGCTAAAAGGATTGAATGGTGAAGCTGCGCTTAATTGCAAGGCGCTTTACGAACAAACGCTTTCACTGTCCTCGACGATTGAGCACGCACTTGATGTTGACGATGGGGATTTGCCGACGGATTTTATTGGTGAGCGTGAGCAGGAGTTAAGTGCGCTTATTAAGAGTTTTGACGATACGATTAAGAACCTTAAAGAAAAGCGCATTCTTCGAGATGGGGCGTTGGTGGTGCTTGCAGGTGCGCCTAATTCGGGCAAATCATCGCTAATGAATGCGCTTTTAAATGAAAATCGGGCAATTGTCTCATCGGAGCCAGGAACAACGCGAGACTTTGTGGAGGCGTGGCTCGATCTCGATGGTTGGCCGATTCGCTTGGTTGATACTGCGGGCTTGCGTGATGCGACTTCTCCCATTGAAGCTGAGGGAGTTAAACGCACAAGTGAATTAATTGCCCAAGCGGATTTGGTGCTCGCACTTGATTGTGATAAGGGGCTTAGGGTTCACTCTAAGTGTGATCTTGGACGAGGAGCGGGGCTTAATGTCTCCGCTAAAACAGGTGAAGGTCTTGACGTGCTTAAAGCGGAAATTATTCGTGAGCTTGAGAAGCTTGATTTCGAAAATGATTCTCCACGCTTAGCGGCGCTTATTGAGTCAAGAGCTGCGTTACCTATTGAATGCTTTGATCTTGTTCTTGCGGGCAATTCTTTGCGCCAAGCTGCCAAAATATTAGGGGATAGTTTAGGAGTTAATTATTCAGCGGACTTGCTGGATAAACTTTTTTCTCGCTTTTGTGTAGGCAAATAGGATATAATAAAGATATGAATAGTAAAGCTTTATTTTTAATGCTCGCAAGCGCGATGCTTTTTGGCGTTAATGCTGCCACTACCAATATTGCGATAGCCCCCAACGGAGTTCCTGCATTTAATGCAGAGGTCGCGCTTAAAACTTCAGTTGGTACGGTCAAGTTCACTACCAACAAAGTGGGCGAGGAGAAACTTATGCTTTCGCTCAAAGGTACGAACCTCGATGATTTAAAGGCGATTGCGCTTGCCAAAATGTCGAGTGATGGCAAAGTTGCGTTTGCTAATGCGATTAAAGGCAAGATTGCACGCGATAAGGTACTTTTTGCTTTAAAAAATGTGACCAAGGGCGTCAATGAGTATGCGCTTATTATTGTGGCAAATGATGGGCCTAAAACTGATTTAAGGCGCAAGATTGTACTTGAGGGTAAAGAGTTTCGCATCGGCTCAGTAGTAACACGCCCTGATCAAGAGATTGTGGATGTTGGTCGCAAAAGCGGATACTTTCGTATTCCTGGTATTGTAGAGACACCTAAAGGTAATTTAGTTGCAATTTTTGATAATCGCTTTAATCATGGAGGCGACCTGCCGGCGGATATCACAGTTGGCGTTTCTATCTCCAAGGACAAGGGTGTTACGTGGTCGCCGATTACAACCGCGCTTAGTTATGAAAAGCGTGCAGGCGGCAAGCCAGGCGTGGGTGATGCGTGTATTTTAGTAGATCCATCAAATGGACGCATTTGGGTGGTAGGATTGGCGACTCCCGATACCGGCCACCCTATTTGGACGAGTCAATCGGGCAGTGCGGATCAATCAAAGTGTGGACAAATGGTGCTTACTTATTCGGATGATGAGGGCAAGACTTGGTCAAAGCCCGTCAATATTACGCCCGCGGTAAAGCGTATAGGAGATGCGGATACTTTGGAGTGGGGACTCCTTTTCCAAGGGCCTGGTGCAGGTATTGCGATGAAAGATGGTACGCTCGTTTTTCCTTGCCAGATTTGGCCAGGCGCCAATACTGGCAAGAAGTGGCGTTATGGATGTCTCGTTTATTCCAAAGATCATGGCAAAACTTGGCAAAGCTCCAAGGCAATGCCTTGGGCGGGTTCGGAGTCGACGGTAGTAGAGACCAAGCCTGGTACGCTCCTTTTTAATACGCGTGAGGGTAGTATGACGGCGATAACCAAAGATCTGGGCGAGACATGGGAGAGATTTGATACTCAGCCACGCATTCGCGTTTGTTTTTGCCAGTCGGCATTGGTTAAGCTTGGGGACGAGCTATTTTTCTCCACTCCTGATTCAAATAAGCGTGAGCAAATGACGGTGCGTCGCTCGATAGATGGGGGCAAGGATTGGTCGCGCAAGCTTTGCTACGATCCGCGTCCTTGTGCAGGATATTCTTCACTTTGTACGGTTGGCGAGGACTCGGTTGGAGTTATTTATGAAGGCAATTCTCCTGAAGGTTTTAAAGGTCCATCCTTCCACTACTTCTTACGCATTCCAACTTCGGAGATTAAATGAAAAAGCTCATCGCACTTGCATTTTCGCTGATAACGATAATTGCGCTTGCCTCGCCGATTGAGGTTAATTGGGGCGCCAACGAGGAACTGCCGACCAAGGTTGCGCGTCCTTTCGGTGGATTTTTGCCCAATGGGGATTTTATAGTTGCGGGGGGTACTGACTTTGAAAAGGATGCTACGGGCAAAGATGTCAAAGTGTATTTGCGGGCAATCCAAGTGCGCTTTGCCGAAGATGGTAAATGGGCGCTTGCCAATCGTGAGCTTCCTCACGCAGTAGGTGAGGGTGTTAGCGCTGAAACTCCGCTTGGGATATTTTGCGCAGGTGGTACGGATGGCAAGACCGTTTTCAAGGATGCGTATTTACTTACGCGTGATGCGCTTAAAAGTTTACCAGATCTCCCCAAGCCAATTGCGATGGGCGCAGCCGCCTCCGATGGCAAGGTTGTTTATGTCGTAGGTGGCAATGAAGCTTATAGACTCAACTTAGACGCTGAAAGTTTGACTTGGGAGGTACTTGCCAAGCTTCCTGGCTCTTCCAATCGCAAGCAGATGGTGGCGGCAGTGCAAAACGGCGATCAAAAGGAAAAAGTGCTCGTAGTTTATGGTGGTTTTGATGAGAAAGGCGCATTGCGCGATGGTTATAAACTTATTCTTTCTGCGCCGAATAAGTGGTACCCATTAAGTGAGCTTCCCATTCATACTACGATTGGGGCTGCCTTCTTAAAGAGCGGCCATCAACACATTCTTTTGATTGGTGGGTATGGTTATGCTGATTGGCAGCGTGGCGGAGGCAATCATTGGCAACGCGAGATTTTGGCTTACAACTGCGTGACAGATGCGTGGTGTAAGTACGGCAAGCTAAGAGCGGATGACTTTCCGCGTTGTGGTGCGGCAGTCGGTTTAAAGAGTGGCAAGACGCCTGAGGCGTATGAGCTTATTATTGCTGGTGGAGAAAAAGCGCCCAAAGTTCGTACGAGCGCAGTTACAATCGCAAGCTTTCTAAAGACTAAGAAATTTGGCGCTACGGCTTGGGGAGTGGTGGGGGTTTATGTGCTTTTGATGGTTGCAATGGCGCTATTCTTTATTTTCAAGAAGAAAGACGAAAACGATTATTTCCGCGGCGGCGGACGAATTCCGTGGTATGTTGCGGGAATGTCAATCTTTGCCACGATGCTTTCCTCGATTACCTTTATTGCGATTCCTACTCAGGCGTATTTACAAGATTGGCGTTACTTTGTAATGGCGTTCTTTATTATTGGTATGGCGCCAGTAGCAATTTACTATTATCTGCCTTTCTTCTGTCGCTTGGGGATTACCTCGGCGTATGAATACTTGGAAAAGCGTTTCAATCTTGGGGTGCGGCTTTTTGGTTCTGCGGCTTTTGTGGTCTTCATGGTTTGCCGAGTTGCGGTGGTGACGCTTCTACCCGCAATTGCGCTTAATGCGGTTACTGGCGTTTCCATTGATGCGTGCATTCTTATTTGCGGAGTTTTGACGATGGTTTATTGCTCCTTGGGCGGGCTGGAGGCGGTTATCTGGTCGGACTTTGTGCAAGGAATCGTGCTTATGGGCGGGGCGGTGTCGGTACTGATTTTGCTTATTATGAAAACTGGTGCTCCGGGTGAACACTTCGCAACCTTTTGGAATGTTGCTTCGTCCTACAACAAAAACACGATGTGGGATTTTCGCTTTATTCTTTCTCAACCCGTATTTTGGGTAGTTGCCGTCCAAGGGCTTATCTCCAACCTTTCGTCCTACACTTCTGATCAATGTGTCATTCAGCGCTATATCGCCACGCCCGACGAGAATGCGACCAAGCGCTCTTTGTGGTTTAATGGTTGTATGAGCGTTTTTGCGCAGGTAGTCTTTTATGGAATTGGCATGGCACTTTTCGCATTCTACCACACTCATCCCGAGGCAATGGATGTGACAATGCCCAAGGGGGACTCGGTGCTTCCACTTTTTATGGCTACCGAAATGCCACCATGGCTCGCGGGACTCGTAATTGCTGCGGTATTTGCAGCCACGATTTCGACCTTGTCGGCAAATCTTTCTTCGGCATCAACAGCGGTAGTCACCGATTTTATCAAGCGCTTCAATCCGTCAATTTCGGGTAAGGCACAAATTCGCTCGGGTCAAATTTGCACTTACGTTGTCGGTGTTCTCGGCATCTTTGCCGCTCTTGTCTTATCTCGTATGGAGTCCTCGGCGCTCTTTGACAACTTCAATAAGTATATTGCGATGCTTACCGCAGGATTGACGGGCCTATTCTTTATGGGTGTATTTATGCCCCGCATCAAAGGAATGTCGGCAGTAATGGGGCTTATTGCCAATTATTTTGTCTGCTTTAGTTGCGAGATTATGGGTTGCAATGTCTTTGGACTTAAGTTTCATCCATTTCTCTTGGGTGGAATTGGGCTCGTAGTTTGTATTATTGTATCTTACCTAAGCTCGCTTATCTTTCATGAAAGTGGTCATGACCTCAAGGGTTTGACCTTAAAGACGCTGGAAAAGCGATAGGATATTTGATACAATTAAAGCACATACGATTTTGTAACTCTTAATCTACATTTTAACTCTTGAAACGCACACAAAATGAATTTATTTGGCTGGTTCAAGCGCTCCAAAACGAAGCGTGAAATAATAATTAATGTTGAAAAGCTCGAAACTCGAGTCGCAGTTTTGGAAAATGGTCGACTTGAGGAGTTTATGGTGGAGCATCCCGAGGACGAACGCTTGGTCGGTAGCGTCTTTAAAGGGCGTGTTCAAAATCTCGAAAACGATTTACAAGCCGCTTTCGTGGATATTGGGCTTAAGAAAAACTCGTTTCTGCATTATTGGGATATGACGAGTGATGCGGACTCGATTCTTGACGATGACCTTGAAAGTGAGGAGCGTCGAGGCGGCAAAAAGTCCAATCGTTTGTCGGATGCGGAAATTGCCAAACGCTTTCCGCCGGGCTCGGAGATCATCGTTCAAGTTACTAAAGGTCCTATTTCCACGAAAGGTCCCCGCGTTACTGCCAATCTCTCGATTCCTGGACGTTATTTGGTGATGATGCCAGGTGAGCACATTCGGGGAGTTTCCAAAAAGATTTCTGATGGCGCGGAGCGTAAGCGTCTTAAAAAGATTATTGATCGTTTGCCGCTTCCAGACAATGTGGGTATTGTCGTGCGTACGGCTGGTGCGGGAGCGTCGGCGAAGGCGTTCGCCCGTGATTTACGAGGGCTTTTGTCGGTATGGAATGAAATGCAGGCCAATACCCGCAATTTGCGCACGCCTTGCTGTATTTTCCAAGAGCCCGATCTTTGCGAGCGCGTAGTGCGTGATTGGTTGACTGAGGATGTAGACTCCATTACAATTGACGACGAGAAAACTTACGAGAATATGCGCGAGCTTACAAGCTCCATTTCGCGTCGTGCACGTTCCAAGGTGCGGCGTTATGATGGCGAGGCCAATATCTTTGAGCACTATGGGATTGAGCGTCAGCTTTCGGAGGCGTTTGCTCGCAAAGTTCCCTTGAAAAGCGGTGGATACTTAGTAATTGATGAAACCGAAGCGTTAATTGCAGTTGACGTAAATACTGGCCACTACAAGGGCAACGGCAGTCAAGAGGACGCCATTAGAGAGGTGAACTTGGAGGCGGTTGATGAAGTGGCGCGTCAGTTGCGGCTTCGTAATATCGGGGGATTGGTGATTTTGGACCTCATCGATATGAAATCGCGCAAACATCAGCGCGAAGTTTGTCGTGCGCTTAAAGACGCCTTAAAGCGCGATCGTGCGCGCACCAATGTTTTAGATATTTCTGAATTGGGGCTTTTGGAGATGTCGCGCCAGCGTCAGGACTCCTCAATTCTTTCGCAGTTGACGTCGACTTGCCCTTATTGCCAAGGGCGTGGATTGGTTAAATCCCCAATGGCAGTCTCAGTCGAGATTCAGCGTGCGCTTGCCATGCTACTTAAAAAGGCCGAAATTGAGAATTCTCCTTTTGAGGCCAAGATTGTAATTGCGCCTCAGGTAATGCAACGTTTGCGTACTGAGGATAGTGCAATTTTGGCGGAGCTGCAAAAGACTTACAATACGCGTCTTACTTTCGTTTCTGAGCTTCATCGCCATCCAGAAGCATTTTCAATTATGGATGCAACAACTTCGCAAATTCTTTACTCGCGTACATGATAGCTAGTATACTTCTTGCCGTTGCCTCTAATGTGATGACGTTTACTGCGGATCGCGTGGCAGTAGACAATATCGTCAAATCCGCAGTAGCGACAGGTCACGTTCACGCAGTATATGGTCCTATCATACTACGTAGTGATTCGTTGGAGCGTGACGCCAATGGGGTGGCGCATTTTCGTGATCCTACCTCGGTTACCACTTGTACCAACGAAGTGGGTCACACTCACTGGGGCGTTTCGGCGGAGGTGGAGTACAAGGCCGACGATTATGTAATTGTCAAAAATGCGTGGGTTAAGCTTTTTGAAGTTCCCGTATTTTATTTGCCGTATCTTTGGTATCCTTTGAACACTTCTTGTGGTTTTAGTTGGATGCCGGGTTATACTTCGCGTTGGGGCGCCTATCTTTTAACGCGTTATCGTTATCAGATTGCGGGCGATTCTGAACGACGCTCGGATACGTGGTGGCTCAAAGGCGCGACTCGTTTTGATTTGCGCTATAAAAAAGGCGTTGGTTTGGGCGAAGACTTGGATTGGAATCTTGGCGACTTTGGTTATGGCTCGCTCAATCTTTATTATGCGTGGGACGAAGACCACACGCGTGGTCGTTCAACGAGCGGAGGTTGGAATAGCGAGCACTTTGGTAGTTGGGTGGATCGTGATCGCTATTTAATTGGCCTTACTCACCGTTGGGAGCCGACTGAGCGTGATACGGTTCGTCTTCAGGGGACTTATCTTTCGGACTCGTACTTTTTAAGCGACTTCCAGCGCAATGGATTTTTTGGTGATCGTGCGCGGTGGCTTACGTACAGTCAAAGTGGACTATTTTGGGAACATAACGAAAATGATTTTGCCTTTGGCATAGAGGGCTCAGGTCGGATTAATGATTTTTACAGCATGGTGGATAGACTACCTGAAATTTACTTTGACATTTCTCCTCGGCCGGTATTTTCCTCGCCGATTAATTACGAAAGCGAAAGCCGCATTGGATATTTGCGGCGTAACTATGCGAAGTATGGTAACAATCGAGATCCTAACGATCCTTTTACTTATAGTCCTGGCAAGTGGGCGGATTACGAGACTTTTCGCGTTTATACCTATCATCGTTTCACCTTGCCGTTTAAGATGTTTAATGATGCACTTTCGGTTGTTCCTCGTGTAGCTTATCAGGGAACTTACTGGTCCAAGAGTAGTTGGAGCGATATGCATCGTTCGATTATTGAAGGCGGAGTTACCTTTGCTGCGCGTGGTAAAGCTTGGGTCAGCGAAAAGTATCAGCACATGATTGAGCCATATTTCGACGTTCTGGCGCAAGAGGATTGGTATACGGGGGATAAGCATGGTGCTCGGCCTTACCTCTTCGACAACTTGGATAGCTCGCGGATTTGGGAGGATCAGTTTGCGGGGCGTTCGCGCAATTTGCCGTATGCCTATTATGGGGTGACGCCAGGTTTACGCAATACATGGAGCAAGCTCGATGATAAAGGTCATTTACGCACCGTATTTGACATTGATTTCTACGGAGCGGTGCAGTTTAATCGTGCCAGTTGGAATATTGACGACGAAAAGCATCGCTTGGCGGATTTGGGTAGCCCCAATTATGGGCGGCGTCACTTTACGATTATGCCGGGCGTGAGAACGCGCTGGTCGCTTTCGGACGATTTCAGTTTTGCGTTACTTGCCGAGTACGATAGTGAGCACAATACTCTCGCTCTGGGTAGCGCTACTTTGACCCACAAGCTTAGCAAGAACTTCGATTGGTATGCGTCTTATGAAGCTCGTGACTATCGTTATTGGGATTATGCGGATGCACCATACGATCCCAATTATATGACCAAGGATGAGCTCAATAATGTGAAGTTTCAAATGGCGAGTTTGGGCTTTACTTACCAGCCGTGTGATTTCTTGCGCTTTAGCCCTTATGTTCGTTGGGATGTTCGTGAAGGTGAGTTGGATGCAGTGGGTGGATGGCTTGATTTACTTACCGATTGCCTTGGCTTTAGATTTTATGGTGAGTATGAAAATGAGTATACTACCATTGATGGGTATGAGAATGACGAAGATTTTCGTTTCGGTTTTTACATTTATATTCGCGCCTTGGGTGCGGATAATGGTGGTATTTATTCTCGTGACTAATGCGCAAAGCCAAACAAAATGCGGTTGAGCGACTTGAAAGCTATCTCGTAAAGCTCATTCAACAGCCAGGCGACGACCTCGATCATCCGCGCGCTATTCAGTTTCTTTTAAGGACGCTTAAAGTATTTAGTTGGTTTTTTGCGGCAGTAGTGGGGATTCGCTATTTTCTTTACAAAACTGGCGTACTTAGGCGCTTTCCTTTGGGCGTGCAAGTTATTTCCATTGGCAATATTACTGCCGGTGGTACGGGCAAGACGCCAGTCACTGAAATTTTTGCGCGTACTTTGGCTGCCGAGGGACGCAAGGTGGCAATTTTGTCGCGTGGCTATCGGCGCAAGGAAGCGCCTTGGTGGAAGCGCGCGCTTACTGGCGTAGTCGTTCCTCCGCTGGTAGTTTCGGATGGCAAGCGGGTGCGCTTAGATTCTGAAGTTGGCGGCGACGAGCCGTATATGCTCGCTTCAAACTTGCCAGGGGTTGCGGTAGTCGTTGATCGTAATCGGGTAAAAGCGGGGCGTTATGCAATTAAGCATTTTGGCTCCAATACGCTTATTCTTGACGATGGCTTTCAATATCAACGGCTTAAACATTCGATTGAAGTGGTGCTCGTGGACTCGACCAATCCCTTTGGCAATGGTCACATGCTTCCGAGGGGCATTTTGCGTGAGCCCATTCGCCATATAAAGCGGGCGGACATCATCTTTCTTACCAAGTGCAAAGGCGATGTGAGTGAAGTCAAATCGCTCATCAGGCGTTATAACGCCAAAGCGGAAATTGTTGAATGCAATCATGCGCCTAAAGTGCTCAAGGACGTATGGAGCCGTCAGGAGTATCCTTTGGATTTTCTCCAAGGCAAGACCGTCTGTACGCTTTCGGGAATTGCCTCGCCAAGGGGATTTGAAAACTCTTTGCGCGCAATGGGCGCCAAAGTCGTGTGGTGCGAGCGCTACGCTGATCACCATCGCTATCAAGCTTCCGAAATTCTTTATGCGCTTAATCGTACTGCGGATATGGGGGCGGACGCGCTTATTACCACCGAAAAAGACGCTGTCCGTTTTCCGCGCTTCGAGACCTCGCCCGTGAAATGCCTCTATCTTCGTATTGCTATTGAGATATTGGCGGGCAACGACAGCTTCAAGTCGATTATCGATCGTATATGCTTCCGAAAAAGATCATAAAGAACGTCTTTACGGTCGGCGGACTTACGGCGGTTTCCCGAGTATTGGGTCTTGTTAGGGAAATGCTCCAATCACGGATGATTGGCGCTGGGATGGAGCAAAGTGCATTTGTGCTCGCATTTGCGATCCCCAATATGGCACGTAAGCTTTTTGGCGAAGGTGCGCTTACTGCTGCTTTTGTGCCTGTATTTAAAGGCGAGTTGGAGCGTGGTGAAGTTGAAAGCGCCAAACGTCTCGCCCGGGCAGTGATGACGATGGTGATGATGGGCTTAGGCGCAATAGTGATTCTCGCTTTAATTGGACTTGGCGCGTATAGTATGCTATCAAGCAATCTTTCCGAGCGGGCTTTGCTGACAATTAAACTAATAAAGATCTTGCTTCCGTACATGCTCTTTATTTGTGGGGCGGCTTTTGGAATGGGGATATTAAATGCGTTGGGGCGCTTTACCGAGGGCGCGGCAATGCCGGCGATGCTCAATATCTTTTGGATTGTCGCTTTAGGCGGGATTACGTTTTTTCCCTCGCTTGCGATTGCCACTCGTACGACGATTATTTGTATAGCCATTCTTGGGGGCGGTGCGATGCAGATGGCGTTTTTGTTTTACTGCATGGCCAAAAAGGGCTTTTCTCCATTGCCGAGTTTTGCGGGGCTTTTGTCCGACAAAGCGCGCTTGGTGTGGAAAAATACCTTCATCGGTGCGATGGGTGCAGGCGCAGTCCAGATTAACTATATGCTGGATCAAGTGCTTGCTTACCTTGCCTCGGCTTGGGCGGCAGGTGTGATTGGATACGCCGAAAGGTTAATGGACCTACCCTTGGGTGTTATTGGGGTAGCTTTTGGGACGGTGTTGCTGCCGACTTTTGCGGGATATTTTGCCAAAGGCGACATCGAAGGCGCCCGCGAAGCGCTTTGCGCATCCGTCGAAAAACTTATGTTTATTATGCTTCCTGCCGCCGCAGGACTCTTTATCTTGGCAACTGAAATTACCTCTGTTATCTACGAGGGTAGTGCGTTTGATAGTATAGCGACGTTGCGAGTTTCAAGAGCACTTGCCGTATATGCGTTAGGGCTTGCGTTCTTTGGTTATCAAAAGGCAATCATTCCCTTTTTCCAAGCCCAGCATGATATGACAACTCCGCTTAAAGTTTCCGTCAAAATGGTGGTATTAAATGCGATTTTAAACATTCTTGCAATTACGCTTTTGCCAGAGGAGTGGCGTCACGTGGGACTTGCCTCCTCAACAGTGATTTGCGCGGCAATCGGTGCGATCTTGCTAACTCGCCTTGCGACCGCCAAAAACGGTTCGCTCGGACTTAAGCGGACGCTTAAGCCAATTGGCAAGTCGCTAATAGGAACAATAGCGATGGCAATTGGACTTGTCGCCTTTAAGCCATGGGTGGGCGGGCTCAATTTGATTGTTGCATTAGGGCTGGAGATTGCCCTCGGGATGGCGATTTATGGAGCGATTGCTTACTTGCTACGCACCCGATAACGGTGAGTTGACGCGCCTTTGACAAGCTCAAGCTCGCTCTCGCCGACAAGTCCAATTTCCCGAATGCCAGGCGTATCGATGACCATTGCGCCACTTGGGAGCATCACCAGCTCTCGACTGGTGGTCGTATGCCGGCCCTTGCCGCTCCATGCTTGGATTTCTTGAGTTGCCGCCCACTCTTCACCGGCAAGTTTATTTAAGAGCGTGGACTTGCCGACCCCTGAGCTACCGATAAAAGCGACGGTTTTGCCGCTTGTAAAGTAAGGGGCGATTTGCTCCATCCCTTCGCCAGTCTTGGCCGAAAGCCGAATAGCGTCAATCCCTAACTCGTCGTTTATCACTCTACATTTATCCTCAGTCATTAGGTCACTTTTCGTAAGGATTACTTTTACTTCCGCATGTCCTATATCTTCGGCCAGGGTGAGGTATCGCTTAAGCCGAGGCAGGGAGAAGTTTTCATTTAGGGACATCATGATAAAGAGAGTATTGAAGTTAACTGCCAGCGTTTGGGATTTGCGCCGCGCCGTAGGATCTTTGCGTTCAAAGTGTGAAAAGCGGGGGATGACTTTACTTATCATCGACTCGCCTTGATTATTGTAGATAAACTCAACAAAGTCGCCCGTAATCGGTTTTAGGGCGCTTTCGTCTAAAAAGGCGCTTTTTTTCTTGCGAGCGAGAATTTCGCCCTCCGCTTCATTGGCAATAAGGTGATAATAGTCGCCATGTGCGCTGATGACTCGCGCAATCCCGGCAATATCCGCTCCTTCCCAGCCAAATCGATTAATTCGTGTCATATCTGACGCATAGTATATCATATTACACCACCTACTTGACGGGCTATGCGCCATTTTTCTATTATTTCCGATTGAACTTAAATATGAACGATGCGCGCTTAAGAAGGAATACGTTTTTGACCCCCAGTATTTCTCGTAGGTACCCCCAGTATCTCAGCCCGAGACCACCAGTATTTCGCGTAAGTACCCCCAGTATTTCGGCTCGAGACCCCCAGTATATTGGCTCGAGACCCCCAGTATTTCGACTTGCTTCGCTGTGAGTGTGAGATAAAGAGCGGCGAAATGCGATAATTCGCCATTTCACCGCTCATTGTTGATTTTTGACGATTTAACTTGTTTCAACTTCACCTTGAACTTCACCATTGATTCACCTACGAAGGTGAATTGAAGGTGAAGTTGAGCGTGAATTTGAGAAGGGTTAATTCTCTGTTTTTAGCGTATAGAGCGTTTTTCTCCTATCTATCATTTCTTCCTCGATTAAGTCGCACAAGTGCAACGTTTTCACAATTTTAGCGAAGGTTGTTGCGTCAATATGCAGACTTCTGAGCAAGGTAGTGCGATCCAGTTGGCCGCCGGCTTTTCGAAGAAGTTTGATGAAGCGGTTTTTGAGCCGATCAAACGTGTTTTCGGAGATATTGGCGCTGGATGCGTAGAGTATTCGATTTGTCGAGTGGACGACGAACATCGCTCCCCAGTTCACGGCATCTACGCTCATCACTGGTTGGATAGGATTTTCAGAGATTGCCCAGAGCATTGCGAGCTTCATCGCCTTTTCGTAGATTCGGCAATAAAGGACGGCAGCAGTGGTTAGTCCCGCATCGAAGAGCTGTTGCGAAATTTCGTCTGCGCGTAATCGAAGTTCGGCGAGTTTTTCCTTGGCTTCTTCGTTTTCGTGGACGATGATTGGGTCGAGAACGCCGGTTTCAACGAACCTGCGTTCTTTTTCGGCCATGAATTTTGCCGCCTCCACGCACGCTTGCGGGAGTGGCTCGTTGACAGGATCTCCAAGCGGGCAGAATTCGTCGTTCTCCACGAACAGGCATCGGCCGAGAAGTCCATTTTCGAGCGCCTTCAAGTTTAGTGCGTCGTAAACGAATGTCGGAACGCCAGTCGCGAAAAGCGTGAGGTGTGGCAGTTTGATTGCCGAAGTTTGCCTATCGCCGGCCTTGAGTCGGACGATGTGCACGCCTTTTGAGTCTGAGAAGAACCGCAGCACCATTTCGCTTAGACGAGCTGCACGCGAGTCGTCTTTGCGCATGGCGGAGAAGAGCGAGTCGGCCTCGTCCGTCTGCATAAGGAGCGAAGGGCGTCGCATCATTGCGTCCTCGAGGCCTTCGCCAGAGGCGACTGAATCGGGGACTGAATCAATGATGCCCGCTTCGTTAGCGAGATGTTGATTGGTTATGCGGGGTTCTTCCTTGCCCATGCCAGACGGAGCGAGTGCAACGATATAGAGGTTGGTGTGTAAACCTCTTTCGCTCACATAACTTCGACCAGTCAAGTGCGTCAGCATCGCGAGCGCGCCCGCGAAAGCGAGCGGCTCATTGGGACGTGGCGCAACCGCAAGGGTGTGACGCTTGAGCTCGTTGATGAAACCAGGCACGCCGAAGAGCTCTTTTTGCGGCTTGCCGGGGTCCCGAAAACTCGGGTAGATTAGTGAATAATTGGTATACATCATAGAATTCTTTCATCATGTACCTTTCGTGCCTTGCAAATCATCCATTGGCATACGCTCCGAACCTTCGGAGACAAAGTATAATATGCTTAGGAGGTGATTTACTAGGTTCGGTTCAATTGGGGGCGGCGTTGTGTCGCCCATAAAGCCAATTTCGCCTTATTTTTTTGGGTTTTATAGGCCGCCTTTCTGCGGTCATCAAACTATGAGTAATATATCATAAATTTCACCAATTGTAAATAGGCAATAGTGCTTGTTACCGTCAACCGTCAATCAATGAAAGCGGTATTCCATTATTTCTGTGGTTAAAAAACGGTTTGAAAACAACTAACCTATCTTGACAAGTCGGGCGACATTTTGCTATTATTCGTGATAGTAGTTTGGGGTAAGTGTGCCCTTAAGCTAAAGAAAGTGAGTGTTGACAATCCGAACCGAAGTTGGTAGAATGCGAACTAGAAAGTTGTTTAGTTAAAAGAAAGATGCCGATTACTATAA
>JAZRVL010000018.1:0-6242 GCA_045599105.1 Kiritimatiellia bacterium
CATTCCATTTGGCTTCCGACAACGATCGCGGTGTTGCAGTGTTCGTTGGCGCTAATTCGAAACTAATTTTCGACACTTCGATCACGACAGGTGCGGCTAACGCCCAGTTCAAGAAGTTCGGCAGCGGCGATTTTGAGATTACAGGCGATGTTTCGGTTGGAGCGGATGCCTTTACGATTGATGATGGCAAGTTGATTCTTGGCGGCACGGTCAACAGCGTAACCCTTACCAAGGCGACTGAGATCGAGGTTGCCGAGGGCAAGACGGCGACGATTTCGGCGATTTCGGGCGACTTTGCGATTACCAAGACCGGCGCGGGCACGCTCAATTTCCCTGCGGCTTATGCGCAGACGATTACGCTTACGGGTGGCTTAATCAATCGCGATGCCGAAAACACGGTTGTGATTAATGGCGAAATTGATCTTGGTACGACGCTAATGCCGCTCGAATGGACGCTGGATGCGGGTTCTCGTGGCTCGCTTAAGCTTCCTAATGGCTTCCCGTTCGGACCGATCGTCAAGGCGGACGCGATTCCTGCGGAATTGACATTTACGAATAGCAACGGGGAAGATGTTACTTCCAAATTGGAAATTGCGGATGGCTATATCGTGCTTCCGAAGTCCAAGATTGTTACCCCGTACGAGGTTAATGAAGAGACGTACGTGGAAGGCGACTTGGAGTTCGGTGAGGGCGGATCGGTTAACCTCAATAATGTTGACGCGACACTTGCCGCAGAGGGAACGATTACAATTCCCACGGGATTTCCGGTTAACCTTACCTTCAACAAAGAACTTGCCGACGGGACGGAACTTGTCCTTATTTATGCTACTGACTTAATGGTTGGTGATCGCGCGGCGACGATCGATGACTTTAACTGCAAGGTGACTGGGCTTCCAAAGGGTATCAGTGGCGAGTTTCAACTCGTGGGCGAGTCGGGCGAGATGTATCTTGCCTATGTTGTCAGCGCCGACTATTATACGGAGGAGGTTGCGGCAATTTTCGAGAGCGAATCCCTTATCCGTCGCTTTGACGCTTCGCGCGGGGTGACAACGGACGCGAATAGCAAGGTTACCGCGTGGGCGGACCTTTGCGGAACTGCGGCTGCGGCGGCATATACCGCGAATTATATCAACGACACACCGACTTTCGTTAATGGCGATCTTCGCGAATACCTCGATTTCGGCGAGTGCAATAGCCACGTCGACCTTGGCTTTGCGCCGGTCAATGGCGACGCCAAGACGGTGATTCAAGTCATTGACCTTAAGAATGATCAACGCGCTTGGTTTATGGGTGCTCGTAGTACTACTTATAACTTCCATCGCGCTGGAGGCACGGCCGGAAGTGTTGCACTGTTCCATAGTAATAATTCAATTTTGTTTAGTTCGGTTCGTGATAATGGAGAGGATCACGGAAACGGTCGCAACTATGCGCTTCCTGAGGGCTTCCGCGTGGTCTCGGTAACTACTTCGGCGAACTGCTCGACGGACTGCTTCTCGGGTGATCGCGGTGGCGCGGACAATCGCTCTGGTGGTCGTAAGCTCAGCGAAGTTCTTATCTTCAACAAGGTTCTTACGACGGAAGAACTTGCGACGGTTGAGGGTTACCTCACGGCGAAGTGGAATCTTGCGCTCAAGAATACCGCAACGATTAGCGGGGAATGGAATTGGAGCGCGATTAATTGGAAGGCGGGAGTTTACTATCCAGAGGTCGAAACTGAAATAACCTTGGATGGCGATGCTGAGCTTACTTATGATGACGATACTGCGGTAATTGATGCAATTACTTTTAATAAAGGCGAGTACAAACTTACCCAGATTATTACGCCGGCGACTGCTCTTATCGAGGGGCTTATGATTCCAGAGGGTGATACCTTGGTCTTCAAGGGTACGGAAGGCGATGAGGAGTTTACCGTTGATGACTCGTTTATGATTGAAGGTACGCTTAAGGCAGATAATTGCACGGTTGCCCTTATGCCGGGTGTTTGGGATGCTGCAGAAAACCTTGTCACCGAGAATGATGGTAAGTTCATCTACGGATATATCGTGAACATCAATAATCTTGGCAAGTTCACGATTCCCGAGGGCAAGACGGCAGAGACGATTCTCCTCTTCGATGCTGCGGGCAATGTGATTCCTTTCACTGACAACCATGATGGCACGGTCTCCTACGACTGGGAGATTACGGGAGGCGCTTGCTGGTGGGACTATGAGTTCGACGGCAATCTCAACAATGCCGGTACGTCGGGTCATGGGGCGATGACGAAGTGGGGTGTTGATCCTGTCTATACTGATGGCGAGGGTGCCAAGTCGCTCTACATCCATGCGCGTCCCGCGATTGATCTCAATAGCTGGCCAGCGAAGGCAACCTTCGTAATGTACAGCAAGATGGTTAACTCCACCAAGATGTTCCAGCTTGGCTTTGGCTCGGCGACGGCGGGTTCGAAAAAGACGATCTTCCTTGCGACCGAGGATTCGCTTGACAAGGTTTCGCTTAATTATGCGGAAGGGCAAAATTCGAGCACTACGCTTTGCACGATGACCGTGCCGAATGCGCAAGCGACGGAGCACCTTTATGCGTTTGTGCTTAAGGAAGACGATACTCAAACCATTATTGATATCTACCTTGATGGCGAGCTTCTCCAGTCCTATCCGTTCGGTAGCAAGATTGCGCTTGGCGGCGGCTTCCAGATTGGCTCGCCACATGGTAATATGAATGTTGGCTATGTGAACTGCAATTCTGCCGATGATTTGGCAACGCTTGATTGGCTCCGCGTTTATGATGTCGAGCTCACCAAGGAAGCGCTTGAGAAGTATGCGGTTCTCTATCCGTACGTCTCGCCGAACGGCTCTTATCAGCGCACGGTGACGACGGATGCCGATTGGTCGGCGACTGAGGCATGGACCAAGGAAGGCACCGAGCCAGTCGAGACGGCGGATGAGCCGGCTGCAAATGCGACGGTCAAGCTCGCGATTGATAACGCCGAGACGACGACTGTCGCCATCAACATCGCTGACGATGTGACCTACGAGGCCATTCAGATCAATGGCGATGACGTCAAGTTCGTGCTCGCCGAGGGCGAGGACTTTGGCGGCAAGGTCAAGTCGTCTGGTCGCGTGACGGCGAATGCGAACATCACCTTCGATTATGATGCGTTCTCGATGGCGGGTGCGCCGCTTACGGTCAAGCAGGGCAAGAGCGTTACTTTCGACCTTTCGATGGTGGATATGACCCAATACTTCTCGACGCAGACGTATGATCTTACCGGCTATACGATGCTTGAGGATGGTGCGTCAATTTCCTTCGTTCCGCCGGCCGAGCTTTATGGACGCGAGGTTTCGGCAACGATCGACCCGGTGACTCGGCACTATGTGGTAACGGTTGCGGCTCCTGATTACCAGTTCGTCTACGAGAACGAAAAGTGGACTTGGGGCACACAGGAAGTGACCGAGGAAATCATAAACGCGAACCCGACGATTGAGCGCGTGATTAAGAGCGACCTTGAAATGGCGCTTGGTTCGTATAACTACACGGTTGATGACGGTGCGACCTTGAAGCCGGCCGATCAGAATACGACTGGCACGATTACGGTTGACGCGGGCGGCACCTTCGATATCAATGGTAAGATCGATACTGCGCTCAAGGTTGTGTTGAACGGCGGTTCGCTCGTCAATACTGGCGATGGCGTTCCGGTCAGCAAGAAGCAATATGTCTCGATTTCGCAGACCGCGAACTCGACTATTGGTGGCGAAAACGAGCTTGCGTATGTTAATAGCGGTTATGCGGCGAACACGCTCGATCTCGGCGATGCAACGCTCTCCAAGATCAATGACAACACCTTTACGCTTTGCAATACGACCGTGCAGAACGGCGCGCTTGAAATTGCGGGCGGTAAGATCGTTGCCAACCGTGCGGTTACCTTTGATGAGACCGCAACGCTGACGATTGGCTCGGATGGTGCGCTTGAAATTGCTACCGGCAATAGCGATACGCTTACGATTGGCGCGATTACGAGCTATGAAGGAGCGACCTTGAACAATGCGGGAACGATTACCGACTTCACGCTCACTGGCGCGATTACGCTCGCCGGTAATGGTACGTTCGGTGTGATTACGCTCGCCGACGATGCGGCGCTTGACCTTGCGACGGTTCGTGGTCTCACGATTGACGGCGCTGGCTCGATCAAGGCGACGATCACTGCGGCGGAAATGGCTGAGGGTATTGTTTGTGTCTTCACCAAGGCGGAAGGCGCGGAATTTGATCCCATCACCTTGGTTGATGAGGACGGCGGTGAGCTTACGGTAGAAGCCGACTATGATGAAGAGGGCAACTACATCGCTTACTTCGCGGTCTCGGTTGCAATTCCAGAGCTTGCGGGCGCGGATGTCGTGGTTACGGTTGAAGGGATTGAGGAGCCAATTCCTGTGGTTGAGGGCTATGCCTCGATTCCGTATGGTGCAACTATGACCGTTACTTACACGGCTCATGAAGGATTCCTCTTCAAGGATGAAAATGAGGAGACGGAAGTTACATTCTATGATGTGACCGAAGATCCAAATGTTGCGGAGTCTATTAAGGACGAGGAAGTTGTTGAGATTTCCGCTGAGATTGAAGGGTGGCCGTACGCGATGGTGCAGCACGCGCTTGAAGATGCCGCTGAGGCAGATAGCGCTATGACTGTTAAACTCTTGCGCGATGTCGAGGAGAGCGTGGCCTTCGAGATGATTGCCAAGAATGTGATTCTTGACCTCAATGGCTATGCGCTTATCGGCAATATTTCGGTCACGGCGCCGGTGGCGAGCACGCTCGTATTTACCATCAAGAATCCTGCTGAGGAAGGTTACGAGGGCGGGGTTGTAAATGGTGATATCATCATGACCAATGGTAAGCTCACGATTAGTCGCAGCACGACGCTCGATACCGTTGTTGTCGGTAGCATTATCCTCAACAACGTTGCTGATGCAACGATTCAAGGTACGGTCTATCAAGATGATTCGACTAAGGCGGCAATCACCGTCAATGGTGAACTCTCCTTGTTGAAGATTACCAATGTTGCGGAAGTTTCTGCGCCTGTTACGGCGATTGCAGCTACTGCAGGTACGGTCAAGATTCTCAGCAATAGCAGCACTTCGACTTCGCTCATCGAAGGCGAGATTGCCGTGAATGACGGAGTAACCTTGTCGGTTACTGGTGGTATGTTCACCGTTGATCCTTCCGATATCGTCAGCGCTGGTTATGTGGCTATCGAGCAGGAGACCGATCCTGTAACCTGGAAGGTTGTCAAGATGGTCGCTCCAGTTGCGACGCAGACTCCGGCCACGGTCGAGGGGTGTGATGTTGGTGTCACCTACGGTCTTGGCACCGAAGCGATCGGCTATGACGATTGGAACGTGGACTTCGAGGTTTCCTCGGATGTCGCGCTCGGCAGCGACGAGTTCACGCTCAAGGGCTCCAACCCGCTTGATGGCGAGTTGATGGTCGAGTTCCCGGCGTTTGAGCTTACGGCGAATACGCCAGTCAAGCTCCTTGCGACCTTCGCGCCTCAGTTCAAGGTTACCTACGCGCAGCTTGTTGCCGTTACGACGAGCTATACTTGCGGCGTGGTGAGCAACGTCAAGCAGGATGCGAACGTGACGGTGAAGATCGTCCTCTCGAAGGAAGGCGAGGACGACATCGTCGTCGAGGGTTCGGTTTTCGAGGCCGCGCTCAAGGCGGCTGGCGGCCAGATTGTTCCCGAAGAACAGGGCACGGTTGAAGTCACGGGCGAGGGTGAAAATGCAGTTGCGGTCATCACGCCCAAGGAAGGGGTGACAAAGCTTGATATCACCATGCCACTTGGCTTTGAAGGCAAGTACGAAATTCCTTCGTCGATTACCCAGATCACCGGTGTTGAAATCAATCAGCTCATCATCAAGAGCAATGGCTTTGATATTGCTCCTGCGTGCAAGATTGATAATGGCGACATCGTGCTCGATGCGACCAAGTCGGTGACTGTTGGCGATGAGACGATCCCGGTCACTCCCACCCTTACGGCGTCGGATGACGAGGTCAAGCCACTTGTGGTTTCGGACGATGAGACGGCAGTTGGGGTGAAGGCGATTCCTGGTCTTACCTATACGCTCGTTCGCTCGACGGCGCTTGGCGGAACGGAGACGGATGTCGCTTCTGCGACGGCGACTGCTTCGCGGCTCACGCTTGCGGATACGTTTGAAGGTGGCAAGCCAACCTCGGCGTTCTATGTGATC
>JAZRVL010000019.1:0-18041 GCA_045599105.1 Kiritimatiellia bacterium
AGACGGCTGGATCGCGTATTCAAGGCGGAAACCTACTACACGAGAGCATATGCGTCCTATGAGAAAGGTGCCATCGAGAACTGCAATCGACTCGTCAGAAGATGGTATCCGAAGGGAACGGACTTCAACCGCCTCACGAGACGGGAAATCCGGCAACTCGAGGACTGGATCAACTCAATTCACAGAGAATCACTGAAAGGAGAGACGGCGCATGCTTACAATCAGCGTTTGGCCAAGGCGGCTTAAGGAGTTTTTGCTGACCCACCCCCTTTACAAATCACCATTTTCCTAATACCTTTAATTTATACGGCGATTATTACAATCCCGGGATTGGGCGAACGCGAAATTATCCTTTCGAGGTCGCTTAGCGCATCGTCCACTCGCATGCCTTTTGAATGTAAACGGAATGATAGCAATCATCAATCAAGGTAAAATTGTCAACCTATCCTTCCGTGCAACCGGCCACAAAACGCGAAACCTCCCCGCAACCCGAGCAATAGACGATATCCTCGGATGCGTTGATGTTCTTCGGCTCGATGTCATGTCCGCACTTAGGACAACTGTATTTCTTCACACTCACTATACCTTTCCATCAGTCGCATGACTTCGTTCGACGGGTAGCAGTATCGGCATAAAAATACTCGCCCAATGGATCAGGGTCCAAGTCACGCGCATTCATCCGCCAACACTGAATACCGCTCCGGATATAAATACGCTCAAATAGTTCCAAATCCCTTACACTATCAAAATGAGGCGACAAACGCGCAATCTCTCCAATATTCTGACGCCGATTGAGATTTTGAACAAAGGCATAAAAGACCTTACCACAACGACCTTTCCGCAAGGCCGCATATCCCCCCGCAAAGCCCTTCCCCCTCTTGAGAGATTCTGCGAAATCCTCATTATCTTCATTACTAAGGAATTGACGACCGCGATCGTCAGCCTCTGTAGCATCACGAACATATTTCGAACAGCCATTCCTGCGAATCATATTTACAATGGCGACACTTTCCGTGAAATTCACCTCACTGGCCTCAATCAAATCCTTGAACGGACACTTATCACACCCGAGGATCTCCACGAGCACCGCCAACAATACAACTATACGAATCAAGCGCCTGAACATACTTCTTTACCTCTTCAAATCAAGCATTATGATTTCGGGATGGTTGAAGAAACGAGGAAATGGAGAACTTTCACGTGCGAGCCCGCGCGAAACCAACATCGTCAACTTATCCGTAATCGGATAAAACCCTTCAACATAACGAGGAAAGAATCCTTGATCGGGCGCAGCTACTCCTCGTCCGCAAAACGGCAATCGCCACTGCCCGGCATGCGCATGGCCGGCAATAACAAGATCGAATGCATCATCCACAGTTCGATAGGCCTCAACGCGTTCGGGGCGATGCGACAGGAGAATGCGAACGCCATCTCTCACCGACTGCGCCCGCGCAGACGCCAACTGACGATCCCACATCTCATAGAGATAAGTTGGATCATCAACCCCACCGATCAAAAGCGGCGTCTCACCAACGGCCGTGCGCACACACGAACCCTCTAGAACCGTGACACCCGACTCACGCAACCAATCTTTCATCTCAAAGACGCGAACACTCCAAAACTCATGATTCCCAGTAACACAGTAACAGGGAAAGTCGCTTGCAATTCCTCGGATAAACGTCTTTGTATTCGAATCATCAAATCGATCGTCGAAGATATCGCCGACCAAAAGGACTGCATCCGGCTTCATTACACGTACTGCGGAAATCAACCGGCACATCCTCTTTCCGTAGCGACAGGAATGCAGATCGGAAATCACCGCCAACCTCACCGGATTAACGACGGCCTCGTGCGCGAACTCGACAATCGACACCTCCGGCACCTCAGACCAAATGCCCAAAACGGAAATAACTGCCGCGCCAAACAAACCGATTCGACGGAGTCCGACGCGATGCGGAAGTCTTCGCAAGATCCGCGTGAGGAACGCCGCGACAAGCAAAAGATGAATCAAGAATACCGGTACGATTTTCAAAACCCACCCAAAGCTATCCTCCGCCAAATCCACAACAAAAAGATACGGCCCAAACAATAGCATTAATGTCGTCGAAGCGAAATACGGTGCGGCAACATCCAGACTCGAGCAGTCCGGACGCGACACCAAAAGTTGCATCGCCAGCATAACCCAATAGGATAACCCCGCAATCGCCAGCCAATGCAAGCCGATGAGTCTATTCCACAACCTCCTCATATTGCTTGATTGCCATTTATTATCATCAATATCAAATTTTCAGCGTTTCTCGCTTCTTTGATCCGCTGCATGATAACACTTTTCCGCGCCATCAGTCAACAGAAACGACTTCATTTTACAACTTCTAATTACACATTGCAAGCGCAAACTGACTATTTTGCCCTAAATCTCACTTTTAGTTAAAAGTGAGAGCCACTATGTTGACCGAGCGAACGCGAAGGTCCCGGTAGGAACGGAGGAGCAGAACGGCGTTTTACCTTATCGACCGAGCGTACGCGAAGGTCTCAATGTCTAGCGAGAAGGCGATACAGTCGTTTCGGGCACGTAAAGATTGACCCGCAATATATTTCGTCTGGAGACGCATTTTGCAGAGTGGTCGATCTTTCCGAGCGCGGAGAATCAAGAGTCCGCGCGATGCCCGAAACGAGCTTATCGACTTCGAGCGATGGGCACGGGGGAATTATGAGACTCTTGGAGGGGAATTGTGAGACTCAAGGGACTTTTCCAACTTCCTATTGGCCTACTTCCGTGTTCTGGAAGGTGTTTATCGCTTTCTCCGTTGAGGGTCCATGAAAAGTCAATTGATAATTGAATAAAGTCAATTGACTTTGCAACAATGTCAATTGACTTTGGAGAGAAATCAATTGACTTTTACCGGCGCCTCCGTAGGGGAGGAGCCGAATCTCCGCTGGCCCCTAAGCGAATCTCCGCAGGGGGCAAGCCAAAACCCCGCAGAGTAAATGCTGCGATAGCGCGGAGCGAATTTACAGAAAAAACACTTGCATTGTCAGATACTGAGGGTACCTACGAGAAATCCAGGGGATCAAAAAGGTAGTAAGTTGTTGTAACCTTGTTATTTCTTATATTCTGGTGCGACGAGCCAATGAACCAAGCCAGATTTTTCGACAATGAGCGTACGCCAAGTCCAGCGATCGTTTTTATAAAAGCGACCCGATGCAGTATTGGTTGAGAACCTCATCATCCATGCGGTGCATATAAGCGCAACAGTTACGATAGCTAATGCTACGTACAATAGCGTTTTCATTTATCTTTTCCTTATTTTGAAGCGTCCACACCACTTTACGCTTCATGGGTTGTTTAATGCGGCGAGTTCAATACCGCGTTTTTAATCTCCTCGTCAGTAGGGATATAGTCCGTCATTGTTCCGTCATTAAACTTCGCGTATGCAGCCATATCGAAGTATCCTGTACCAGTCAATCCAAACACAATTGTTTCGGCTTTATTCTCACGCTTGCACCGCAACGCCTCATCAATTGCCACTCGAATTGCATGCGAAGACTCAGGCGCAGGCAACGTGCCTTCAGTGCGGGCAAATAATGTCGCCACTTCAAAAACTTTGGTTTGATCAACACTCGTTGCTTCCAATAACTTTTGGTCGTATAGCTCTGAAATAATCGAACTCATTCCATGATAACGAAGTCCGCCCGAATGGCTTGCCGATGGAATAAAGCCACTCCCCAAGGTATACATCTTTTGTAATGGACACACGCGCCCTGTATCGCAATAATCATACATATACTTGCCCCTCGTCAATGATGGGCAACTTGCCGGCTCTACTGCAATAAATCGATAATCCGCCTCTTTGCGCAGCTTCTCGCCCACAAATGGTGCAATCAATCCCGCAAGATTAGACCCTCCACCTGCACACCCAATAATAATATCGGCCTTTACTCCTAACTTTTTAAGTGCCGCTTGAGTTTCAAGCCCGATAATTGATTGATGAAGACAGACTTGATTAAGTACACTTCCCAAAAGATAACGCGCATTCGGCAATTTACTTGCCGCTTCCACTGCTTCGGAAATTGCGCAACCTAACGAACCCGAAGTATTGGGATGCTCGGCGTTGATCTTTTTGCCCACTTCAGTCGTCATTGATGGCGAAGGCGTAATCGTCGCTCCATAAGTGCGCATAACTTCCCGACGAAATGGTTTTTGTTCGTAGGAACACTTGACCATATAGACATGGCACTTAAGACCAAAAAATGCGCTTGCCATTGATAGCGCCGTTCCCCACTGACCAGCACCAGTTTCAGTAGTAACATCGCTCAAACCTTGCGCTTTGGCATAATAGGCCTGCGCAATCGCGCTATTGAGTTTATGCGACCCCGAAGTATTGTTGCCTTCAAACTTATAGTAAATGTTGGCTGGAGTTGCAAGCGCCTTCTCCAAAAAGTACGCCCGAATAAGAGGCGAGGGACGATACATCTTGTAAAAATCACGAACTGGGGTAGGAATAGGAATAAAAGGCGTGGTATCATCCAACTCCTGACGAACACATTCATGACAAAAAATTGGCTCGAGCTCTTCAGCTGTGATAGGATTTAAAGTCGTAGGATTAAGTAGTGGCGCGGGCTTTTTCGTCATGTCTGCGCGTACATTGTACCACGCCTCAGGTAATTCGCTTTCGCTTAAATATGTCTTATATGGTTGCATGTTGATTACGATAGAATGGAATGAACATTAAAAGTGCGGCAATTAAGTAAGCGCTTGCCATGGCGCCAAAGACAAGGGAATAGCCCTTTTCGGGATAGGCGGAAACTAAGTGCCCAACTAACTCACCTGAAAATACCGCTCCAATTCCCATTGCCAATAAAAGCATAAACCCTACCACTGCCGCTCTATGCTCCGCAGGGACAACATCAAAGACCGATGCGTGGGTATTTACTTCAAAAAGTCCTCTTGCTACTCCATAGCCCGCAGTCATCACCACTGCACCCGCAAAAGACGGCATAAGTCCCATTGCAAGAATCATCGGCGCTCCCAACAAAAGCGCACCAATCTGCAAACCTAACCGAAAGCGAGGGTAACGTTTGACCATCTTGTCAGTAATAATTCCGCCAATTATAATCGCAATAAACGCAACTAAATGATGATAAAACATCACATGCGCTCCACTCGTCGCCCCATCTACACCAAAACGCTCATAAAATAGTTTCGGCGCCCATGCAATATAGGTATTATTGACACAGCATATTGCAATAAAGCCCGTAGTTATAAGCAATGCTCTTGGGTTGGTAAAGTAGGCCTTAAATGACAAAGCAAGCGACGGCTTATTTGGCGATACACTCGTTGAGGATGCCATTGAATCTTTAAGCAACCAAATAAACGCGATTCCCAAAATTAATCCCGCTACACCAAAGGCAATAAACACACCTCGCCAAGAGCCAATGAGTCCTAACACCCAAAGCGCCAACACCCCACTTAACATTAGTCCTAAATAAAGTGCAGCTTGATGAATAGAAAACGCAAGCGAACGTGTCTTTTCATGATAAGAAGCAATAAGCGACATCGCACTTGGCCCATAAAAGCTCTCGCCTCCACCAGTTGCGAGCGAGCGCAAAAGAAAGATTGCCACATATCCACCCGCAAAGCCCATGCCAATCGTTGATAGCGACCAAAAGATAAGCGAAAAAGTGATAATCCATTTGCGACTCAATCTATCGCCCATAAGTCCCGCAAAAAAGGTAACTACGGCTATCGTCAAAAATAGCGCTGTCGTAATATGCCCCAACTGCACATCACTAAGCGCGAGCTCCTTTTGAATATAAGGAACTAAAACACCAAATAGCGCACGATCGGCTTGGTGAAAGAAATAAGCGCCACCTAAGAGCAACAAAAGATACCACTTATAAGCGTGCTTCATTCTGGTAAATAACGAACGTAATCAATGGTAAAGGACTGTGGAAGCGCGCCCATCTCCGGCTCGCCAACCCACGACTTCATAATCTCACAATCCAAGACAAGATGCAATGGTCGATGAAAGCGGTCGTTTGGTCGCGAAAATAC
Organism: Kiritimatiellia bacterium; assembly: GCA_045599105.1. Lineage (GTDB taxonomy): Bacteria > Verrucomicrobiota > Kiritimatiellia > RFP12 > UBA1067 > UBA1067. Next base: position 6,056 of record JAZRVL010000019.1, read on the forward strand.
TTCCGCCCCATCAATCAACCATATTAGACGCTCTTTGGTCCACTTAAAGCCATATATATGCATTTCCTTAGAAGGATCAAAGTCCAATACCTTCTTAAGTGACTTTTGGGGCAACACTTCAACGCCACCATTGACAATTCCCTCCAAGTAGGGCGTTTTAAGACAATGAACAGTTCCATGCCATTCTTTGAGCGAGCCAAAGATTTCAAAAATATCAATCTCTTCGGAAAAGTCCCCTATCCGAAATTTCTTCTCGGGCTCGTCAGATAAAGGATCATAAAGCCAAAAGGCATTACACACCTTTGAGTTCATCGTCTTTGCACGACACTCAAATGTCCCATAAAGAAATTTGTCACGGGTGCGAACGTATGATGTAGCCCAAGTCGTCCAACCCCGACGAAGATTCTCGACCGTCTTCTCGTCTTCGCGCAAAAGCCGTGCAGTGAGAAAGAGCTTTCCGCTATCTACGCGCACATTGTCACGCGCAAAAAGAAAGCCCGAATTACGTCCTTGGAAAGAGGCGACCCAATCAGTCCATTTCTCATCATTGAGCGAATTACCCTCAAATTCGTCTACCCAAGGCGCGTTAATAACCGCTGCTAATAAAAGCGGAAGAATTATCATTTAAGTGCTTCGCAAATTGCGTTTACCGCCTCAGCAACTGGTACAATCTTGGTACAAGATTTATCTTCCGCGCGCTTTTTAATTTCAATTCCGCCTGACTTAAGCCCCTTCGCTCCGACAACTACGCGCACAGGAAAACCAATCAAGTCCGCGTCCTTGAACTTCACTCCCGGGCGATCCTCACGATTGTCGACAATAACATCTATGCCCTTTGCTATAAGCGCACTTTCCAACTCATACGCAACTTTGGCTACTCCCTCGTCGCTGGGATCAAGTAGACAAATACCAACTTGATATGGCGCGACTGCCGCAGGCCAAATAATGCCATCCTTATCGTGACTTTGCTCAATAATCGCTTGCAAGGTACGCGAAACGCCAATTCCATAGCACCCCATAACCATCGTCTTTTCAGTAAGGTCCGCATCCTTATAGACGGCCTTGAAAGTCTCAGTATATTTCGTGCCCAACTTAAAGACGTGTCCAACTTCAATACCGCGCTTAATAACGAGTGGCTTACCGCACTTCGCACAAATGTCACCGGCTCTAACAATCACCAAGTCTGCGAACTCAGTAATTGTCGTATCGCGCGCCAAGTCCACATTCTTTAGGTGGTGGTCGTCTTTATTTGCGCCCACAATGCATCCTTTTGCACCCTTGAGCTCTTGATCAGCGACAATCTTAAGCGCGCTATCCTTCGGACGCACTGGCCCCACGCTTCCCGCATTCGCTCCAGTCGCCTTAAGTACTGTCTCGTAATCAGCAAGTTCAACTTTCTTTGCCCCCAAGAAGTGACGAAGTTTCACTTCATTGACATCGCGCTCGCCTGGCACACAAACCATAACTGGCTTGCCATCGGCCAAGTAGACGAGCGATTTGACAAATGTGCTCGCAGGCAACTTCATAAACGAAGCAACCTCCTCAATTGACTTGGCATTAGGTGTAGCGACAAGTTCAATCTCGCCACACGGAACATCATCGCGAGGTGCGACTTTACGTTCGGCCTTCTCGAGATTGGCCGCATATCCACATCCATCACAAAAGGCAATTCCGTCCTCACCCGCCTCAGCTAAAACATGAAACTCATGGCTAAACTTTCCCCCAATATCTCCCGTATCTGCTTCCACAGGATAGGCCTTAAGCCCACAGCGATTAAATACGCGCTTATACGCTTCAAACATTGCCATGTAGCTCTTGTCGGCCGCTTCCAATGAAACATCAAACGAATAAGCATCTTTCATCAAAAACTCTTTCGAGCGCATAAGTCCAAAGCGAGGACGAATCTCATCACGAAACTTCCATTGAATCTGATAAACCGTAAGAGGCAACTGCCGATAAGACGAGACCGTAGATTTAATCACCTCTGTCACCATTTCCTCAGCAGTTGGCGAAAGTGCGAAATCGTGGCTCGCACGATCTTTTAGGCGAAACATATTAGGTCCCATTGACTCCCAACGACCCGAGGTCTTCCAGAGCTCTGCCGGCTGAAGAATGGGCATGACGATTTCCTCGGCACCTGCCTTGTCCATTTCTTCGCGAACAATCTTCGCAATCTTATTAAGAACGCGCATGCCAAGCGGCAAATAGGTATAAAGCCCGCCTGCAACTTTTTTCATTAGCCCCGCACGAACGAGCAACTTGTGTGAATCAATTTCGGCATCGCCAGGATCTTCCCTGAGCGTCTGAATGAGAGATTTAGTCCATTTCATAAGTTTTTAGATTATATCATATTGAAAAGCGATTTGCCTTTCGTATCCATTGCCACAATACCACGAAAATCCTCCACTTCAAAGCTCCACACTGCTTCTGCAGCGCCAAATTCTTTGAGTAGCGAGACTTTACTAATCCGTTTAACACTCTTCGCATAAAGCGCACCTGCGCCACCGACTGCTTGCACATAGACGCAACCATGCTTTTTCATTGCTTTGAGTGTTAAATCATCCATTCCGCCCTTGCCAATAATTAGGCGAACTCCCGTTTGAGCGATAAATTTGGGCTCATAGCAATTCTCACGCACCGAAGTCGTGGGACCAGCAGCAACTACCTTGTCTTTCACTACGACTGGCCCACAATGATACAAAGCCCCATCACGAAAATCAACTGGTAATTTCCCGCCATCCGCAAAAAACTTATGCGCCTTGTCGCGCCCCGTATGAATAAGCCCCGAAATTGAAACCACATCTCCCGCCTTAAGCGAGCGCACCACTTTCTCGGAGAAAGGATATTTAAGATATTTCATAACGACCCCCTCCTTAACGCCCAGCACATATAAGCAATGGTCACAAAATAACTCGCCGGCACTCGTGTGCGTGAAGCCACTTTAACTCCCAGCAAGGTTGTCTTTCCGCCTAACCCCATCGGACCAATATTAAGTGAATTGGCTTTTTTAAGTATTCGCGCTTCAAAGGCCGTTGGCTTTTCGGAAAGCGAGCGCAATAGTTGCTCTTTGGCGACCTCGTATCCCGTTGCACGATCTCCACCAATGCAAACACCAAGAATCCCCGGCGCGCAGCCGTAACCTTTAATTTTCTTTACCGCATCAAGAATGCACTTCTCAACCCCTTCCAAATCACGCGCTGCACCAATTTCAACATCGGGAAGCGAATATTGGCGCGACATATTCTCTGAGCCGCCGCCCTTCATAAGCAAGGTAACCGACGAATAATTGCCATAATGAATAGCGGGAGAGCCCTCCGCACAATTATCATCAAGACTTTTGCCACTTAAAGTATCAATTGTATTCTTTCGAAGATAACCTTTTTTTGTCGCTAATTTTACCGCCTTTTTAATTGCGCTTTCGCTTACTTTCTTGCGCCACGAATTATTCACAAAAAAAGTAAGCGTTCCAGTATCTTGGCAAAGCGGGACGCCTTCCTCTTTTGCCAATACGCAATTTTTCAAGATAAGCTCTAAAATCGTTGCCGCCGAAGAGTCGCGTTTTTCACGACGATGCGCCGTTTTGAGGGCTTTTACGACATCGTCAGGAAGCGTAGAACTTGTCTCTCGTATTAACTTTATAAGCTTATCAACCATTGCCTTAATTTCCTTTTATTTCATGGGAGTTGCAGGCGACCCAAAAACTCGTACACCTTTTTCCACATTGAGAATTACCGTTGAGCCAGCGCCAACAACAGCATCATCACCAATTGTTCGCCGAGGAAAAACTACCGAGCCAGGATAAATGCTCGCACCTTTACCAACTTTAACTACCCCACCCAAAGCACATTGCGCATAAACGTGAGAAAACTCCTCTAATACAGAATCGTGACCAATTGAAGTATTTTGAAAAATAGTAACATGCCGTTTAACTTCAATATCCGCAGTTAAAGTAACATTATTAGAAATAAATGCACCCTCAGCAACATGAACATTAGGGCCTAAGAATGCACTTTTATGGACAAGCGCAATAAACTTCCCACCCTTTTCTTCAATTGCTTTTACACACCGACGACGACTCTCAATACTACCTAAGGCAGTGATAAAAACATCATCAACTTGAATTTCATAGTCCTTAATGTCTCCAAGAATCTTAGGGTAATTCTTAAAACCATCAAGCGCATTAGGATTGGCATCTAAATATCCCTTAATATCAAATACTTCGCCATACCCTATCGCCTCACGTGCAACGCCAAACAACTCACGGCCAAATCCACCAGCGCCAATAATGATAAGGTGCTTCATTATTTACCTCCCCCATCGTCTAATAGTGCAACAATCTTTTTCGCCACCACTTCAGGCTTTACCATACCCCCATAACGTGAGCATAACTTATCTATCGCACCCATGCTCATTGTGCGCATCCAAGTACTTCGTACCATATCCGTATCTACAATTCCCGGATCAAATGCATAAACTCTAATTCCTCGCAAAGACAACTCAGCTTTTGCAGTTTGGGCAAATGCCTCAACTGCTCCCTTAGCTGCAGCGTATGCTGCATTACCCACCGTCGCTTCATGCACCGCAAGTGAAGTCATAAGCACCATCGCACAATCGGGTGTATGGTGACTGGCTTTGGCAAGCATTCCCGCAAACTCCATAGGGAAGATGGCATGTACCGCCATCATCTGGCGCGCTACTTTCTCATCAATCATCCCAATTGGCGCCGGTGAAGAAAACCCTGCCGCATGCACAAAACCATCAATTGGCCACAGCGCTTCTAACGCGTGCGAAACTATTTTAATTGCATCATCATTGCTTAAATCAAGCGCCAGAATATCCTTGTCATAAAGTGACTTGAGCTTTCCCTCACGACGCGCAATCCCAAATACCCTATCTCCACGATCTAACAATAATCGCGCAACTGCCTCACCAATCCCTGAGCTTGCTCCCGTAACTACATACGTTTTACTCATCCATTAACTCCAGCTAAACGTGCAAGATCGGCAACCGTTTTCGCGTTCTCTAAATCTGCAAGCGCAATTATGCGTTGATAACGCTGCTCCAACATAACAATCACGCTAAAGCCCACCAGCGAGCTCCACATGGGCACAGCCCGAAAATCATCTTCGGGCTTTATGGAAGCAACCTCTAACACTTCCGCCATATCTTCGAGAAACTTGTCCATCATTTAATTCCCTGTGCGTAGTATAACAAAAATAACGATGCTAACGCGACCAAAGGCTTTCGCCAAGTGCGTGGAAAATTTTTAAGCGCATGATGTACCGAGTCGATCCTAAGGCAATTATTAAGGTCGCTCCACTTTGCCCTACCCTTTAAAGTCAACATCAATATCTCAAGCGCCGAAAGCACACATGTGCCTTCATAATATTTAGTCAGCGTTCCATTTTTAAACGCATTAAGCTCGTCTCGCTTGGCGAGTAGGCGCAATTTATTTTCAACATAGCATGTTGAGGACTTGGGTACTGAACGCATTGCGCCAGAATTTCTACAAGTAACATGATAAAGCGCACGATTAATTGCCGTCATTGAATGGGCAAAAAGCAAATACTCGGCATTAAACATCGCATCTTCATAAAGTGAAAGCTTTTCGTCAAAGCGAATATGATTCTTTTCTATAATCCCGCGCCGATAAACCATGCGCCATACTGCAGCCATCTCACGAGTCGCAAAGAGCTCTTGACCTAAGTACCACGATTGAATATTTTTAAATGAATAGCCAAAAATACGCGGAAAATATCCATCGATAATTGAAGAATTATCCGTAAAGCGATAGTCAGCCTTAAGCGAACGCAAATACGAAAGTTCTTCACCATCTTCTGTGTCATCATAGGCGCACACGCAAATATCCGCTTGATCATCCCTCACTTTTGCCAACATTAAAGCGAAGAAGTCCTTTTCCACCCAATCATCAGGATCAACAAAGAAAATATACTCACCCTGCGCAACGTCTAACGCACAATTGCGAGCATGTGAAACCCCACTATGCTTAAGCGAAATCACCTTAAGCCGCTTATCTTTAGATGCGTAGGTTTTGATTATAGCGGGAGTTGAGTCCGTTGATCCATCATCCACCACAATAACTTCAAAATCATTGGGCAATGCTACTAAAACCGAATCCAGCGCACGATTTAACCAACGCTCAACATTGTAGCAAGGAATTATTACGCTACCTACTTGCATTCACTTTAAATACTTCGCCACTTCGCTCGCCAAATTGGAATGTTCAAGGTAGACATCACTCGCCGCCCACCCGACAATAATTGCCGCCCCAAAAAGCACTCCAATCAAAAAGCCAAATATTGCATCTGAAGGTTGTGCAAGTAAGCCATTGACCAACTTGCGAACAATTATTCTAATTAAGCCAAAAGCAATTAACGCAATTGCGAGTGTCACCAATGCGCGAATCCAAGTTTCATTAGTATAATCAACGGCATATGTCCAACTGATTATTCCACTTGTTACTCCTGCGACAACTGCAATAAAAAATGCAATCGTCCCTGAAAAACCTCGAAAAAGACCAGTGATTGCCATCACTGTGGCAAGTCCAATAAGTAAATAATCGGCAAACAGTAGTTGCATTAACGTTTACGCGCTTTGGCAATTGCCTCACGATACTCTTTGTAAGCAGTAATTACTTCGCGTTTTGCCCCAGTTTTCCCTAACGCTATAATGAGCAAGTCAATCGTTTCCAACGAAGCGGGATTGGCAGCAAACGCCCGTGAGTAGATCTCTACTGCTTGCGCATTGAGCCCGAGTTTCGTTGCCATTTTGCCAGCCTCCATAAATGTAGAAACTGCACTCGGCCGCAAAACACAAGCACGTTTATAATTCTCAAGTGCTTTCTCTTGCCCAGCCTTTGAGCCATCTACCTTTTGATAAGCCTTGGCAAGCCCTAAAGCCGCAGGATAACTAAGCGCATCAAAATTGAGCGCATCTTGATAACGCAAGCGCGCAGTCTTGAACTCACCTCTCTTCCATGCCGCTTCCGCCTTAGTCAATGCTTCTGCACACTTCGCACTATCACGATTGGCAGCACCTGGGATTTCGGTCGTTGAACGCGCAATCATTTCCTTTAAGCCAGGAATGAGCGCACGCTGAGTTTTTTGTACTCTCGGCGAAGCGTCAACATTTAATCGCACATACACATTGAGATACTCTAATGCAGCATCATTATAACCAAACGCATCTCGATAGAGAAGTCCTAAGTGATACCACGCAGAACTGTTGCGCCGATCAACTCGAAGCGCCTGTAAAAAGTTGACCCGAGCACGATGAATATTGTCGCAAGCCATTTCCACAATGCCTGCACCCACCCATCCTTGCGAACGAATCTCGGGCTCAAACATCGCATCATTGGCAACAGCCAGAAAGAGCGCAGTTGAAGTAGTGTAATCTCTCGTATGCCAAGCAATTTGCGCAAATAAAAGCCGTACATCCGAATTGTTAGGCGCAAGTTTTTTTGCCGATTCAATGAGTTCTTTAGCTGCCGATAGCTCACCCATGTAAAGCTTTACGCGAGCAAGCTCTACGATCGCATCTACACGTGTTGGCGCATAGTTTACGCTCTTTTGAAAGAACTTCTCCGCTTTCTTAAGATCGCGCACACTATACGCTGCACGTCCTAACTCAAGCTCTTTAAGGCCATCCTTGGCGCCACAACCAGTGACGGCAATCAAAGCTACAACTAATGCACTTTTAAGCGCGAATGATGGCAAGAAACTCATCTCTCCGCTCCTCCATAATCTTTTGTGTCTTCCCCTCAAGATTGAGTCGAACCAAAGGCTCAGTATTAGACATGCGCACGTTCGCCCAGTATCCATCACTATCCCACGCATCCACGGAAACGCCGTCCAATTCAAAGACTCGCGCTTTCGCAGCATATAGCTGTTTAATCTTTGCAAGAATAGTCGCAGGCGGAGTAGTCGTCTTGGTATTAATCTCCCCTGATTGAAAATACTTTTTAAGTGGCTTTACAAGCTCGGAGAGTGGCTCGTCGCTCGCAGAAACGATATTCGCAAGCGCGAAAGTTGCCATTGAGCTTGACTCCGCAGTAGAGTTCGCCTTAAAGTAATAGTGCCCTGATAACTCGCCAGCAAAGATTGCATCGTTTTGACGCATCTGCTCTTTAATAAAAGAGTGTCCCACTCGTGACATCATTGGTCGCCCACCAGCTACAGCAATCGTCTCCTCGCAAACTTTGCTTGAACGAAGATCATAAAAGCAAGCAACACCTTTATTGGTACTAAGTAAATCGCGCGAGATTAAGGCAGTTACAAAATCCATTGGAATAATCTCGCCCTTTTCATCAATAAAGCCTGCGCGATCCGCATCTCCATCATAGGCCACGCCAAAGGCATATTTACCAGGATTAGCCTTGATGAGCGCCTGTAAATCTTTCAAGGTCTCATGATGCAATGGATTGGCATCGTGATTAGGAAAATCTCCATCATACTCACCATAAAGCGAATCGTAGGTAATCGCAGAATCCTTGAATGCCACCGACTCAGCAATACCCATACCATTAGCAAAATCTAGCGCAAGATGTAAAGGACGCTTCATGTGCGCAAAAGTGCGAACGTGCGTTGCATAAGCAGATGAGACATCACACTTTGTTATTTTGCCTTTACCATTGGGCGCTTCTGAACCTGTCATTGCGCCAACCAACTTCTCAATATCCTTAATCCCAGTTGCTCCCGAAATTGGAACCGCATTGGCCTTGCAAAGCTTGCAGCCATTCCACTCCTTGGTATTATGTGAAGCAGTAATCATCACCGAACCATCGGCCTTTAATGATGCATTTGCAAAGTAGCTTATCGGTGTTGAGGCAAGCCCCACGTCCAAAACCTCAACCCCCTCGTCTATTAAACCTTTGGCAAAAGACTCAAAGAGCGATGGCGAAGATTTACGACAATCGCGTGCTACCACCACCCGTGAACCCGTCGTAAACCCACAAAACTGCGCATAGCCACGAGCAATCTTATAAAAATCATCCTCTTTCAAATCTTGGCCATAAATACCTCTTATATCATATGCCTTAAAGATACTCATTTTGCTTTTCCTTTCCTTAATGTTTATTTTAAAACTCCGTTTTCAAGCGTTAATATTCGGTCGCAAATTGCAGCCGCCTCAGGAGAATGCGTCACCATGACAAGCGCGACTTCTGTACCCACAGAAAGCTCCTGCAACATACGCAATATCTCCGCGCCAGTCATCGCGTCAAGATTGCCCGTTGGCTCATCAGCAAGCACCACCGTTGGCTTAGTCACAAGCGCCCGCGCAATTGCTATGCGTTGCATTTCGCCACCTGAAAGTTCTGAAGGCAAATGGTTAAGACGATCTGCGAGTCCAACTTTCCTTAAAAGCTCAATCGCCCTCGCCTTCGCATCTGCGCATTTGCTCGCCTCACGCATTGTGGGAAGTAACACGTTTTCCAGTACTGTAAGCTCGGGCATTAAATGGTATTGTTGAAAAACAAAACCAATTTCTTTTGGACGAGTAACTGTGCCTGAAGTTGGCTTTTCTAATCCACCCAAAATATTAAGAAGTGTTGATTTGCCTGCGCCAGAGCGGCCAACAATTGCCACTTTCTCACCTAACTTAACCGCAAAATTAACCCCTTTCAAAACCTCAATCGGTTTTTGACCGGAGATTTTGAAACGCTTTTTGAGATCAATACTACCAAGGACAATCATTGATTCAATGCCTTTACTGGATCCTTAATCGAAGCTGCAAACGCAGGAATAAATGAAGCTAAAAGCCCAAAAACGAATACGAGTGCAACTACCCAAAACACATCCGAAATGATAAGCCGATGAGGAATCGCTGCAAGTCCGTACACCGAAGCGGGAAACACCTCAACGCCCATCTTTGCGAGCCACTCCACAATGTTTTGCAAATTACTTAACACTGCCCATGATGCTACAAGGCCTAACACTACCCCAGTTGTGCATTGAATCATTCCGTGTACCATAAAAACCTTCATAATCTCTCGCCGCCTAAAACCAAGTGCTTTCAACAGTCCAATTTCAGGAGTCTTTTGTACGGTTAACACAAGTAATGTATTCATTACACAAAATACTGCCACGAGCGAAATGAGCGATAATAAAAGCGCGGTCATATTCTTTTCAACTGCAAGCGCATTAAAGATTTCCCGATCTGCCTCGCGCCAAGAAATTTGTCTAAGTTCAGGCGCGATTTCGTCTACCTTGTCGCAAATCTCCCTAAACTTATTCGCATCGGTCGGCACATCAGTCTTGAGGTGAATGGCAAAAACTCCCTTTTCCATCCCCATTAAATCGCGCACATTATTAAGCGAAGCAACAACATATCCCGAATCGTATTCATGTTGACCACACGAGAATATCCCGCCGACTTTCCATTTTACAGGCAAAAATATCTCATCTGCAGCAACTAATGTCTTGGGTGAATATACCATTACCTCATCACCTACCCTAACGCCTAAGACACGAGCGGCAGTTTGTCCAAGTACTAATGTATCACCTGTAAGATCAAATGACCCGTAAACTGGGCTTCCCACTCGATAAGCATCACTAAAGTCCTCTCCATCAACTCCAATAATAATCGGTGAGAGCACTTTGCCTTTATACGAAAGAAGTACGCGGGTATCAATTTCAGGAGTAACACACGTAACTCCTGATATCTTGGCCAACTTCTTGGATAATGCTACCTCATTATGTACCACATTTCCCTGCCGAGCTACCAACGAGATGTGTGGCTTAAAATCAAGAATCTTTTCCTCCCAAATATCCCCAAATCCAGTCATTACACTGCGAACGATAATTACGACCGCAACACCCAACATCACGCCAAGTATGGAAACACAAGTAATAACTGAAGCTACCGAACGCTTGGGCTTTAAATATTTAAGTGCCAAAAATAATGGAAACCCATTCATATATCAATCTCGACCGACACGTCTTCCTTGGTCATCTTTTCCTTGGTCTTTGCATTGCCCCGCGAATTAAACTTAGGCGAATCAACGCTAATCTTGTAAGAGTTTTGACTGATGCGATCCTTTTCTCTCACCGAGAGCGGACGCGAGGCGAAAATCGGCAAAATTGGGCGATTCCCATCTTTCACGTATTCCACGCCTTCTTTCTGAATAAGTAGCATCCCACCGATAATCCCTCCAGGTCGCTCGCCAATCACCAAATCCATCTTAAGCTTCTTACCTGGTTCAACAGCAAACCAATCACCAACAACGAGTCGATCGTGATTCCGTGTACCACGCCATTCACCTATCACCGACTGATCACTGGGCGACCATCCCGACATCGGGCTATGGTTACCACCGCCCTTACTCGGCATGTGGTCGCAAACACATTCAAAAACCGTCTTGCCATTAATCCTAACCATAATGCAGTCATCAAAGTACCCAGCAAAACGATAGCGCGCTTTTTCGGTTGCCTTAATTTCACCAGTATAATAAGCAAACCACTCCTTTGGCTTCATCTGATCGCCAGCGCCGAATGCCTTCGGGCCATTGCCTGCATCCTGCATCGGGATGAAGACATGAGTCAACGCAACTTTTCTTGGAACCACATAAAAACTCGCCATTGACTCCGATGAAAAATTCTTCGCTACCACAGAGCTTAAATCATTCCAATACGACGGCGTGCGCGGATTTCCATCGCCATCACGCTTAAGATCAACCAATATACCAACTAACGCACCTTCAATATTTTGGCCACCCTTAATGATAGTACCAAAGCCGCCACCATCTCCATCGCCAATTCCACGCTTTAGCGTACCACCAACATAGCGCATTGTTACTGGGCTGGCAATGGTTGCAACTTTGTCTGGTTCGCCGCCAGGACTGGGGCTTGGCGGAGCTGGATTTACAATTTGAGGAGTTGCAACGTCTACAGTGACATCTATTTCCTCGGTCATATCCAACTCTTCGGGCTCTGGCTCGGGCTCTTCCAGCTCCTCGGCTTTCTCTTCA
>JAZRVL010000020.1:0-5286 GCA_045599105.1 Kiritimatiellia bacterium
GCTGAATTGCACATCAGATACCTGTAAACCTGCATCCCGTAATCTTGAATCGCCGAAGACACGACCATGTTCCCAAGCGAATGAGCCATGATCGTTCGTTGTCCGGAAAGACCATTCACATACGAGGCCAACGAGGAAGCCGTCACAAATGCATTTGACACATTCTCCTGATAATTCGCATCCGACCCCTTGTCCGAATACCATGTCACACCATGAAACTTGACATTAGCCCCAGTTTGCCAGAGTCGCTTGAAAACTTCCGAGAACCAGGCGGTAGCGCCCTCACGTGTAACATTCGCACCATGTAAAAATATCAAATTCTTCTGATTTGTCTCCGCATCAGGATTGTTTTCAGGTACACCCAGTTGCTCTGCAAACGCTCCATTGTCTCCACAGACGGGACGTAGACTTTTCATGCGGAACATCTTTTCCACGCTGGAGATTGAAAGTGGCATTTCGATTTTAAACACCAACTCGTCGGAGACCGTATCGCGACATTCAAGCACCAGCGGATTCGACGACTCGGTCACGCCCTCGACCATTACAATTCCCTTGGCGAAATCATTTTGCAACATATTAACAAAAAAACCTGGTATTTCAATGCCATCTGCGCCAATTGCTATGACACGATTAACATGTGGCGGATTTGAGAAATTCGCACCATAGCTTGCCGTTTCAGTTGTCAAAAATGCATTCGCATTATCAGAGGACAATGATGTCCAAATGAGTTTTAACGCCGAATCAGCTTGCGACAACCGAAACACGCAATTGGACGAGATGCCTTCCAGTTGCGAAAGCGCATGGCCTATGTCCAATCTAACTGGCGCGAAGTCCAATAAATCGCAACGCCCATCGACCAGACTATTCGCGCAATCCGCCGACTGACCATGAACGCCAGGCACATCCGAATCTCCGTCGGCAACATCACCATCATCATTGTCGTCGTTAATCCAATGCCGCAGCTTTTGCCCGCGATACAAGGCAACCCGATCCTCATCGTCGATTTTCCCATCTCGGTTGTAATCTGCACAAACCATCGCGTCAAGCACCATTATCGTCGCGATCTTCCCCTCGCCAGAAAAATAATCGCTCGTCATGTCGTTCGCTTGAAACAACTCCTCGGGATCATTGACGATAACTCCCGCGCCATCCAATGGCGAAACAATCAGACTGTAGTCGTAGTCCGGCTCGCTGACATTGTTCGTTCCAGCGTGGAACAGCCGAACCTCATACTTGAATCCGCGCGCCAGCATCGCGGTCTTGGTTTCACACTTCCCGTATTCGGCGTCGACCCATGAAATGGTTTTGGGCATATCAGCCGGAACAATCGTTTGATTTGCAGGGGCAATCGGTTTTAGCTCCAACCGATATTTCTCCGAGTGACTGCCGCTTTGATCCCCGAAGGTAAAGGAAACTGGCACTCGACTTGCGGGACGTCCACCGTCGGTTGCGTCGTCCGGATCGCTGAACTGATTTACCTCGTCCCCGTCATCAACACCGTCCCCGTCGCTATCGGTAACGAATGGATCGGTATTCCACTCGCACTCTTCCTTGTTTGTCAATCCGTCCCCATCTGGATCCGCATTAATGTCATTATCTAAATCGTCATCCTCGCTATTATTAACAAGTGGGTTAAAGTTATGTGCACTTTCCCACCCATCCACAAGCCCGTCACCATCCGTGTCTGGCTGACAAGGATTTGCGCCGAGCTGCATTTCCAGCGAATCACCGAGTCCATCATTATCCGAATCCGCTACAGATGGATTTGAACCAAAGCCAAACACAAATTCCAATACTAAACCAGAATATATCTTATCCTCTTCATTATAACAATACGAACGGCGATTACGGCCATCCCAACTCTGAAATCCGACACTGGCGTGCCTACCATCCATGTAATTATCCAATCGCCTATTGTAACGCACATAAACACGATCCGCTTCACCATACGGTATTACAATTTGGAATGAAATTATATGTGGATTAGAGTCTCTATCCATCCACGCTCGCATATCCGCATACTCAATTACCTTATACAACCTTCCATTTACCGCGAAATCTCCTATCGATACTCTTGATGGCAAATTGTCGTTGGCAATGACAAGATCGTCCCAAAACGGAGCAATGACAACAGAATTCCTATCAAGCACGCTGCCCGAAAGCAAAGACTGGCCGTTACGGGCAGAAATTCCCGACGTTCCGCCAACTCTCCGCAAATAAACAACCCCGTTGACATCGAGAACAATGTTACTGACCGCGACATCATAAATCACCGTTTGCCCCTGATGCGGAATAACTACCAAAGAATTATCAACATTTGCAAAAGACGAGGTAATCTCCAAAGCCCCTGACATATCAAACCAAGGAAGACCGCTACTCACCAGCACGCCACCGGCTTCCACCAAGTCATTAAGTCCATCGTCATCCGAATCTGCCGCGACGGGCGATGTGGCATAAGCATATTCAGTTAAATTGTTCAGGCCATCTCCATCCCCATCACCAATCGCTCCATTGACTCCTGCTGCGGACAACGGATTAAGGCCGTACCCAACCTCCCACCCGTCCGGCAACCCATCGTCGTCAGTATCCCTGTCACACGGCGATGTTCCATTGACAAGCTCTTCATAATCGCTTAAACCGTCCTCGTCCGTGTCGGACAGAATTGGAGATGTGCCAAATCCCAAATGATACGTTATCCTCCCGCCCCCGCCAATCGGCAAGGATTCCCCATATGACACAGGTACCGAAACCTCGCGTCCGACTTGAGCGCCTATCGTAGCGCTACCGCCATTAAACGCCCCAGATAAACTGACATATTGAACACTTATCCCATTGTTCATGTCGTAGGGAATGATAATTTGAAACGTTGCGGAATTGCTCGAAGAATACCCGCCTGAACGCAGTCCCATATTACGATATTCGACGACGCAACACCTGTCGTTTCCAGTGCCGACATCGGCGACTTTTATCGACGCGCCCTGCGATGCGTATGCTTTCAAATCATCCCAATACGCGGCGATACTGATGTGATCGGTATTAACGGTTGCAGTCGACATGTTGCTATTGTTGCAACTCGCATACCACGAAGTCGCCTTCTTCGAATCCATTAACCCTATTATTCCGTTGACATTCACCATCATATTGGTAACCGTCAGTCCGGCAATCGTAACCGGAAATGGCAATGGAACGGAAAATGCGTTGTCATCATAATCGCTAACGTAAGTCGGCAGCAACTCCACCCCGCCCGTACAATCAATCTGCCCGACATAATTTGTGCTAATCGTAAAGTATCCGACTTCCTCGTTATCAAAAAGTCTATCTCCGTCGGTATCGTTTAACTTCGGGTTCGTATGTAACGAATACTCGCGCCCGTTAAGCACGCCATCATCATCCGGATCGCCTTCCGCGCCATCTTCTCCAATGGTCGAAGTCGGATTCAATGCATTCGCTATTTCCCAGTTGTCCGGCAATCCGTCCGCATCCGAATCCGCACTGGTTGGACTTGTTTCGTAAATCGTTACTTCGTCAAAATCCTCAATTCCATCACGGTCAGTATCCTCCGAACAGGGATCGCAATAATAGAGAACGATTTCCTCGTAGTCGCTTAGACCATCTTCATCGGTATCCGAACTGAACCTGTCCGTGTGGTGGACAAAAATCTCGTCAAAATCCAAGGCACCGTCTCCATCGCTATCCAATGCAGATTCGTCAACCAATGGATTGAAATCATAATCAATCTCATCTCCGTCATCAACACCATCACCGTCGGAATCCAAACCGTTAGGATTGGTTAAGTAAACAAACATCTCTTCTCCGTCGGAAAGACCATCACCATCTGAGTCTGTCCATCGATTTGGGTTGGTATTATAAACATAAATTTCATCATAATCATTTACCAAATCCCTATCAGTATCTGAATCATTACAATCAGTACCAAACCCAAACCGAAATATACAGTATGAATCACCTGAATATAGCGATGTGTTGGCATATTCGCCATCAGCAAATAGACCATTATCCACTCTGTATCCCAAATACGGATATGTATCAAGTCGATATATGTACGATGTGTCAATATTCTTATATGCCACAATAACTCGATTCGTTGCACTTGGAGAAAAAACAACCTGAAACGAAATGGTTTTGTCCGCATAATCGTCATCGTTAAAGCCGACATTGGAAAACTCAATGATTGAGTCGCCATTGGCAACAGTTTTATGCAAAACAGACGCATTCTGCTCGGGCCTCAAAATCAAATCTGACCAAAATGGTGCAATAGCAATATCTCCCACATTCCATCCTGAGCGAGACATTGATTGCGAATGGCTGTTCGATGCAACAACCATTGGCGATTGCGAAAGATATATTACACCATTTACATCGACCACTAAGTTTGAATAGGACTGCCCAGCCAAAAACACTGAATTCGATAAGGCAATACTCCACGTGGAATCATCAATGGTTAATGCTGATGGATTGAGTACTTCTACACTACAATCAGTATACCACAACGCAAGCTGTTGACAACTATAGCCACTTGCCTCATCATAATCTGGCAACCCATCTCCATCAGTATCCACCAATACTGGACTTGCACCATAATATCGCTCTTCACCATCCAACACCCCATCTCCATCAGCATCGGGATTTAGTGGATTAGTTTTAGTAGTACCGCTACTATAGTATTCAGAATAATCATTTACGCCATCAAAATCAGTATCCGAAAGCATTGGAGAAGTGCCAATTACAAACTCTTCCATCGCATCCGACAATCCATCATGATCACTGTCAAGTTGTGAGCCAAACCGTAAAAATCCCAATCCATTTACAAACGAAATATCATAAATATCTCGATAATTTAAATCGACATCATTCCTGCGAAAAACAAATTCATATTGGTTTGTGTTGCTCGGCATCCATTTATATCCAACAGGAAACCATTGCCTTCCAACCAGATTTGTTGCAAAAAATATGTCCATGCGTCTACTTCCCGCAACTTCCAAAAAGTCATCCGTCCACGACATTTCAACTCGAAATTCTCGATTACTATTATCCACTTCAAACGATGAAACCGAAATACTGTTTGTGCTAAGTGACACTCCGTCGGAAGCCGGATTAATGATAACAGTTCCTCCACTGCGCCCTGCCATCATCCGTCTCGGGGCGGGCGCGTCATCGTTACCGCCTAAATCTTTCTGCGCATAGACCGTGGCAATGATGATGCACATAACCGTCACCATCCGCTGAAAATGCGTTAGTTTGAAGAATGCGTCGGAAAGTCTGGCG
>JAZRVL010000021.1:0-22199 GCA_045599105.1 Kiritimatiellia bacterium
GTTACCGCCTAAATCTTTCTGCGCATAGACCGTGGCAATGATGATGCACATAACCGTCACCATCCGCTGAAAATGCGTTAGTTTGAAGAATGCGTCGGAAAGTCTGGCGAAATGCTTAGAATTAACCGCAATTATCAACACTGACACGCAAAGCACCGTTGCCACTATCAGCAAATGATAGCAAACATCCAAAATCGGGCGTAACGCACTTTGTATGGGCTCAAACCACGGCATCGTCTGTTATTATATCAAAAAAATCTTTAAAGCACACTTTGCCTAATACTGACGCGCCTAAAGTCGCATTTTTCATGTTTCTGAACTTTACACTTTTTGGCGTTTTCTTGTATTGGTATATGGGGGCGCGATTGTTAACGAGGGTCAACACGATGACCTGCGGTGGTTGTGTTTCTTCGGCTCAATTTGAGGCAGAAAATGGTGGCGATGACGAGCATTCTGGCGGACTTACCGCTACGAATGATGTCAGCCCCACTGTTGAGCTTAAGAAGGACAAAGAATAAACCCCTGCTGGTAAAAAGGTATAAAGGTTAACGTATAGCTCCATAGACGTTAACGTATAGCGTAATATACGTTAACGTATATTGCTATAGACGTTAACGTATATCGCGATAGACGTTAACCTATAGTCCGATATATGCCCACCTATAGATTGATAGACGTATACCTCTCGAGCTTTATACCAACCACAAAAACTTTTGGCCGTGCGAGTGCACGGCTAAATACAAAATCACGGTTCTAAACGGACCAAAAACAAGAAAGGAGCGAAGGATCGGTTGCAAGTGCGGATGCCCAGCCAAACGCGATTGACAATCCCGTGTACTTTGCTTGTTATCCTTCGAAGGAGCTTAACCGCGTTGCGGAACAGTTGGAAACAAAGCGCAATATTTCGGCGCAGGCGTTCATCATTGAGGAAGTCTTTGGCGTTGACACGGCGAAGAACCGTATCTTAACCGCAGGCGGAGATATGTACGTCTTCGGTCGTGAAGTTCCGTATTGAGAAGACAACTCAGGCGGGTGAAGCGATTACGATTGAAAAGAGAGTTTACCTCTTTGCTCAGGCATAATCGATAACCTAAAAGATTCATCAATACTTGAGAGCAACAAGGGGGCGGGGTAATACCTGCCTCCTTTATTGTTTATCGCTAAACCCCTGCTGGTAAAAGACCTTTATACAAGCTTGCGGTGACGCGAGAAAGTTTTCTTTTCATGGTGGAGAAGAAGAGATTCGGACTCTCGACGACCACGTTGCGGACGTGATGGTCTACCAACTGAGCTACTTCCCCATTGCAGAAAACTTCGTATATTGTATCACAAGTATCTCAATCTTGTCAAACGACTCGCAAAGCGCCTGTCGGACAATGTTCTACACAAAGCTTACAATCTACGCATGCAGTAAGTTTGCCCTTGAACTCTGGCTTAATTACCGTCTTAAATCCACGTCCCACAAATCCTAAAATTCCTTGCTTTGCAATTTCCTCGCAAACCCTCACGCAAAGCCCGCAAGTAATGCATTTTGCTTGATTGCGCTCAATTACACCTAACGACTCCTCAATAAAAGCCGTGTGCTTTTCACCACTTAAACGTTTGACATCAGCTTGCGCTTTTTCCACCAATCGAATAAGCTTACATTCGTGATAATCGTGACAGCCGCACTCCAAGCAACGCTTCGCCTCTCGCATCGCTTCGCGCATATTCTTAAGCTTGGCACTCCGCTCAATTCGCTTGACGTCACAGAAATCTTCCTTGGTTAGCGCACGCTCGCTGACACTTATCGCTCGCGCAACATAACGCTCCCCTTTAAGATACGCATCAATCTTCTTTACCGCTTCATTCGCATCTGCAATCGCTTGCACCGCATAGCCCACGCGCTTTGCATCTCCACACACTTCCACGCCTTCCATCGGCAGCCCCTCAAACCCTCGAATATCAACCTTTTGTCCAATTGCCATCAACACGGACTTAACTTCAATCTCCTCGACTTTCCCCTCAACGGGGATTGGACGCCGACGAC
The DNA here is from genome assembly GCA_045599105.1 of Kiritimatiellia bacterium. Classification (GTDB taxonomy): domain Bacteria; phylum Verrucomicrobiota; class Kiritimatiellia; order RFP12; family UBA1067; genus UBA1067. The sequence continues at coordinate 2,030 of JAZRVL010000021.1, forward strand.
CTTTTTCATCCTTGGGCCCTAACTCCATCACCTGCAAAGATACTTTTAATTTTCCCTTATCCGTTTTGGCAATTCCTATGGGATTGCGCAAAAACTTAAACTCAACGCCTTCTTCCTCCGCCTCGGCAATCTCCGACTTCTCCGCTGGCATCTCCGCACGCGTACGCCGATAAATGATATAAGACTTCTTCGCTCCTTGGCGCAACGCCATTCGGCACGCATCCATTGCCGTATTGCCTCCACCCACAATTGCCACCGCCCCTTCAAGCCGAGGCAATTCCCTCAAGAAATCGATTCCTCCAATTACGCCTTCGCAATCCTCACCTGGTATTCCCATCGGTGAGGAGACCCATGCGCCATTGGCAACAATCATCGCATCGCACTTCTCACGCAACTCTTTAATCGTCGCATCGCGCCCCACCTTGAAGGAAGTGATGAATTTAACTCCAAGTGACTGAATCGCATCAATCTCATATTGAAGAACACTCTTAGGAAGTCGAAACTCGGGAATTCCATACCTGAACATACCGCCAGTTAACGGCATTTGTTCGTAAACAGTAACTGCGTGACCTAAACGCGCAAGTTGATAAGCCGCCGTAAGTCCCGCAGGACCAGATCCAATTACAAACACCTTCTTGCCCGTCGGTTTTGCGCATTGCGGCATCTTGTTCTCGCCTTTCTTGCGAGCGGTATCGGCCGCGAATGCCTTAAGTGCGGCCAAAGAAATGGGCGCTTCTACCAACGATCGCCGACAGCCATTTTCACACGGATGCGGACAAACTCGTCCCAACGAAGCAGGAATAGGATAAGTCTCCATCACCGTCCGCCAAGCAGCACCAAAGTCACCTCGAGCAATCTCCTTTACATACTTTTGACATTCGGTATGCGCAGGACAATTGAGCTTGCACGGACCCAAACAATCACCTTCGTGATCGCTCATAATAAGCTCAAGCGCAAACTTACGCGCTTTAAGGACTCGTTCGCTGCAAGTATTTACCACCATCCCTGCACGCACTTTAGTCGCACACGCACGAAGAAGTTTGGACGACCCTTCAACTTCAACCACACAAAGCCCGCACGCACCAAAGCTCTCAAGCTTGCCCATGAAACATAAATTCGGGATCTCAATTGACGCCTTGGCAGCTGCCTCAAGAATCGTTTGCGACTCTTTAGCAGCAACAGTGACGCCATCTATGGTAAGCTCAACCATCAATTGCTCCAAATTTGCAAACGCTTTTGCACGAACCGCACTTAATGCAAAGTTTGCTGTCTATTACATGCGGCGTGCGAGGTTTACCAGTAATTGCCTTTACTGGACACTTGCGCTTGCAAGCGCCGCATCCTTTGCAACGCCCCGCCCGAATCAAAAAGGTCTTGCGCGACGCCTCAAGCGACTCCTCCATCCGCTTTTCATATTCCTCACGAAAATATTTAAGCGTTGTCAAAACTGGATTGGTCGCCGTCTGTCCCAATCCGCAAAGTGCAGTTTCCTTGATTTGATGCGCCATCTCTTCAATAAGCTCAATCGCACCCTCTTTTGCGCGCCCCTCGGCAAGCGCAGTCAATTGTTCGAAAAGCCGTTTAGTTCCTATCCTACAAGGAACACACTTGCCACAACTTTCCCTCGCCGTAAACTCCAGGAAGAATCGCGCCATCTCCACCATATTTGTCGTCTCGTCCATGACCACCATCCCGCCCGAGCCCATAATTGCGCCTGTCTTTGCAAGCTCACGGTAGTCAATTAATGTATCAACAAGCGAAGCAGGAATACACCCTCCCGACGGGCCGCCTAATTGCACCGCCTTGAAAGTCTTATTGTCGCGTATCCCTCCCCCAATATCGAAAATGACTTCCCGTAAGGTCTTGCCCATTGGAACTTCCACCAGTCCTCCACGCTTAATCTTTCCGGTAAGCGCAAAAACTTTAGTCCCCTTGGAGTTCGCCGTGCCAAGCTTTGCCAACGCCGCTCCCCCGTTTAAGATTATCCAAGGAACATTCGCAAAAGTCTCTACATTATTAACATTGGTTGGATGCTTTAAATATCCACTTTCGGCTGGGAAAGGTGGCTTCAATCTTGGCATCCCACGACTACCCTCCAAGGACTCAATAAGCGCAGTTTCCTCTCCACAAACAAATGCGCCCGCACCCGCACGAATTTCAAGCTCAACCTCCCCCAAAACGCCATCCTCACTTGCATCGGCAATCGCCTTTTTAAGTCGCGCAATCGCAAGCGGATATTCAGCCCGTACATAAACAAACGCCGCTTTTGCCCCGATTGCAAGTGCGGCAATCAGCATTCCCTCAATTAATGAATGCGGATCGGACTCGATAAGTGCGCGATCCATAAACGCGCCTGGGTCACCTTCGTCCGCATTGCAAACCAGATACTTCTTGTCTCCTTTCGCATTCTTTGCCGCCTGCCACTTAAAATAAGTGGGAAATCCCGCACCTCCACGCCCCGCAAGTCCTGAAATGCGTATTTCCTCGACAATCTCCTCGCTCGTCATCGTCCGCGCCTTTTTAAGCGCCTCATATCCCCCTCGCGCCTTATAGCTTTCGATATCCTCGGGATCGACTATTCCACAATTCCTAAGCGCAATTCGCGTTTGCTTTTTGAGAAACTGTTCGTCCTCATCAGAAATCATCAAATCCTTAACCAGCGACAAGTCTCCTGTTGCCGCCGCCTTGGAGATGCGATGAGCGTCAGCAACTTTTACTTTCACGAGCCGCGCACACAACTTATCACCTTCGTACAAGTCCACAATCGGCTCAAGAAAGCACATCCCATTGCACCCCGTAAGGGCAATATCGCCCTTTAGCGCCTGCCGAACATCCTCCGCACCTGCCGCAATTCCGCAACTACCCTCGCCCACAACTATCTTCACTCGATGCTCCTTATGATTTCTCGAGCTTTTTCGGGAGTAAGGTGCCCATAAACTACATCATTAATCATCATTACTGGCGAAAGCGAGCAGCACCCCAAACATGCAACAAATTTCAAGGTAAAAAGGCCGTCCTTGGTCGTCTGACCATCTTGAATGCCAAGCTCGTCCTTAACCGCAGCTGCCAGCGCCTTCGCCCCATTGACATGACACGCCGTGCCATCGCAAAGTGAAATTAAATTTTTGCCTGGACGCGTTAAGCAAAATTGCGAGTAAAAAGTTGCAACGCCCATCACCTTCGCTGGAGAGACCTCAAATTCCTTCGCAATCGTATAAATTGACGACTTCGGAATATACCCCTTGCGACCTTGTACGTCTTGTAACCGAGAAATTATTGATGCTTCGCCCATTGAAAGAAATTATATCAAAAATATGTCTTAATATCTTCAGGAATCGGAGCTAAGAACTCCATTTGCTTGTTCGTCACTGGATGACGCAAGACAAGTCTATAGGCGTGCAACATCTGCCGCGCAGGAATTGGCGTAAGCTTTTTATCCAGCGCGCTTTTGCCATACGTCTTATCCCCGATAATTGGACATCCAATTGAAGATAAATGAACTCGAATTTGATGCGTGCGTCCAGTCTCAATTTGGCACTCAATGATGGAGAGCCCCTTTGCTCCGCCCTCAAGCCGCTTCCAATTGGTAATTGCACGTTTGCCGTTGCGCTCTACTACCGCCATTCGTTTACGATCAACACTATGGCGCCCAATCAGGTTTTCAATTCGTCCCGCAAGTGTTTGTGGCTCGCCATGACAAACCGCGATATAGGTTTTTTCAATATCCTTATGCGAGGAAAAAGCTTTTACTAACCCATCCATCGCTGCTTGCGATTTTGCTACCACTATAAGCCCACTCGTATCTTGGTCAAGCCGATGAACGATTCCCGGCCGCGCAACTCCACCTATACCGCTTAAGTTCGGTAAATAATGCAAAAGTGCGTTAACCAGTGTGCCCGTAAAATGACCTGGCGCTGGATGAACCACCATCCCCGCCGCTTTGTTGATAACGATAATATCATCATCCTCAAAGACAATCGATAGCGTAATATCTTCGGGCTCTGGAATCGCAGGAACGGGCGGTGGGATTTCAACTAAAAACTCATCGTCCTCGCCAACTTTCATTCCTGCCTTGTCGGCGAGTGTACCATTGACGGTGACATAGCCCGCCTTAATTAGGCCTTCGATTCGCGAACGCGAAAAGTCAGGATAGAGCGCAAGTATCGCTTTATCGAGTCGCATTGCGCCGCTCGAGATCTTTGCGATATTCGTTAAGATCAAGCTTTAACCGTGCAACCCCTGTCTTAATCGCTGCCTCGGCAACTGCGTAACTTACCTCAACAAAAAGTCGACGATCGAAAGGTTTGGGAATGATATACGAAAGCCCAAATTCCAATTGCTCATTGGGATAAATAGCTTTCACCTCATCAGGCACTGGCATGCGAGCAAGCGCTGCCAAAGCATTGGCTGCCGCAACTTTCATTTCCTTGTTGATGGTCGTCGCGCGAACATCCAAAGCGCCTCTAAACAAATACGGGAAGCCAAGCACGTTGTTGATTTGGTTAGGATAGTCGCTTCGCCCTGTCACCATCACATACTTACGCCCAGCAAGTGCCTTGGCGACTTCTTCTGGCGCAATTTCAGGATCAGGGTTAGCCATGGCGAAAATCGCAGGAAACTCATTCATCGATTTAACATCCTCACCCGTGAGCACATTAGCCGCCGAAACACCAATAAAGATATCCGCCCCCACGAGCGCCTCTTTAAGCGTCTGCGCTGGAGTGTCAACTGCGTGCTTCGCCTTAAATGGATTGAGATCTGTGCGATCCTTGCGAATCGTTCCTTTGGTATCACACATTACGACATCTTTTACACCTGCGACCTTCATCATCTCGCAAATTCGAATACCCGCTGCTCCTGCACCATTCATAACGACCTTGAGATCTTTAAGCTCCTTCTTGGATAGATACGCATAATTCATCACTCCCGAAAGCGAGATCACCGCCGTTCCCCACTGGTCATCGTGAAAGACTGGGATATCAAGCTCCGCATCCAAACGATCTTCAATTTCAAAACATGCAGGCGAGGCAATATCCTCGAGATTGATTCCGCCATATTGAGGCGCAATTGCCTTTACGGCCGCAATTACACGCTCGGGATCAGTCTTGCCCGTGTTCTCTCCACCCACTCGACAATGATTAAGCGGCATAGGCCACGCATTCACATCACCAAACTTCTTAAAAAGAACCGCTTTACCCTCCATCACTGGTATTGATGCAGCAGCTCCAAGATCTCCCAGACCCAGTATCGCCGTTCCATCCGAAACCACCGCGACCAAATTGGGCTTGGCCGTAGTTTCATAGACGCTTTCGGGTGTTTTGGCAATTTCTTTTACCGCATGCGCCACACCTGGAGTATAAGCAAGACACAAATCATCCTTCGTCGCCAGGGGACGAGGAAGTGACACCGCAACCTTGCCACCTTGATGAAATTTCAGCACTGCTTCACGATCAAACGTTGCCATTTTTATACCTCCTTCTCGGTAAATGTGAATTGGACAATTTTAACTCCAGTTGGTTTTAAAACTTTAATCACCTCTGTTAGACGTTCCGCTTTAATCGCACACGCTAACACCACTGTATCTACATTAAGCTCGTTAACAATCTGCGGGGCGACATCCAACGATCCCAAAACCTTAAATGTCCCAACATAGTGACCCTTTAATAGCGGATCGTCATCTATCAATCCTACAATCACTCGGTCGTTCTCCGAAGCATTACGCACCAACTCTCTACGAAACGAACGATAACGAAGACCCGTACCATAAACAAGTACGCGCGAGACATCCTTGCGAATTTTCATCCTTGAGCAATCAATCGCATAAAATATATCCCTAACAAAAGGCCTCAGCATTCGCACTGCGACCACCATAACAAAACTTATCACAAAGTAAATCACGGTTGCTGAAATCAACTTGGATGGATGAAGCTCGGGAAGATAATAAATAATCAGCGATCCCAACATCGCGCCCACCGCACATCCCATCCCTAAGCGGAAGAAATTGGAAAGCATCGCCCGCGCCCAAACTGTAGCATAAGCATGGAACACAAAAAGCGCGACAAAGGTCGAACCCACTCGTATAGGCAATGATAATTTGACAATTTTGGGATTAAGTGAGAACTGCATAATTGCAAACAGTACAAAGAAAGCAATTATCAGCACCACCACATCGGCAATCATGTGCAATGAAGGCGAAAGTCGGGCAAATATCCGCCTTGAATCCGATTTGGGGTCGTGCGCAATTACATTCAAGAGCCGCCCCGTATCAAAAAACTCAATTCGCGCCATATTCTTGAAAATAACAACTGCACCAACCGCAACTGCGACAATCCAAAATCCCGCCGCTTTGGATTCAAATGCCGTACCAATCACCCCGACGCTAACGAAAAAGAGCGCAATAAGATAAAGCGTCCATGCAGCTTTGCGCTGATTGAGATTGACCGCGCGCAAAATACGATGATGCAAGTGATCGTGGTCGGCTGTCATCACCTTGTCGCTATCGCCAGCGGACAAAACTTCATCCTCCTCGTTTAACCGAATAAGCCGTCTTATCGACCGCCGAAAGATCGCAAGAATCGTATCGAAAATTGGCACTCCCATCGCCAAGAGAGGAACACCGATTGAAACGATAAAGGAGTTGGTTGCTTGCGAAGCAAGCGCCATTACTGAAACTGCAAAGCCAATAAGCATTGATCCCGAATCCCCCAAGAAGACTGAAGCAGGATTATAATTGTAGCGCAAAAATCCAAGCAAAGCTCCCGCAAATGCCACGTGGAAATAGATATACTCAGAATGTCCTGAAAAGATTAACGCCCCAGCCATCCCCAAGGTTGCAATGAGTGCGAGTCCTGAGGCAAGCCCATCAAGCCCATCAATAAGGTTAAAGGCGTTAATCGCTCCAGTAATCCAAAAAATCGTAAGTACCGCATCAAACCAAACAGGAATCGACGGCCACATGTCGTGAAATCCTAATTCACCCCAAAACCACACTAAAAAAGCAACTAATAATTGACCTAAAAGCTTCACTTTGGGCGGCATACCAAACTTGTCATCCCAAAGCCCTAAAAGAAAGATAGCGGCTGCTAAAATTGGCAAACGATATGTATGATGCACTGTCGGCGTAGAAATAATCCACGGCATATTGTAAAAGTTAATAAACAATATATACGAAATAGTCGCACCCAAGAAAAGCGCAACGCCTCCTCCACGCGGAATGGGAATTTTGTTAATTCGCCTTGGATCGGGCTTATCCACCATCCCCAACTTGCGATTAATTTCCCGCACAATTGGAGTTAAGATTAAAGTCAACACCAACGCACCGATAAACGCAATTGCATAAGGAAGAATTCTATCTATCATTTCATTGCCTGCCTAAGTTTAAGAATAAAATTCACAAGTGAAGCATCGTCTTTTCTTGACGAATTAATCGTTAGCATCACCCATCGATCAATCCGATTGTAAAACGAACGATCCCACACATCGCGGAAAATGCGCTTAATGTGTGACGAGGTCTGAAAGCCCTCTTGATTAAAGAAAGAATACGCAAATCCAAGTGACGGACGCTCTCCACCGTCAAGCACGATTGCGCGCCACTCATCACCATCAACCTCAAGATCGTGGGGCTTAGTCATCAAAAATCCTTGCGCCGGCAAGCATAGTTCAGGACGGTGAATGGAGCTTTTTGACTTGCCTCCAATTACCGCCGATACTAAATACCACTCGCCAAACTGATTCGTATAGCGACGCTTTACAATGAGGGTATCTTCGGGAAGTATTTCGCGCTCTGCCTCGCTCACGCCTAACACTTCCGAGGTAAATCCTGCGATCTCTTTAAACTCAACTACTGGCGCCTCACACACCGTCACATCGGGCGTTAGCGCCAAAAACACCATTGCAGTCATAACGACAATTGCCGTCAAAATAGGAATGAGCAATGTTTTCATTTCTCTCCTATCTTACTCAACACCCCGCCTGCGCCAATCATCAGCAAAATAGCCACAATAAAAACAATATATCCCGAATAGTCGTGATAAAATCCCGTCGCAAACTCTGAAGAAGCATACGTTCCCACTGCGCAAATCGTCAAAATCCGCATCACATTGCCAATAATCGCAATCGGAACTGATAACGCGAAAAGAATCGCCCTTTTAAGCCATGTACGTTGATTAAAATAAGCGTATCCTGCAGTGAGTGCCATCAAAGCGAAGATTGACCTTAAGCCCGAGCAAGGAGCTGCAACATCAATCCCAAACGAGCCATCAGTCGCCGAAATCATTGTCCCAACTTGCACGACAGCAGCTCCACACCCTTTTAAAATCGCAAACGCCGTTGAGGTGGCAACGAGGCGAAGATGCACTGTAATAATATCCAAGAATGTCGCAAGCGGAATGCAAAAAAGCAAAAAACCTGCTGGGAAAAGCATTTGCTTCATCATCCTTGAACCGAAAATTGCCCAAGGAATAGTTACTAAAAGTCCTGCAAAAGCGACTACCTCAAAACGAACCTGAATACCACGTACACCCAAAAACCCCATAAATAGAAACGGCAAAATCGCCAAAAGCCCAAGCCAACTGGGATTTCCAATTGAAGCAACAATCTTTTTGCGCTCTACCCACAAAACATAAAGCGAGAAAATCGGCACGAACCACGCAAACGACATATCTTCTTGCTTGTCGTTAAAGACCGATGGTGCATGCTCCAAAATAAGAGTATGAAAACCAATTAAGAGCGCAGCCAAACTTGCCCCCAATATTCCCAAGCGAATCTTTAACTCATCAAACCTCATATATGGGGATTATACCATATTTTGGTGCATCTGGTGGGACTTGAACCCACACACCTTGCGGTACGGGAACCTAAATCCCGCGTGTCTGCCATTCCACCACAGATGCTTATTTACGCAAACTATCGCGATGCGAGAAAAACACTTTGACCCGTTTAGCAAAGGCCTTCGCTTCGGGAAAAGTATTTTCCGACACCACCGATTGAAACTCCTCAAGTGCGCCACGTTGCTTACGATCAAGTCCAACTGGGACTTCAAAGACAATACGCACATCCAAATCTCCATGCGCCCCGCCCCGAATCGAGGGAACGCCCTTGCCACGCAAACGAAAAACCTTACCGTTTGCCGTCCCCGCAGGAATCTTAAGCTCCGCTTCGCCCTCTGGAGTGGGAACAGCAATTGTCCCACCTAACGCAGCCAAAATTGGAGAAACTGGAATTGTTACTCCAAGATCTAATCCATCACGTTCAAAAATCTCACTCGGCTTAACTCCGATAAGTACATAAAGATCTCCCGCCTCTCCTCCACGAAGTCCACCCGCACCCTTGCCCGAAAGCCGAAGCCGTGAACCCGAATCAACCCCCGCTGGTATTTTAAGCTCAATATGCTGAGGCGTCGTAACCTGACCCGATCCATGACAACGCTTGCACGGCTTTTCGATTATCGAGCCCTCACCTGCGCAAGTAGGACACGTCTGACGCACTTGAAAGAACCCACTTCCCCCGATTACTACTCCAGCACCTCCGCAAGTACGACACGTCGTCCTTTTTGAGCCATTTGCCGCTCCGCTCCCATGACAATCAGGACATTCGCTCGGCAAGGTAAGGTCTATCGTCCGCTTACTGCCAAATATCGCTTCGTCAAAATCAATATCCAACCGAAACGTCATATCGTCCCCACGCCGAGGTGCATTAGGATCAACTCTACGCTCGCGCCGTCCACCACCGAAGAATGACGAAAACCCTCCGCCAAACGACGATCCACCACCAAAGAAGGAGTTTAGAATATCGCCCAAATCCACATCTTGGAAGTGCGAGAAGTCACGCCCAAAGTCGAACCCACCAGGCCCGAAGTTAACACCTTGATGACCAAACTGATCGTAACGCTGACGCTTCTCGGGATTGGAAAGAACCTCATACGCCTCAGAAACTTCAGTAAACTTCTCTTTGGCTTGTGGATTGTCGGGATTGCGATCGGGATGATACTTCATCGCGAGCTTACGATAGGCCGACTTTATCTCGTCCGCCGAGGCGCTTTTACTCACACCCAATACTTCGTAATAATCGCGTTTCTCTGCCATCTTATGCCTTCTTTCCCGAGCTTACCACCACTTGCGCCGCCCTAAGCAAACGATCGTTGAGCATCCACCCTGTTTTGACAACTGTCGCAATCTTGCCCTCAGCGACCTCCTCATTCGGCAAAGTCGCAATTGCTTCGTGAAGATTGGGGTCCAAATCCTTGCCCACCAAATCCTCCATCGGCTTTGCTCCGTGATCTGCGAGCGCCTTTAGCAAAGTATCGTAAACGAGTTTCACCCCCTTAACGAACTCGTCTTCAGGGTTCTTCGCGTTCTTAAGCGCAAGATCAAGATTGTCTACTGCAGGAAGCTCCGAAAGAATTACCTCGCTTTGCACAAAGCGATACGTCTCCTCGCGATCACGCACCGCCCGCTTCTTGTAGTTATCGAAGTCGGCCAAAGTGCGTGCATAAAGCTCCTTCCAGTCTGGCTCGACTGTTTTTTTCGCCTCTTCCGCTTTTTCCTGCACCTTTTCTGCTGGGCTTTCTTGCGGATTGTCTGCCGTCTTTTCTACTGGCTTTTCGACTTTCTCGTTCTTCTTACTCATTATGCCTTAATCTGACCTGCTTTTGCGAGCATCTTCGCTTCTACCGATTGAATCTCTGCAAAGCCCTGTGAGCTATGCGGATTGAGTCCGTTGGACGCCTCCATTGAGCTGTCGGCTTCGTTATAAATCGTCGACTTAAGACCTTTGAGCGACTCAAAGAAGATGTTGCCCTTATAAAGTCCAAGTGTGATTTCTGCCGTCGCCTTATCTGCCCAAACCTGAATTGCAGCACGCGCTGCTTGTGTCGCTGGATCAAACCAACGTCCATCATAAATCTGATCGCTAACAAACTTCGAAAGCTCATTAAAGAGCTTGGTCGATCTGCGGTCCATGAGACCTTCGTAAATATACTTAAGTCCCCACGAAAGGACTTCCATTCCTGGCGCTTCATAAACTCCACGGCTCTTAGTGCCAATAATGCGGTTTTCAAGCGCATGCTTCATCCCAACACCATTGCGTCCGCCAATCTTATTAAGCTCAAGCATTGTCTTGTAGGGCGAAAGCTTCTTGCCGTTGACTGCCACGCAACGACCTTTTTCAAACCTCAAGACGACCTTTTCAACCTTGTTTGGTGCATCTTCTGGCCAAACGCCCATCGTAGGCTTAACAATACGCATGGAAGTCTCCATCGACTCCAAATCCTCGGCCTCGTGACTCAATCCTGCAAGGTTTGCGTCAGTTGAATATTTCTTCTTTGTTCCCACGAAAGCTACGATTCCACGCTTGGCGAGAAACTCGACCATCTCCGTACGCCCAGGAAACTTCTTTAAAAGCTCCGCATCACGCCAAGGCGCATAAACTCCAAAAGAAGGTGCAAGCACATTGGTGTAACGTTCAAAGCGCATCTGATCATTACCACGACCAGTCGCTCCATGAACGAGCACCGTGCAACCCGCCTTCTTCATCTCTGGCAAAAGTTTTTGCACGGTAACTGCCCGCGCAATACCCGTTGAATTCCAATATCCACCGTCATACATCGCTTGGCACTTCACAGTCTCAAAGCAGATATCTGCCATCTCTTTGGTCACATCCACAATCTTAGTTACGACTCCCGTCGGTGCCATCTTGCGCTTAATATCGTTAATATTCTTTTCGTCGGGCTGACCGACATTGGCGGAGAACGCCTTGACCTTTACGCCTGCGTCTTTAAGAACGCAACAAATAGTCTTGGAATCAAGCCCGCCCGAAACACACACGGCCACAGTTTTACCTTTGAGATCAGCTAATTTCATAATATTTTCCTTTCAAAAAAACTTGCGTATTATATCACTTTTCAGGAACAAGTGTCGCAAAGTAATCATCAAGAGTTTCCGCTCGACGAATCAAACGCACCTTTCCATTCTCCTCCAAAAGTAGCTCAGCGCTACGAAGTTTGCCATTGTATTGAAAGCCCATCGCATGCCCATGCGCCCCTGCATCGCAAATAACCACGATATCTCCACGCTCTAAAACTGGTAACACGCGCTGAATCGCAAACTTATCGTTGTTTTCGCAAAGCGAGCCCGTAACATCATAAATCGAAGTTTCGCTACTCAGCTCCTTGCCTGGAACTACAATTTCATGATACGCCCCATACAATGCTGGGCGCATCAAGTTTGCCATGCACGCATCCAGCCCCGCATAAAGCCGATAAGTATTTTTAATGTGCCGAACACGGGCGACCAAATAACCATAAGGACCTGTAATGCAACGTCCACACTCCATATAAAGTTTAATTGGTTTCAATCCGCGCATAACTACGATATCCTCATAGCCCTTGCGTATCCCCTCGCCCACGCGCTCTAAATCCATCGCAACTTGATCGGGCTTGTAAGGAATGCCGATACCGCCTCCGATATTCACAAATTCGAAATCAATCCCCACATCGTGCGAAATGTCGGCTACAAGATCAAAAAGAAGCTTCGCAGTATCAATAATGTACTCGGGATCTAATTCGTTTGAAGCAACCATCGTATGCAAACCAAAGCGCTTTACGCCGGCTGCTTTCATCTTGCGATAGCACTCAAAAAGCTGCTCGCGAGTAAAACCATACTTCGCCTCTTCGGGCTTGCCGATGATGGCATTGCCACCTTTGAGCGGGCCTGGATTGTAACGGCAGCACATCACTTCCGGCACCTTGCCAGATAAAGCTTCCATCAAATAATCCCAGTGCGTAATATCATCAAGATTGATAATCGCCCCCAATTCATACGCCTTCTTGAACTCTTCCGCTGGCGTATCATTAGAGGTAAACATAATCTTTTCGCCGACATTTCCCACACGTTCGGCCAACACCAACTCCGCCATCGACGAACAATCCGAACCAAAGTCGAACTCTTTTAATATCTTCATGAGCTCAGGATTAGGCGCGGCCTTGACCGCAAAATATTCCCTAAAGCCCTTGTTCCACGAAAACGCCTTTTTAAGCCGCTTTGCATTCGCCCTAATTGCCTTAGCATCGTAAATATGAAAAGGCGTCGGATAACTTGCGGCTATTTCCTCTAATTTCTCTTTAGTGAATGGCAACGTGCGCATATTTATTAGGCCTTCTTTACTTCAATTTGAGTTTTATGCCCGTTAAGTTCGATTTCACCCGTACCAAGGGTGATGTCAATTGCCAGTGCAAGCGTCTCGCTCTTGACATAATCCAAATATTTCTCCAAGGCCGCTTTCATTTCTTCATCGGTCTTAATCGCAATCGTAATTCTTTGGGTAACTTCAAAGTCCGCTTCCTTACGCATCGATTGGATGTGACTTACCGCTTCACGCGCATTGCCCTCGGCGATAAGTTCCGGCGTTAAAGCCGTCTCCAAACCAACCACGATCGATCCTAGCGAAGCGACAATCAATCCGGGCTTGGAAGAGCGCGTAATTAAAACGTCCTCATCAGTAATTTCAACGCCCTCAATCATCATTGGACTCGTAAATGACTTAAGCTCGGCAATTGCGGAGGCAACCGCTTTCATTTTAGGCCCGCACTTCTTGCCCAGCGTCTTGAAGTTTGCCTTAAAGGAGATGTCGCAAAGCTCCGTCTCATCCTTGATGGGCTCAACCTTTTTGATGTTAAGTTCATCAAGAATTAGCTCATCAAGTCCCTTGATATCACAACCCGCAATTTTGATTGATGCGAGTGGCTGACGAACTTTAAGGTCGCTGTCCGCCCTAAGCCGACGTCCAAGCTCAACCACCGTCTGCACATCTGCCATCGCCTTTTCAAGCTCGCTTTGACGCGCCGCATCATTCGCCGTCGGAAAATCACAAAGATGCACCGACTCGGGATCGCTCGCACCCTTCAAATTGGTATAAATCTCCTCGGCAATGAACGGGGTGAAAGGAGCTGCGACCTTGGAGAGCTGTACGAGCACATAGCGAAGTGTCCGATACGCACAAAGCTTGTCGCCATCATTCGTCGACTTCCAAAAACGCCGACGTGAGCGGCGAATATACCAATTGGTGAGATCCTCTACAAACTTGACGAATGGCCTTACCGACTTTTGTAAATCATAAACATCCATCGCCGCCATAACATCGTGAATCAAACTCTCCATCGAAGAGACAATCCATTTATCAAGCACATTGTCCGACTCGGGATAAACGACTTCAGCGTCATTAAAGCCATCCACGTTTGCGTAAGTCACAAAGAAGGAGTACGCGTTCCACCACGGGATTAAAAGATCGCGCATCAACTGCTGGACACCCTTTTCGGAAAACTTCAAAGACTCCGCCTTCACAACCGGCGAATAAATCATATACAGGCGAATTGCGTCCGCCCCGTACGTATCAAGCATCTTCGTCGGATCGGGATAGTTTTTAAGCCGCTTACTCATCTTCTTGCCGTCTTCCGCCAAAACGAGTCCGTTGACGATGACATTCTTATATGGACTTTGATCGAAAAGGCACGTGCCCAAAACCATAAGCGTATAAAACCAACCCCGCGTTTGATCAAGTCCCTCGGCGATAAAGTCAGCCGGGAAATAGTCCTTGAAATCGCCATTGCCCATATAGTGCTGTTGAGCATACGGCATCGATCCTGATTCAAACCAGCAATCTAAAACTTCTGGCGTACGATGATAGGTTTTGCCATCTTTCTTGATGACAATCTTGTCCACAAAGTGCTTGTGCAAGTCCGTCACCTTCTCACCCGAAAGCTCCTCCAACTCCTTGATCGATCCCACGCAAATCATATCATTAGGATCGCTATCATTAATCCACACTGGGATGCAGCTACCCCAAAAGCGATTACGCGAAATATTCCAATCCCGCGCTTCTTCAAGCCAATTGCCAAAGCGCTTCTCGCCGACATAATCTGGCGTCCAATGAACTAAAGCATTATTCTTCGCAAGGCGATCATGAAGGTCCTCCACCTTCACGTACCATGCGTCGATGGCGCGATAGATAAGTGGCGTATCGGTGCGATCGCAGAAAGGATACGAGTGAGTAATTGTCGCTTGATGAACGAGCTTGCCCTCAGCTTTAAGGCGCTTAATGATATCCTTGTCGCAATCCTTGCAGAAGCGCCCCGCATATTCGGGAATCTCTTTCGTGAACGCACAAGCCGAATCAAGCGGATCGACAATCGCATTCATCCCCGCTTCTTTGCAAACCCTAAAGTCGTCCTCACCATAGGCAGGTGCGATATGAACAAGCCCTACGCCATCATCCGTCGTCACATAATCGTCATTAAGAACACGGAAAGCACCCTCCGATTTCTTATCGGCAAAGTACGGGAAAAGCGGCTCATATTCCCAGCCCTTAAGTTCCGTACCCTTCATTTTCGCAACCAGTTCATACTGCTCGCTCTTTTTGAAGATAGTAGAAAGCCGCGCTTCTGCCATCACATAACAAGGATGCTTCTCATCAGTTAAATCACGTACAACCACATAATCAATCTTGGCGCCCGCGCAAATCATCAAGTTCTCTGGCAACGTCCAAGGCGTCGTCGTCCAAATGAGTAAATAGACATCTCCTCCCTCAACCTTCTCCCTCAACCTCTCAACCTCAACTTTCGTCACTTTAACACGACACGTCACGGTGGGATCCTGAACGTCCTTATAGTTTGAACCCGCCTCAAAGTTTGAAAGCGGAGTTGAAAGCTTCCAACTATACGGCATAATCCGATGGGACTTGTAAACTCTACCTTGCTTCCAAAGTTCCTTAAATACCCACCAAATCGTCTCCATGAAGTCGGGGTTCATCGTCTTGTAGTCGTGATCAAAATCAACCCAACGACCCATACGCGTCACCGTCTTGCGCCATTCGGAAACATATTTCAAAACCTTTGAGCGACAGTGCTCATTGAACTTATCAATCCCCAGCGCCTTGATTTCAGGTGCGCCAGCTACTTGGAGCTCGTCTTGGGCGATAGCTTCAATTGGAAGGCCATGAGTATCCCAGCCAAAACGACGCTCGACATACTTACCTCGCATCGTCTGATAGCGTGGAACAATATCCTTAATCGTACCTGCAAGCAAATGTCCATAATGTGGCAAACCCGTTGCAAAAGGAGGTCCATCATAAAACTTATAACGCTCCTTGCCCTCGTTCTTCTTTAACGACTTCGCAAATGTAGAGTTCTTCTCCCAAAACGCGAGAATATTCTCCTCCATCTTAGGAAACGCCACCTTGTTAGACACTGCTTTAAACATCAAATCTCTCCAACTTCATGAAATTGAATGGGTATTATACCAAATTCACTACCAATTAGACAACTTCACCTTCACCTCCAACTATTCCATCCAACCCATTCTCCAACTACAACTACAACCTACAACTACTTCCCCATCTTCGTAACTCCATCCGCAATCGTTACGCTCTTAATCTTCTTCGCCTTCTCGCGCCTTATAGCCGAACCATTATAAACGCTTCATGGCCTTCTATCGGGGCGATGGTGAAGGTAAGGGAACTGCCGTCCTCGTTGGGGCTTGCGACAATATCGGGCTTGGCGGTTATCTCCGTAAGCTTACTTCCCTACGCCGACTTGATAAAACGCATTGCGGCCCAATTCACCACCCATTGCCATAAAATCAAGTAGTTTCATATGATGAACGCCATCACGCTCTTGAACAAGCGGATCAAGCGTAAATAAATATTTTGGATAGTTGTCGCGAATCTTCCCGAATGGACGATATTCGCGTTCTTCAGTACTCTTGTCATTTAAAATAGTCATGGCAACTTGAACATAAGCATACGCTCCGTTCTTTCGGGCAATGAAGTCGCACTCGACCTCGCCAATACGTCCGACGGAAACCTTATAATCACGACTGCGCAAGTAAACATACAGCAAATTTTCCAAGACCGGTCCGTAATTAATGCGTCCATCGGTATTGGAAGCAAAATAAATACTGGTATCAGCTAGATAGTATTTCCCTTCTCCCATCAGCGATTTCTTCGATTTAAGATCAAAGCGCGAACAACGATACAGAATCTTGGCATCCTCTAAAATGCGCAAATACCGAGAGAGGGTTTCTCGCTTTATTTTCAAATGTTCCTCTGCGGCAAGATAATTCACCAAGTTATCAAGCGAAACTGGGCTTCCGAAGTTGTTGATAAAATACGTGCGCACTTTTTCAAACGCCGAACGATTGCGAATCTTATTACGCCGCCGAACGTCTTTCACCATAATTTGCTCAATTACATTCCGTACATACTCCAATCCTACCTCGACATCATCAAACTCAACGACCTTGGGGAATCCACCAACCCGAATGTAATTCGTAAACTCTTCCGACAGATTCGTCTTTATTTCCTTGCCAAGAAATCGCTTCATATCCAGATACTCGTAAAACGAAAGCGTCCACAATTCCACCTCAATGTAACGACCGGTCAACTTAGTGGACAATTCTCCACTCAACAAATACGAATTGGATCCGGTAATGAAAATTGAACAATTCCCCTCCTCTCGGAAAGCATTTACAACCGCTTCGAATCCAACGACATTCTGCACCTCGTCAATGAAAAGATACTTATACCCCGCTCCGTGAATGGATTCATCAATTACTCTCTCCAATTGATCGGGCGTCTTTACACTTCGATAACCACGCTTGTCGAGATTAAGGTATATGATATCTTTTTCATCAACACCAGCGTTTTTGAGCTCTTCAATTATCGACAACATCAAGCACGACTTCCCGCACCGTCTAATACCACAAATAACCTTTATCAAATCTGTCTTATAAAATGGACGAAGCTTCTGCAAATAAAACTCTCTCGCATATATCTTCATGCCAACCCTCCAATAAACCCATAGGATAAGGGGGATGAAATCATATTTTTCTAAAATCTCACCCCTTTAACTGGCGAGTATTGTATCATATTCTTCAACTTGCAATCAAGTCCACGCCAACAAGTGTCATTCCCAACTCGAAAGCGACGCTCGAATACGCGCCTTATAGCCGAACCATTATAAACGCCTCACGACCTTCTATCGGGGCGATGGTGAAGGTAAGGGAGCTGCCGTCTTCGCTGGGATTTGCGACAATATCGGGCTTGGCGGTTATCTCCGTAAGCTTACTTCCGACTCTAATACGCTCTTCCAGCGCTTTTCTCGCCATCGCAATCTCTTCGCTACCCGCCTTAAGCGAAATCGACACCGACCAACCGCCCTCGCGCCGCGAGGTAGTCACGCCGTGCCTGCGAATAGCTGAGCATCGGATAGTGGCACGAAGTACTGATCGGAAATGAAATACATCATGCAAGTTTCTCCAAGAACGCAACCAATTCGCCCAAAACTTCCGTTGGCGAGATGCCCAGCCAATTGACTCGCGTCTTCCGCAACTTCAACCCGAAGGTCCTCATACCGAAAACCAACCGAACGGACCGCATCAGCGCAGCATGATCCTTCACTCGGCAACGCGAACTCGCATAGACAAGTTCCGAAACATATTTCTTCAACTTTCGCACACCAACCCGCTCCCGCAGGTAGTACATGTCAAAAATGTCCTTCGGACGATTCGTGTTCACGCCATGACGAAGTAGGCTGAGGAGTTTCTCCGCAAACATCTGCTCAGCCGAATTAGCCTGAAGTTCGGCAGTCTCCGATCCGGCCACCATTTCAAACGAGAAGCCTACTTGCGCAAGCGTCTCTCGCGTATGTACTCCAATATCAACTTTTGTCCGAATCCAGCGTGACACCGAAGCATCCTTTACCGCAAGGTAGATTCTCTTGCCACGATAATCCTCGTGCTTCAGCTCAACCGGTTCACCGACCATTTTGAGTTCCACTTCGGGAATCGCCATCGCAAGTCTTCGGACAAATCTTGCAACAGACGGCTTGCCGAGCGAGTAACGGATAAAATCTATGTCCATGTCCATCGTCGCACGACGCACATCGCCGGTCAAAGAGCTCATGACAACACCGCCCTTGATCGTGCTGTTGGACTTAAATCCACTGCGATGCATGGCCAAAAGAACAACGTCATGCACGACCTTCGCCTGTGCAGTATCGGCACCGTAACCTTGCTTGCGCAGCTCATCAATCTGTTCTCTCAACGACAACATCAATACACCTCCTCGTCAATGATACCCATGATGCGATCTCGGTGCGGAAACCGCTCTAGGTACTCTGGAAATTTCGACGCATCAAGTTTGTCTCGCTCTCGACGAAAGAACCCTACGACCTCCTTGTACTGGTCGTTCGGCATTCGGTTCTTCATCCGCGCCGTCTCAATCAGCAGTCGCTCCAAGTCATAAATTCGAATCCTCGCACCATCATAATCGAGCTCTGTCTTCCCAACATCGAGAACATCCTCTGGAACAAAGAACTGGCGAATTCTGTCATCCTGGATGAGTCGGCTATGGTTGCCCGTAACCAGCGCATACTTTTCCGGGACATAATCCGTCATATCATAGTAATAATAAGCGCTTTCAAATGAAACTACGGCCCTCGGATAACGTGCAAGCAACACTTCGATTTCACTCTCTTCGCCCGTATCAGAATAGACTCCGGCATCCATCTTGAAAAGACGCCCATCCATGACTGCCTTCTCAATCTGATACGGCGACCCAAACCGCTCTTTGCAGCTTTTATAATCAATCAGCATTTTACCAATCGTCGGATTATATCGCAATAAATCCTTTGTTTGCTCTAAAGTATAGCACATTCTCACCTAATTGGTCAATTCCACCCCACCTTCACTTTACCAGCCACCAGAGCCCAATAATAAATCGCACCTCTTGCGGGCGTGTCCACGAGCGCAACAAAACATATCCCCAAACATCCGAAACGACTTTTCTCGCCTTCTCGCGCCTTACAGCCGAACCATTATAAACGCCTCACGACCTTCTATCGGAGCGATGGCGAAGGTAAGGGAGCTGCCGTCTTCGCTGGGACTTGCGACAATATCGAGCTTGGCAGTTATCTCCGTAAGCTTACTCCCGACCCTAATACGCTCTTCCAGCGCTTTTCTCGCCATCGCAATCGCTTCACCGCCCGCCTTAAGCGAAATCGACACCGACCAACCGCCCTCGCGCCGCCGTCGCTCAGGAAAGAAATTTTTCCAATATCGGGCCGAATGGACTCGTTGAAAACGAGATTACCCGATCCTTCTCCGCGATTATCAAGCACTTC
>JAZRVL010000022.1:0-76040 GCA_045599105.1 Kiritimatiellia bacterium
GTAGGTGCAACCTCAAGCGATACGGTGATGGTTGCGGATGACGGCTTCTGGCCTGTCGATTCGGAGTACACTGACGCACAGTGGGCGGCGAACGACTCGGTCGTGAAGTTCCGTATTGAAAAGACGACTCAGGCGGGTGAAGCAATTACGATTGAAAAGAGAGTTTATCTCTTTGCTCAGGCATAATCGCTAACTCAAGTTGTCCAACAAGGGGGCGGGGCAATACCCGCCTCCTTTACTTATTTTGTCAGATTCTTCCTACATAGCCCCCTAACCTTGATGAAAGGCCAAATCAGGCAGAAAGGAAAACAATGAAAAAGTTAATCGTAGCCGCCTTAGTTGCGGTAATGTCAGCAGGAATGGTAAACGCAGCACCGCATGGTGGAAGAGGCGGTCATCATAGAGTTCATCATGCTCATCCCGTTCATCATATTCACCATCATAATGGTTGGGGACGTGGAGGTAGCCATTTCTGGCCGGGATTTTTCGGTGGTCTCGTAGGCGGAATTGTTTATGACTCGATTGTTACCACTCCTATAGTAACCACGCCGGTTGTCACCACACCGGTAATTATCAGCCAAACGGTAACGCCAGTTACCAAGGTAGAACAAGTTTGGGTTGAGGGCAAGTATGTAAAGCAAATTGATGCCAATGGCAAGGAAGTTCAAGTTTGGCAACCTGGACACTACGAGCAACGTACAGTCATAGTCCAATAATAACAAGACTATGGTAGTTTAAAGAGTAAAATCTATTAAACACAAACGGAAGAATATTTGATATACTACACACCACTTGCCGGGATGGTACAGTGGTCGACTACGCCTGATTTGTAATCAGGATCCTTTAAAGACACGGGGGTTCGAATCCCTCTCCCGGCTCCAAGTTAAACGAGATCTGCAAGGATAGTATCGCAGACCTCTGCCCCTCGCTCAGTAAGGCAATAAATATCACCTTTACGCGTAATTAAACCCTCTTTAGAATATCGTTCCAACACTTGGTCCCACTCACGAAATTTCTTTGTTGCGATTCCCTCCCTCGTTCTTAACCGAAACAGTGCTCGCTCCTTCTCATCACGCAACTTTGAAAGTCGCTCACCCGATGGCGTACGCATGCGCCCTATCCGTCCATACGCACCCTCACCCAATCCCAAATAATCCTCTCCTCTCCATACTGCCAAATTATGCTTACATTCCCATCCTGGCCTCGCATAATTCGAAATCTCATATCGCTTAAGTCCCATTTGTTCAAGCGCCACCTTTGCGCACCTAATTCTATCCATTACTCGCTCATCATCAACTACGTCTTTTAACTTACGCGTATTTTCAAGCGCATATACCGAACAATGCTTAATTCCCCACGATTCAATTAGTGCCCAATTTTCATCTTGACTCTTAGGATAACCAACTATTATATCTATCCCTACATTTTCAAAGTACCTTTTAACTAACTTAAAAGCCGTTGTTGCTTCAGCAAAAGTATACCCACGACCCATTGCCGCTAAAACATCATCTTCCATCGACTGTACGCCAATCGAGATGCGATTTACTCCTCCCGCTTTAAGTGTCTTTAGTAGCTCCTCATGGACATCCAAGGGGTGAAGCTCAACCGTCCACTCCTTTGCTTTAATAACCTTAAATAGCGGCTTTAAATCGCAAAGCGCAGGCGACCCACCCCCAAAATAACATGTCGCATAATTTCCTCGTGCGCGTTCAACTAAAGTTTGAACATATGTTTTACGCGCATCTACATCTACACCCACCTTGGAATAGAGCGAGCAATACGCACACTTCCTACGACAAAACGGGAAATGCACATACAAATTCACTGTTTAAACGAGCAAACAAGGTCAGCTACGCGCTTAGCGGCATCATCCGAAGCTAATGTGCGAATTTTCTCCGCCATGGCCGCACAACGTTCAGGATGATCGTAAAGATACAAAAGCTGACGGCAAAGTGAACGCGGAGTGAGTCGCGCCTGAACGCACTCAATCGCTGCTCCACTTGCAACAAACGCTTCAGCATTAAAGTGCTGATGATTGCGCATTGCACTCGGCAAAGGAATTAAAATTGACGGCTTACCACAAATAGCAAGCTCAAAGCAAGTAGAGGCACCTGCACGTGCAATTACGATATCCGCACTCGCAAATGCATTGTCCATCTCGCGCTCAAATGCATGTACACGTGAAGGCAATTGAATATGCGCATAACCACTTTTCACTGGGCCTTCGTCCCGTGCCCCAGTTTGATGAATCACATAAAGCTTACGCGCATTTCCTCGACTATCCAACTCTTGCTTTAGCAATTTAAGTGCATCTTTAACTAACATATTAACTGCATGCGCACCTTGCGAACCACCAGTTACAAAAATGACAAACGCATCTTTGGGAATAAATGGAAAACGTGTCCCTTTTGCAATCTCCGACCTAACAGGAAGTCCCGTAAGCACACTCTTAACCCTAGTAAAATACTCCGCTGCCATCGAAAAGCTAAGTGCAACACAATCCGCAAAGCGTGAAAGAAACTCAACCGCTTTACCAGGAACAGCATTCGCTTCATGTAAAACAACTTTTATACCCAAACTGCGGGCAGCAATAACTGGTGGCAAACTCGAGTAGCTGCCCATCGCTAACATCACATCACACCGATTGCGCTTAAGCTCTTTGCGACAACGAACCAATGATCGCCAAATCAAAAACACATTCTTTAATGCGATTTGCTTCGCGCCCGTTGAAAACACCGTCCCCTCCCAACGCTTCATCACATTGGACTCAATATCCCGTCCCGAATCCCAAACTACAACTTCATTGCCCCTTTGGCGCAATTCCTCGGCTACAGCAAGCCCAGGATATGCATGTCCGCCAGTTCCTCCACAAGCCACTACAACTTTCATTACCAATCCCTTTCGTTTGGTGGCAATGGTGCTTTACGCATTCGTGCTTTCTTGTCCGCTTCGTGCTCGTCATTGCGTTCTTGCGCTTTCCGCAAAGTAGCATCAATATCTCTATCTTCTTCGCTTTCAGACTTTTCCGCCTCACTAACCGCAGACTCCTCTTTCGCCTGATTATCCGCCTCATCCTCACTTTCGCTCTCACTTGACTGCTCAGTGGTATTATCCTTACTCTCATCCTGTTTGGGCGACTCTTTAGGAGCATTATCGTGCTTATTCTCTAACTTGCCACTCGCAGTTGCCCCACCACCTCCTTTGCCCTTTGGCAAAAGTTCACGGATCTTGGCAATTATTTCAAGCGCTGACTCTTGGCTCGCAGGAACACACTTTTCAACGCAAGCTAATTGCAACTTTTCTAACTCCGTTGCCAATGCCGAGATTTTCGCTTGATCTTCAGCAGTAAAAGGCGGACAATTGGTGTCAGCCTGCGCTTCGGCTTCGTATGCTCTCACCCAAGCTGGAAACTTTGAACGAAACGCTCGCGTATATTCCAACGCTTCCGACTGCCACGTACGACCATTAATCGCTTCAACATCCTGCCAAGCATTGGACTGCATAGTTTCATCAAGCGCCATCGCTTGTGGAGGCATTGCCACCAACTTAAGGAATCGATTAAAATCATGCTCTACTTCATTCATCGTCGCATACGCCTCACCATCCATGTCGGCAAGCTCTTTGCTCGCTTTAGCCGTCTTGGCTTTCGCATTATCAAGTTGAACCAAAATGGTCGCTGCTTGCTCCTCATTGGTAACGGAGCTCGCAATCGCCTCACGTAGAGGTATCCAACTATCCGTCAATATCTCCGCCCTTTTTGCTAAACTATCGGCCTTCGCAACAGCAATTTCAGCTATATTCGTACGATAAGTACCAGCTTCATCCATCACTGCACGCGCTTCATTGACCGCCCATTCCATCTTCGCTCCCGCATCACTTCCATTGGAAGATTTAAGAACTTCATCAATATGTGCGTTTTCACGTTTGGCTTTAATCCCATCAATCGCACGAGCAAAATTACGCATCGCAATTTCATCATTAGGATTGACGCGTAAAGCAACTTGCGCAGAAATAGCCGCCGCCTCAAATTCGCCCAAATCTTTTTCAATTTTCGCAACAATCGCTGCCGCTCTTGCCGCATGACTTTTAGATGTCAAAAGTGGCCTTAGAACTCGTAGCGCATTAGTAACGTCACCTTTTTCGTAATGTTCAACGCCACTATTCCAAAGCTCACCATCAGCAAGCGACAGTGTGCTGGCAAGTATTAAAGAATAGAATCGATGCGGCATTTTAGCCGATTTCTGCAAAAATTGCCTTCGCTGCCTCAACTGGATTATCCGCAGCTAAAATTGGACGACCAACTACAAGATGAGTCGCACCATCACGCACTGCTTCAGCGGGAGTGGCAACTCGCTTTTGATCGCCCACTGCCGACCCCGCAGGCCTCACCCCAGGCGTGATGAATAGCGTTCCCGTCTTTAACGCACGTGAAAGCGCGCCCACTTCTTTGGGTGAACAAACCAATCCATGCGCACCATTGTCGGTCGCAAACTTTGCCATTGCAAACACTTGCTCGGCAGGCGTACGATTGATAATCCCAACATCGTTAAGGTCGTTTTGATCAAGCGAAGTTAATACGGTAACTGCCAAAATCTTCGGCCCCATCGCGCCAAACTCGTTAGCCGCATCCGAAGCCGCTTTGATCATTGCCTTACCACCAACCGAATGAATCGTCATAAAATCCACTCCAAGTTTCGCACCCGACTTAACCGCCCGCTCAACCGTACGCGGAATATCGTGAAGTTTAAGATCCAAAAACACCTTCTTGCCAAGATCTTTTACAGCCCTAACTACATCTGGACCTTCTGCCGAAAATAACTCCAATCCAATTTTATAAAACCCAACCGCATCACCAATCGCCTTAATCTTGGCAACGGCTTCTTCACGATTATCAACATCAAGTGCTACAATAAGATCTGCTTTCACTTTTATCTCCTTTAAACAATATCAAAATCATAAAAATCGCCAAAACGGAAGCGGCGCTTCCCCTTGAATACAGAGACGATCTTGGCTTTCGCGCTCTTAGATCGCGCAATCACAAACATAAATCCACCACCTCCTGCACCACAAAGCTCCACCGCCTGAGTCCAAGGAGCCATTCGCGCAATAATGGATTCGACAAGCGGATTGGTACTGCCGGGATCCAAGGCTTTCTTGGATAGCCAATATCCATTGATGGCTGCGCAAAGCCCGTCAAAGTCACTATGCAAAATCGCCTTGTATCCCCTCTCGGCGTCTTCCTTGAGCCGACGAACGATCGCTCGCGCAATCCCGTCGGGGTTCTCCCGATAAAATCCAATCACACCTCTTAAGACATTGCGCGCCATACGCTTTTGTCCAGTAAAATAAAGTAGCCCGCGCTCTTTCAGAAATTTAGCGAGTTTGACTTTGGCGCTTTCAGGGATTTGGCGCACTTTAATCTTTTGAACTATGCCTGGCTTGGACTCGACAATTTTAATCCCAGGAATGAGCGCACCTAATTGATCTTGCCAACCACCTCCCGTACGCATCTCCTTTTCAAGACACAAGGTAAGCTCGGAAACTTCGCGCCAAAACTCGCTCGCTCGCGCATGGGGACGACGAACTTTAAGTAGCGCCTCAATCAAAGCTGCTCCTAAAATAGAGCTCGTACCCATACCGCTACCCTTGGGGACATCCGCCGAAATGCGAATATCAAGGCCACCTTCGCGCAAATCATAACCACTCACCGTAAGTGCACTTTTAACTAAGGCACACCAATCGTGAGGATCTTTGGCTGCACGAATCTCCTTCATCGTTGTAAGCACTCCACGCTTACCCAAGTCTACGCTTTCAACTCGAACTTCGTTTGCCGAGATGCGCTTAACTATCGCCTTGACAGGTCGCTTACCATTTAAGGTAACCGAAGCATTGAGCACCTTGCCTCCTAACTCATTGCAAATGGGCGGAGTATCGCTCCAACCTCCTGCAAGATCAATTCTTAAAGGCTTCTCAATGATTGCAGCGCTTCTTAACGCAACTAAGCGCTCGTGATCTACTTTGCGCATTTTGGCGCTTAAGTCATACTTCTCCCACTTGCCATCATCCTTAAAGTTATCATCTACCAAATACTTAAGATAAAACCACTTGTCTTCGCCTAATGGTAAGCCCGTCAAGCACTCACCTTTTGCAAGTTTGATCTTGCCATACTCCGCAGGCACATTAGTTACGATATTATCTCCCTTAAGCTCAAGCTCATTGCCCTCTACACCATCAATAACTTTGCCATCCTTGCCAAGTAGCTTTAAAAGCTCACGATTGCTCCCAATATGGAAAAACTCGCAGTTGGGAACAACGGAAACCGAAAATTTGGCAAATCCATTTAAGAGCAATTTCGGAAACTCCTCATAAATATCACCCGCAATTGGCAACGTCCGCATCTTGTTTGCCGTCATCCAATCAATAAACATAATCCCCGTGTCTATAAGAAACTTACCACGCTTCACTTCTGGCTTTTGCAGAAAGTCCTTAACTTCACTTAAAGACGACGACTTTTTAGCGACATAAACTCCATGTCGACGCGCTTGCCAAGGACCATCTGGATACGCAACTCCTGTGACTCCTTTATCCCAAAAACGGACCTTTGCGTAATCAAGATATGGAATCACATCACCACAACAAATGGTAACGCCGGCCTTAGGAGGAAGTTTGGACATTTCCCCAATAATGTGATCTAAAAGCGGACGGCCATCTTGCATCGGAACAAATGCCTTACCTAACGCTGCATATCCAACCGTGCGCTTCGCATCGCCACCCGAGTGACAAATTAAAACTCGCTTCGATTTACTGCATTTAAGTAGTTTAAGAACATTTACGGTTGCACCCAAACTCCCAACCCGTCTATCACCAGGATCAGGAACAACCATAAAACCCTTGCGACCTTTAAGTTGTGCTTCATAGCCACGCGCTTGCGCAGAATTGGCCGCTGTGACTACTACAAGGTCAAATGCATTCATCCTTTTTTCTCCAACTCGGATTTCAAAGCTTTTATTTCGCTCTTAAGCTTCATAATCATTTTAGGCGTAAGGGAAATAGCCGCAAAGTCTTTAAGTGAAACCGCAGGAGTACCAATCACATATTTTTGCGAACCATCTAACGACTGTGGAACGCCCGCTTGCGGACCTACTTGCACTCCATCGGCAATCTTGATGTGACCTGAAATGCCCGCCTGTGCCCAAATAAGACAACCATATCCAATCTCGGTTGAACCTGCAACACCCGACTGAGCAATCAAGCCCGAATACCCTTTGACCTTAACATTGTGACCTATTTGCACCAAGTTATCTATCTTGGTCATAGGACCAATATAAGTACGCCCAATCCGCGCGCGATCAATCGTTGTATTAGAGCCAATCTCCACCCCATCACCAATCTCCACGATGCCGAGTTGGGGAATCTTTTCAATAAATACTGTTCCATCTTCGCGCCGTCCATTATTAAAGCCATAGCCATCACCACCCAACCTAACTCCACAATGAAAGATGCAGTCCGCACCCACAATCGTACCTTCACGCAAAGTAACTTGCGGATAAATATGGGTACGCTCACCGACCTTACAGCCCTCGCCAATAAATACTTGCGCTTCAATAATTGCGCCTTTACCAATCTTGGCACCCTTTTCAATAATCGTGTAAGCACCAATATGCACGCCTTCGCCCAACTCTACCGACTCATCAATAATGGCAGTTGGATGCACATTGGGCGTACGCACTACTTCGGGCGGCGCAAATATTTTCGCAGCCGCCATACACGCATGATTAGGATCTGCAACTCGAATAATCGAGCACGGCGCCCCTTTATCCCAATCAGGCGGCAGCAAAACTGCACTCGCCTTGGTAGACTTAACGAGTTCAATATGTTTAACATCTTTGCAGAAACTTAAATCGCCTGCGCGTGCCTCTTCAAGCCCACCACAGGCGACAATTTCTACATCCGCACCCTCTAGTTTACCACCGAGCGCTAAGGCGAGTTCACTTGCCTTCATTAGTTAATTCCCTACCCTTAGCAGTTTTAGGATCCACTCCCATCTTGCTTAGAATTTCGTTCGTAATATCAATTGACTTCTTCGCAAAAAGTGCCACATTGGAATCACAAATTAAATCATATCCTTGCTCATTGGCATACTCATCAATTGTCTTTTTAAGCTCGTCGGTCGTCGCCTTCATAAGCCGCACTTGCAAATCCGCAAGCTCTTGCTGAAAATTTATTGCTTTCGAACGATAACGTTGCTCAATCTCCATAAGCCTTTCTTGAATTTGCGCTATATTCTTCTCCGCTTCGGCCTTGGATTTGTCGGTAAGCATAGGATTGCGCATCTGCTCAACATAGCGCTTGCCGTCCGATTGCAATTTGTCGCCCTCTTTCTTGATTGCTTCAAGCTTTTCTTTGTAGTCACGATCGGTAGACTCAAGTAGCTTTTCATTGCGCTCATAATCACGATGATTGCGGATAAGTATTGCCATATCCACAACTCCAATCTTAAGTTCCGCAAACGCACTTAAAGTTGTAAGCGCAATAGTAGTAATTAATGTTAAATACGCTTTCATCATCCCTCCTTAAATTTTGCCAACCTTTAAAAATCGTAGCCAACGGTAAACGAGAAGACCTCCTTCTCAGCATTGTCTGGCTTTTCGATAGGCGTAGCAAAGTCGAGCCGAATTGGAAACATCGGCAAATCAAATCTGACTCCCACACCCACCGTCCAGGCAAATGTATGGGAAAAGTCGAGATCAAACTCATCCTCACCAACCGAACCTAAATCACTAAACACCGACAAACGCAAGAGACTGAAAATCGGGATGGTGTACTCAAAATTCATACAAAATAGCGTCTGACCACCCCACGGACTGTAATCCCCTGAACCTTGGCGACCACGCTCAACCATCGGCGAGACATTACGATACTCAATACCCCTAATCGACCGAGGACCGCCCAAGAACATACGATTGTAAATTGGAACTTCATCATCACTATCAAACGAAGCAATCGTCTCCGCCCTTAAGCCCATCATAAACACATGGTTAAAGCGCTCCCACACATTGAAGTAGTGACGATGGTTAAAACCAAGCCGCCAATACTGATTGTCACCACCTGGATCAATATCTACAAAAAGTCGTGTGCGATACCCGCTTGAAGGTATACGAAAATTGTTGCGGGTATCACGCGTCCAAAAGAGGTGGATAACCGGCTCAAAAGCGTCTCCATATTTACGCTCCTCGTCTCGAAACGAAACTTGACGGCCATTGCGATCATAATAAGTGGCACTATCTACTTCATCAAACTCAATATACTCCGCAGAAACTCCAATTCCAATGCGGCCAAACGCACCCCAAGTCGGCCAAAACTTCACTGGATATGAGATTGAAGCCATCGCGCCCGTACGAATCAAGTCGTACTCATCATACCAACGAAGTCGACGATAAATGTCAACTGAAAGCTCCAATTGCCGGTTGAAAAGATACGGCTCAATAAAACCAAGTTCGGCCGATTGATAACGTGGTCCCCAAGCAACATACGCACGGCCCTTCTGTCCGGCACCGCGGAAAAGTTTCGAGGGCGCAAAAAGATCAAAATTGTTTTGATTGACTTCCGCCTGTACGTATACAGAATCAACCGAACTTGCACCAACACCCACCATAAATGAGCCAGTGTTTTTCTCCTCTACTTCATAAACAAGATTGCGATACTCTGCACCCTTGTCATTCTTGCCTAAATCAGTGGGCTCAAGATAATAACGAACCCGTGCGAAGTAGTCAAGATTCTCCAAACGCTTTTGCGAACGCTTTGCTCGATCCTCCAACATCCTATCGCCTGGACCCAACGCAATTTCCCGACGAATAACCTCATCCTTGGTATAATCATTGCCTTGGATTTTAACATCGTTAATTACTACCGGCACACCCTCAATCACTTGGAAAACAAGATTGACCGTTGAATTATCGATTTCTGATGGAATATACTTAATATCAACCCGCGTGTCAGCAAGTCCTAAATCACCAGACCCTACCACCACCTTTATCCGTTCAGCAGCCGCATCCAACTCGCTTTGCTTGGCAATCGTCCCAATCGCCGGCAAATTACTTTTGGCGCTCACAATATCCGCTGAATAACTTTTGACTCCCCTTACTAACGTTGAACCAATGCGATACTGCACACCCTCATTGACAGTAAACACAACGTCAACTTCTTCATCATCAACTTTTACCAATTCAGGCCCTGAAACTTTAGCATCCAAATATCCATGACAACGATATACTTCCACTAATTTGTCGCAGCATTGCGCGAGTTGATCGGCTGTAACTAAATCATCATTAAACCAACCCATAGGATTCCACCAAGGAAGATCCTCAATCGCCTCATGAAGCTCGGAAATATCAAACTCGTTGTCGTCCAAACTATAAAAGATTGAATTCTTTAAGAAAAAGTTTACATCAACTGCATGCTCCGCACCCCTAAACACAAAGTCATTATATTTCTGTCTCTCGCCTTCCTCAACTACAAAGATTATCTTCGCATCATTGCCTGAAACAATCTCAATTCGTGGAAAAACGGCAACATCAAGAAAATGTTTCTTGCGATAAGCAAGCGCAACTTTCGCTGTCTTCTCAGCAAGCTCCGCCTCGCCGTACAAATATCCATCCTTCAACTCCGCCTCTTTGGCAATGCGCGAATCGCTAAAGTAATCATTGCCTTCAACAAGCAATGGAGCTATAAAGCGAACCTTCCTGCGAACTTTAAATGTTACACCGATTTTCCCATCGCTTAGCTCTTCGGACGCAACTACAATATCCTCAAACTCCTCCGACGATTTAAGCGTATTAATATCGCGCGTAATCATGCTCAAATCGTATTCCGATCCAACCTTGGTTTGGCATCGAGTCAAAACCGATCCCGTATCTCCACCGAAATTATCCAATGGCAGAACTTTAACTTCACCAACTTCGGCAGCCAAGGCAACCGAACCAAAAAGCGCAATAAACGCCAATAGAGTTTTCATATGCAGTAATTTTAGCAAAATTAAGCGCTTTTGTGAATAGGAAGAAGACCACGAATTACCTTTTCGTAAATCGCCAAATCTACCGATTTTTCGCACTCGCTATTGGCCATTTGCTGCCAAAGCGCAAAGCCATCAACTAACTCTTTAGTGCGACTTAGTAAATATTCCGAAAACTTTAAACCATCTAATGCGCCAGTTTCCTTCAAAGTATCGTGAACAAGCTTTACATCTTTCGCGGTCATCTCGCCACGTTCAAGCGCATAATTAATTTCAATTTCTATGGCAATCGCAAGCGCATAACCCCGCGGAAGCTTATATCCACTCATCGTCTCTAACCGCGATGCAATCCATTCACCCATCTTGCGTGGCGATTTGTGCTTGGCACGCGAAACAACGGTCTTTTTGATTATCTCACTTAAAGCATCCAACTTGCGCGTTTCATAGTCCTTTGCCAACGACTTAATCGTCTTTAAAAGAACTTTATCGTTAAGCGTCGCATAACTAATTGCCTCACTAATTCCACCTCGCCAAACTCCATCCAGTACGCTGTTCGCAAAAGTAGGATCAATAAGAACTGCCGCAGGTACTGAGGGCACTTGCAAAGCATCCTTAATCCGCAAAGAATCTACTGCTGCATAATTCGCAAATGCCCCACCCATCATAGATGAAGGGGTAGTCGGCATACGAATAAGCCTAACCCCACCCATAAGCTGACTTGCCGCATATCCAGCAACATCGAGAATCGCACCCCCGCCTAAGGCTAAAATGCAATCGTTACTGCCAATTCCTGCCGAGATGGTACTTGCAATAATCTTAATCACACTTTGTAAGTTGTCAGCTTTGATCTTTTCTCCACCTGAGATTACAACTGGACTGGTTGCAAGCTCAAGCTTATGCTCTTTAATGTATCGTCCAATTTTGGTACCTAAATTAGCCGTGTGCTCAACAACATTCATGTCAGCAATTAGCAAGATGCGTGGCGCCTTGCCATTCTTGCCAAATGCTTCAATCATATCTGCAAGCACCGAGGAAGCGCCAAACGCGTCCAACGTAAACTCAACGGGATAGTCCAAGTAATTCCTCCGCATGTTTATGCGTAACGCTCGTCAACTTCTCGCCACCAAGCATTCGCGCAATCTCCGAAACTCGCTTTTCGCCCACCACTTCCACCATTGTGGATTTGGTACGCCCTGCTACTACCGATTTAGCAACTACTAAATGCTTGTCCCCAAAAACCGCACTTTGAGGAAGATGAGTAATTGCAATAACTTGTCGGCTTGCCGCGACCTTGCGCAATTTCTCTCCCACGGTCTTGCCCACTTCACCCCCAATATTTGCGTCAATCTCGTCAAAAATCAAGGTCTTTGCGTCACCTGCAACCGTAGATTTAATCGCCAACATTACTCGAGCAATTTCACCTGACGAGGCAATCTCCGCGAGTGGACGCTTAGGCTCCCCTGGATTGGGCTCAAAAACATAAATAATCTCATCCAAGCCTTCGGCTGTTGGTTCAATGCGCTTAAGCTCAATTGTGACTTTTGCTTTCGTAAACCCTAAATCATGTAACTCGTCCGTGATTACCTTAGCAAGCTTTTTCGCAGCCGCTTCACGCTCATTGGAGAGCTTCTCCCCTATTGCCTTTAGCGCGGCTAATGCCTTGTTGACATCTTGAGTCAATTTAGCAATTCGCTCATCCCGATTTTGCAAGTCATCAAGTCGTGCTTCCTTAGTGGCTAATAGTTCCATGAGCCCTTTGACGTCCGCTTTGCCATATTTACGTTTTAATCGATTAATCAACGTAAGGCGTTTATCCAGTTCATCCAAACTCTCATCACCTTTAGCCATCGTTCGTGCAGTTTCGGCGATATTACGCGAAAGCGCCTCTGCCCCAATTGTCAAGTCCTCCACTGCCTTTGACCATTCAGCTGCTTGCGGCAAGTGCCGTGCGATTGCCGAAATGCGTGGCTGCAAATGCGCCAACGCCTCGGAGACCCCTCGATCTCCGCCCAATACCTCGGTAAGCTCACTTGATACACTCAAAATCTCTGCACTATGCGCAGAAGCAGCATGTCGCTCCCCGATAGTCTCATCCTCCTCGGTAAGCTCAGCAGCCTTAAGCTCACCAACTTGAAACTCTAACATATCCAACTCTAATGCCACATCTCCCGCTTGCGTTAACGCCAAAAGTTCATCATTAAGGCGCTTAAATTCGACCCACTTCTCACCATACTCTTTAAGCGACTTTATTTTGCCATATTCGTCCAGAGTGCGGCGCTGAAAGTTTTCACTTAGAAGCTCTTGGTTGGCTCTCGGCCCATGTAGATTGACGAGCTTTTCACCCAGCCCTTTTAATTCGCCGATCGTAACACTCTCGTCATTAATCCACGCCCTGGAACGACCTTGCGCAGTGATGGTACGCCGAACAGTATAATCATCAAACTCGGCCTCAATCTCGGCTTCTTTCGCGCCATCACGTACAGCGCTCCCATCCGCCTTGCCCCCAAGCGCAAGCTCAATCGCACCAATAAGTACCGACTTACCCGCACCAGTTTCGCCCGTAATAACTGTAAGCGTGGGCGAAAACTTCGCCTCCACCTTCTCTACAATTGCTAAATTTTTAACTGTTAACTTATTTAACATCCAACAAGCTAAACTCAAAATTGGAGCGGGCGATGGGAATCGAACCCACGTAAGAAGCTTGGGAAGCTCCTATTCTGCCATTGAATTACGCCCGCAAAAAGACACTTTATCCAAAAATTGGCGGAGAGAGAGGGATTCGAACCCCCGATACCCTTGCGGGTATGCATGATTTCGAGTCATGTGCATTCAACCAGGCTCTGCCATCTCTCCAGCACACTTGCGCGATATAATATCAAAATAAGCACTTTATCGTCAAGTAGCACGCTTTCGACGAACTACAATTATCCAGATAAATCCAAGCACAAAAATGCCGAGCGAAATAGTTTGAGCGATGGAAAATGGCCCTACTTCTGCGCGTGGATCGCCCCGCAAATACTCTAAACCAAAACGAATAAGCGCATACCCCATGAGATACGCACCTGTCGTCCATTTTTGATATTTCCGATAGATAAAGTAAAGTATTGCAAATAATACAAAAAGTGCTGCTGCTTCAAAAAGCTGAGTGGGGAGAACTTTTACTGCCTTACACCCATGCTCAAACCAACTTGGACTCCCCTCCGGAAAAGTTACTGCACACCATGCATTAGAATCGCGTCCGTAACAACATCCATAAAAGAAGCACCCTAACCGACCAAAAGCATGACCGAGCGGAATTACCGTGCAAAGCAAATCCGCAAGCTTGACCATTCTCTCGCGTTTAACAATACACCAACCAAAAAATACGATAATCGCCAAAATAAGCCCACCGTAAAAAACAAGCCCTCCTCGATCCACCCGAATTATCGCAGCTGGATTAGTAGCAAACTCTTTCGTCCAATTCTCAATTACATACGCCACTCTACTTCCCACAATCCCAGCAATCATAAGCGATAAAAGGAAATTGGACAAATCTTTTCTTTTACTTAAGTACTCAATTAACCGCCAACAAAGAAGAAATCCAATTGCCATGCACGCACCATAAGTTTTAATATGAAAAAATCCTAAATTAATTAAATCAGGATACACCGGGTTCCTCCTTCCTTGGTAAAACAAACGCACCTAAAAACGCTAAAATTATCGGCAATATTACGCCATTTACGATAAATGCTTCCACCACTTCACGCGTCTCAACTCGCTCATCCGCCGCAAGCGAAGTAATGGGCTTAAGCCCAGCAACTGGACGAAGAAGTGCAGATGAAGTTCGCGCAATATATAGCCCCGCCCTGTCAACCATACTTGCACCTAATTCATCGGGATACTCCTCTACTATGCTGGGCGCAATCTCACCTACGATAAGCACCACTATCGCAGTAAATAATGCAACTGGTCGTGATAAACATGCGGAAAGCATCATTCCAAAACCAATAGCCGCAAACAAAATCATAACAAGTTCAAGATAAGTGAAAACGAGATTTACCGCAAATGACTCAGCGGGAATAAGTAGCTCAATATCTCGACGAGGACGAAGCATCAATGATTTACTACCTAAATTCATAAAGCTAAGCGTATCACTTATTGCCCCTTTACCATGTAAAGGCAAAGTTATTATCGCCTTAGTGACATTATCCAGCTTGCCAGTATAGTCGCCCAACTTAAACTCCCCTAAAACATCATCGCACATTCCAAGCTGATTGGTAAAACGTAGACGTACGCTTGGACACATTTCTGCACTTAATTCACTAATTGGAAATTTCCATGTTTTAAGCATGTTGGTAGGAATAGATTCATACCGATCAAACGCCCGTGTAGTTAAAATCCGTACGATAAGCGATTTGGGCGCCTCCTTGATCTCTTTAGGTGTATTATTATCTTCCATATAATGCTTATACATTATTTCTGCCTCTTCTTTGGGCGAAGGAAGAATTGGCCTTAAGACATGGTTAGCTTGTCGAGCGATGTCAACTTTAGTGCATAAACTTAAAATTACTGTCAGCAAAATAACTGCACCCGCAAATACGTGCGCCAGCATTTTGGCAAAAACTATCGCAAACGCACTTACAGGCCTAACCATCGTAAGCTGCAAGCGCTTCTTGACTCGTTCTTTCGCAAGTGAAGCAGTTGCTGCCGCAAGCAAGGAAAGTGTGATTAAAATAAACGCTCCTCCAAGCCCATAACGCACATAAAGTTCACGTGCGCCAGCAGCTGTCCCATCGTCACGCAAAAAACGTGGCAAGACCAAAAGCCACCCGATGCTAGCTATTGCTAACAATATTAGCGCCTTTGAACGCCAAAGTGCTTTTATCTCAAGCGAGAAAATCCGCCAAAACGAAATCATCCGCATCTCCCACTTTCGCCAAGAAAAACTCCTCCAAACTAGTTCCTAACTCTCCAACCTTGCCCTCAGCGACACACTTACCCTCGTTTAAGATTGCGACTCGATTACACACATCCTCCACATCTGCCAAAAGGTGCGAAGTCAGAAGTATCGTCATTCCGCCTTTAGCAAGCGCCTTAACGAGCAACTTTACTTCTCGCGTCGAAACTGGATCTAAGCCTGATGTCGGCTCGTCGAGGATAAGTAGCTTGGGTTTGCCGATTAAACTTGCGGCCAGCGCAATCCGCCGCGCCATACCCTTGGAAAATCCCCCGACTGGACGCTTCGCAGCTTTCTCCATACCAACCATTTTAAGTAGCTCGCAAGTACGCGCTTTCGCCTCGCGCCCACGAAGATTGCAAAGTCCAGCATAATAAAGAAGTGTCTCTTCAGCGCTCAAAAATGGATGTAAATAACTAAGCTCAGGCAAATACCCCAAATTGCGTCGAGATGCAATAGAACGTGGCTTTTCTCCAAATACTTTAATCTCGCCTGCGCTCTGAGCAATAAGTCCCAAAATCATCTTAATCGTCGTTGATTTACCTGAGCCGTTAGGGCCCAATAAACCAAACACCTCGCCCTCATTAATCGTGAGTGAAAGCGATTTAACCGCCTCAACCTGAGGCCTTAGCCAAAAGTCTCGAAACGTCTTCTTGACCTGATTAAGCTCAATTACTACCATCATTCTCCCCCGTAAATAAAATACCTAAACAAAGAAACGCAACTATGAAAGGTAAAATAGCCGTAAATGCTTTAACAACCACACCCCAAGCAACTACACCACCATACGAAAGCGCATTCACTGGATAATATGTACCGACAAAAGGCACGCTAAGCGCAATAAAAATCACCGCCAATGAAGATGCTAAATTAGGTTTAAACTTCGCTGCCAATGCAGAAGCGAGGGCCATCACCACGCTTGCTGGCATTATCACCAATAACGCAACTGGAAAATATCGAAGCATGATTTTACCATCCATCACTCCTACACCAACAAGCGCTACAACAGCCAATATTACCATAAGCCGATGCGCCGAAAGCACAAAGCGCGCGCCGATAAAACGATTCAATATTGCACCGATAATAAGGGGCAAAAGCAAAATAACAAAGCCAATTATTGCACACGGGCCATAAATGCGCGCAATGTCGCCTTTGGCAAGCTCCCCCCCAATCTTCGCTCCCTCAACCATGACTAACATAGTCCCAAAAATAACTAAACTTATTTTGAGTAATGTTAAGTATAGTCCTACAAGTTTTGCACTAAAAAATCCACCTCGACTTGTCGCATGCGCAAGCGCCATTGCCATTGTTCCCGACTCACGCTCTCGCACAAACACGCGAATAGGAAGAAAGATCGCAAATACCAACGAGGATAAAAAGAGCGCCGAAAATCCAGCATCTCGTGCCATCCGCGTCACCTCCCCAAATTGGTGATAATGGAGCAATGGGGCTAAAAGCGTCATCGCTAAAGCCGAAATTAAGATGAGAAGCACAAGTGGCTCGGACGATACTTCGAGCGTGGTCGCCCTAATGATGGCCCTAAGCCGTCTCACTTCCTACTTATTAAAAGTAAAGTGTCTGCGTGTTATCAAACAAATACCAAGCCACCAAGCCCATTACCACGCAAGCTGCAAGCTGAACACATGCTGAAAGCGTCCAAACCCAAGCAGGTGTCTTGTCAACATTGGTCTGCGTTGGTACAGGTGGAATTGGCGCACTTGGAATATCTGGAATATCCGCAACCTCACCATTTTCAGCAGTAGCAACTGGCGCAGTAGGACGCTTAACCGCAAACTTACTCGTTGGACGCGCAATCTTCAAGGTCTTCTTCTGAGTGACACTGGGCGCTGGCTCTTCGGCGGCGCCTTCAACTGGATGTGGAGTTAGCTTTTCGGTTGCACCTGAAATATTAATTGGACGCTTAATTTTAATCGTCTTCATCGGTGCGTTTTCATTCTTCACAGGCGCCACTCCCATCGCATCAGAAAGCGAAATTCGTGCGGTCTTGTGCTTGGCTGCTTCCTTTTGCGCCTCAGTAAGTGCAGCGTCCGCGATAATTCCCGTCTTATGAAGAACCGCTTGCTGAGGAATTTGCTGAGTAATTCCTTTGAGCTTTTGCGTGACCGACTTTAAGGCCTCCATTGGCTTGGGGGCCACTGCTTCCACGGCTTTAGGAGCTTCAGCAGGTTTGGGCGGCATAATTGGCTTCGGCAATATCGACGAAACCGCCGCGCCAGTACCTGGCTTACGGATGACGGGCTTTGGAGGGAGCTTTAATCCTGGACGCAAAAGCGGTTTTGCTTTAATCGTCTGAACCTTAGTCGCAACTGGCTTAGCAAGTGGATCCGCCTTAGGTGGAACCGCATCTGCAACTGGAATCATTTCAACTTCCGCCATGACTTAATCCTCCATTAAACAGACATTACTTCAGTTTCTTTGACCTTAAGCTCAGCATCAATCTTGGCAATGCCATCATCGGTCGCCTTTTGAATCTTATCAAGGCCTTGCTTGAGGTCGTCTTCTGAAATCTTCTTGTCCTTTTCAAGCTTCTTAACTGCGTCATTCGCATCGCGCCGCACATTGCGCATCGCAACCTTCTGAGCTTCAGCTTGGGTCTTGGCGACTTTGACAATTTCTTTACGACGCTCTTCGTTAAGTTCGGGAACGGTAATTCTAAGTACCTTACCATCAGTCTGT
Source organism: Kiritimatiellia bacterium (assembly GCA_045599105.1). GTDB lineage: Bacteria > Verrucomicrobiota > Kiritimatiellia > RFP12 > UBA1067 > UBA1067. Next base: position 18,645 of record JAZRVL010000022.1, read on the forward strand.
GGTGTAACTCCAATATTGGCAGCCAAGATTGCCTTGTTTATCGCATCAATGACCGTTGGATCAAAAGGTGTAATCTTGATTTGACGTGGCTCTGGAGTTGAGATGGTGCCGAGATTCTTAATTGGAGTTGGCGCACCATAGTAATCAACCTTGATTTGATCAACCATCGCTGGCGAGGCCTTGCCCGTCCGCAAGCCCGCAAACTGACTTTTAAGCTGATCAAAGCTCTTTTGAATCTTAGCGTTGGTGTCATTTAATACTTCTGCAACCGTTTCCATATTTTTATTACCTTTAGCTTACTATAGTCCCCACTGCTTCGCCCTTGACTACACGCTCAAGCGCATTCTTGTCAAAGAAGTCAAAGACAATAATGGGAATGCCGTTATCCATACAAAGTGCAAATGCCGCCGAATCCATGACCTTAAGACGCTTCTCTAACGCTGTCTCGTATTTGAGTGCGGCATACTTCTTGGCCTTGGGGTCTTTCTTGGGATCAGCCGTATAAATTCCATCCACCTTCGTCGCTTTCAAAAGTGCACTCGCACCAATCTCACTCGCACGAAGTGCCGCCGCCGAATCCGTGGAGAAATAAGGATTGCCCGTTCCTCCTGCAAAGATACAAACTCGCCCCTTCTCAAAATGTCGAATCGCCTTGCGTTGAATAAAGGGCTCCGCCAGTTTAGGCATTTCAATTGCCGTCATAAGCCGTGTTGGAACGCCAAGCGCCTCCAACGCATTCATCATCGCAAGTCCATTAATAATCGTAGCCAACATCCCCATCGAGTCGCCCGTTACTCGGTTAACTCCCTTGTCGGCACCCGAAAGTCCACGAAAGATATTCCCGCCTCCAAGGACAATACCAACTTCACAGCCAAGCGCATGAATTTTTTTAACTCGCTCAGCCATAAAAGCGAGATTCTTTGGGTCAATGCACTCGCCAGTTTTACGATTTCCCAAGACCTCACCTGAGAGCTTGAGTAGAATACGCCGATATTTGAGCTTACGCAAAGATTTTTTCACGATGGAGATTGTACCATTTCCTGTACTAAAAAGCAAGGGCGAGGAAAAAAGTTCCTCGCCCCTTTTATAAGCTAATTTATTTAGCTTACTTCGCAATAACGCGAGCCATTTCGAGCACCTTGTTCGAATAGCCCCACTCGTTATCGTACCACGCGCAGATCTTGACGAATGTCGGATCGAGCTGAATGCCCGCCTTGACGTCAAAGATTGACGTGCGGCTATCATTGCGGAAATCGGTCGAGACGACCGCTTCATCGGTATAGCCGAGAATGCCCTTGAGCTCGCCCTCGCTCGCCTTCTTCATCGCCGCGCAAATCTCTTCGTACGTCGCTGGCTTCTCGAGCTCAGCGGTGAGATCCACAAACGAAACATCGCTCGTAGGAACACGAACCGACATACCCGTGAGCTTGCCGTTAAGCGCAGGAAGTACCTTGCCGACCGCCTTAGCCGCACCCGTCGAAGATGGAATCATATTCTCAAGAATGCCACGACCACCGCGCCAATCCTTCTTGGATGGACCGTCGACCGTCTTCTGCGTCGCAGTAGCGGCGTGAATCGTGGTCATAAGGCCACGCTTGATACCAAAGGTGTCGTTAAGAACCTTCGAAATCGGTGCGAGGCAGTTGGTGGTGCAAGAAGCATTCGAAATGATGTCCTGACCTGCGTAGGTCTTGTCGTTAACACCATAGACGAACATAGGAGTAGCGTCCTTGGAAGGCGCGCTCATAATCACCTTCTTAGCGCCTGCAGTGATGTGTTGACGTGCCTTGGCATCCTCGAGGAAGAGACCCGTCGACTCAACGACGATCTCCGCGCCGACTTCGTTCCACTTGAGCTGGGTAGGATCCTTCTCAGCCGTGAGACGAATCTTCTTGCCATCGCAAATCATGGTCGAGCCCTCGACCTTGATGTCGTGCTTGAAAATACCGTGTACCGAATCGTACTTGAGCATATACGCCAAATAATCAGGATCGAGCAAGTCGTTAATGCCGACAATCTCAATGTCATTGGCGAAGTTCTCAACTGCCGCACGGAACACCATCCGGCCAATACGACCGAATCCGTTAATACCAACCTTAATAGCCATTTTATTTACTCCTTTGTTTATTTGATTGATTGAATGAATGATAGCTTAAGCCTTTTTGACCTTGCCCGTCTTGAGACAACGCGTGCACACTGTCATGCGCTTGGTATTGCCCTTGCCGTCGGTCGTGCGGATTGACTGCAAATTCGGGAGGAAGCGACGCTTCGTGATACCCGTAGTATGCAAACCGATACCGCCTTTGTACTTAGGTGAACCTTTGCGGACGACCACATTGCCGACCGAAGGACCTTTACCGCAAATTGCACAAACTCTAGACATTTCTTGTCTCCTTTCGTTTTATCAATTGGCTTCGCCAGGCTGCCACTCGACATTGGCAAACGCATTGTCAAATGCCGCAGAAAGTCCGCCGAGGTTTTCACCACCTGCAGTTTTTTCGCTCTTCTGCTTGCCCTCATCCGACGCTTCTGCGGTGAGCGCTTTGACTTCATCTTCGCTCATCGTCATTGCGCGAATCGAAAGTCCAATCCGACGCTCCGCACGGTCAACTTTAACGATGCGAGCTTCGACCTCTTGTCCGACTTCTAACGCATCCTTGACTTTCTCCACGCGATCGTTGGAGATCTGCGAAACATGAACAAGCCCGTCCATACCATCGTCGAGTTCGACGAATGCGCCAAACGACGCAACCTTGGACACTTTGCCCTTGACGACCGCACCAACCGGATACTTTTTGGAGATTTCGTTCCATGGATCTTCCTGGGCCTGCTTAAGACCAAGGGAAATACGCTGCTCTTTAGGATTGACGTCAAGGACAACCGCCTCAACCTCTTGACCCTTTTGCAAGCACTCCGATGGATGATTGATCTTGCGCGTCCAGCTCATATCCGAAACATGGATCATACCATCAATACCATCCTCGAGCTCAATGAACGCACCATAAGCCGTGAAGTTACGTACAACGCCCTTGATCTTCGAGCCTGTCGGGAAGCGCTCTTGCGCCGTATCCCAAGGATTGACCTGTGTCTGACGAATACCAAGCGCAATCTTCTGGTTTTCCAAATCAACGGAGAGAACGACCACTTGCACTTCATCGCCAACCGAAAGCATATCCGACGCCCGTGCCACACGCTTGGTCCAGCTGAACTCGCTGATATGAACAAGTCCCTCGATACCAGGAGCGATTTCAACAAACGCACCGTAAGCTGCGAGATTGACGACCTTGCCAGAAACGCGCGATCCGACTGGGAATTGCTCCTGAATCGTCGCCCAAGGATTGGACATGGTCTGCTTGAGTCCCAATGAAATACGCTCACGATCACGATCGATATCGAGCACCATGACGTTAATTTCCTGACCAACCTTAAGAATCTCGCTTGGATGTTTGATGCGACCCCAGCTCATATCGGTGATATGCAACAATCCATCAAGACCATCGAGATCCACGAACGCGCCAAAGTCGGTAATGTTCTTAACCCGACCAAGACGAATCTCGCCTTTTTGCAAGCTTGCCATGAGCTCTGAACGCTTCTCAGCAAGCGTACCTTCAATAAGCTCGCGACGCGAAACGATGAGGTTACGACGCTCGCTAGAAATCTTAATAACTTTGAGATCAAAGGTTTGTCCGACGTAGGGCTCAAGCTCCTTGACTGGAAGAACATCAACTTGGCTCCCAGGCAGGAATGCATCCACATCATCAACTGCAACGAGTAATCCACCGCGTACCGCCGCTTTGATCGTGCCCTTGACAACGCAACCTTCAACATAACGCGAAAGGATCTTCTCCCAGCGAATCTTCTCATCTGCGCGGCGCTTTGAGAGCTCGACCATACCCGTCTTGTCATCCTCGAGCTTGACGATGAGCACTGTCACCTTATCGCCCGCCTTAACTGAAGCGCCTTCACCAAATTCATCAATGGTAATAACGCCAACCGACTTGTATCCGATATCCACGAACACATCGTCGTCTTTAACTTGAGTTACGGTGCCTTCCACTAATGCACCATTCTTGAATTTCGACTCACTTCCCGAGCTTGCGAGGATTTCCGCCATCGCCGAAGACTTATCATGGGGAGCCGTGGGCTTTCTAATAGCCATATATTTTCTTTATTTGGTTTGTTACTAATCGCGGATTTCTGCCGCGTCCGTCTCGTCTTTGAGCACGGAAGCGCGAATTATAGCAAATTCTACGGCCTTAGCGCAAGGGGTTAAATCTTGCGATTAACCAAACGTTCTGCAAGTTCAATGAGATATCTACTATCCCCTGAAAGTAGCTTAAAGCCACTAATTGCTTTATCTGTTGCTTCTTTTATGCGCTGCAACGTTTCTTCCCGTGAACAAGGCGAATCTCCATCCAATAAGTCATCTTCATATTGGAAGGCAAGCCCTAAGTTTAATGCTGCCTCGCCAATAATTGCAACTTCTTGAGCCGTCCCTCCACCTGCGAGCGCGCCCATCTTGGCGCTTGCAATAAATAAGTCCGCCGTCTTATGCGTATAAATATAAGTAATATCCTTATTCTTTTCAATATCTTCCACTTGTCCTTGGACGACTCCTACGCCCTTTTCCCCCAATTCCTGCACAATTTCCCTCGCATTGCGTGGAGATAATGACGCAACCTTATAAGCTAACGCCAAAAGTGCATCTCCCGCCAAAATTGCATTCGCTTCGCCAAACTTCTTCCACACCGCAAGTCTCCCACGACGCATCTCGTCATTATCCATTGCTGGCAAATCATCATGCACTAACGTGTAGTTATGCAAGATCTCAATCGCAGCAGCCGGATATTTCGCATCTTCTTTCGTGCCGCCAACTGCAATTGACGAGGCAAGACATATTAATGGACGAATCCGCTTACCCGCGCCCAAAACTGCATAGCGCATTGCCTCGGATAGCACGATTGGCCGCGTATCGGCCTTGGGCAAAACTTCATCAAGGGTTGTTTCAATTAGCTTAAGTGCGTCGTTCATAATTCAGCCGAAGTCCCAAGGCGAGTCGCACCAGCTTTAATCATCTTAAGTGCCGTCTCCTTGTCTCTTATTCCGCCAGCAGCTTTAAGACCCATCTTATTTCCCACCGCTTTGCGCATGAGCTTTACATCTTCAATCGTCGCTCCGCCCTTGCCAAAGCCAGTTGAAGTCTTAACAAAGTCAAAACCCGCCCTTTTGGCCATTTTGCAAGCGTAAATCTTTTCTTTGTCGGTTAAATTGCAACATTCAATAATCAGTTTCAAGATTATCTTGCGCTTTTTATAATACTTGGCACAAGCTCGACACCACCGCACCCAATTGTTCAAATCTTCTTCGCACGCTGACCTGTTATATTTAAGTAGCCACTGATTAATAACCAAATCCAACTCTTCCGCCCCTTGTTTAATCGCAAGTATTGCCTCATTCTCGCGAGTAAAGCTCGTCGATTGCCCAAGCGGGAAGTCAATCACCGTGCAAACCTTGACCTTGGAGCCCCTTAAAAGCTTTTTGGCGTTAGCGACTTCCACTGGATTGACGCAAACTGAAGCGTATTCGTGCTTTTTCGCAATTCGGCAAAGCTTGGTAATTGCGCTCTTTTCACCATCGCTTTTAAGAAACGTATAATCAATATAAGAAGCGAACTTCTTCATCCAATCCTCACTCTGCGACCCTCAATTTGATATTTACCACTCGCAACAATCCTAAGTGCCTCGGGATAGGCAAGATGCTCCTGAACTTGAATGCGCGCATGCAAAGTCTCGGGCGTATCATCCTCCATAACTGGCACTGTCTTTTGTACGAGAATAGGCCCTGAGTCGGTGCCTGCATCGACGAAGTGCACCGTAACTCCCGCGACCTTGCACCCGTAGTCAAGCGCCTGCGTCCAACTATGAATACCTGGGAATGCTGGCAGAATCGCCGGATGAATATTGATAACTCGATTGGGAAAGGCAGATAGAAGTTTGGGCTTTACAATTCGCATAAAGCCCGCCAAAACTACCGTATCAACACCTGACAACTTTAATAGCTCGATGCACCTATCCTCGGCTACCCCCTCCAGCTTGGTCTTAAATGGCGCACAGTCCAAGTACTCAGCTTGAATACCATGCTTCGCCGCACGTTCCAAAATCTTCGCGTCCTTAACATCAGCAAGGACAATCTTTATCTCCGCATCCAACTCGCCCTTTTCAATCGCATCCACTATCGACTGCATATTCGAGCCCGCGCCAGAACCTAAAACTCCAAGATGTAATTTGCTCATAGTGCCAATATTATACCATATATCTTTACAATCGCACTCTCACAAACGCCTGTTTACCTTCTATCGGGACGATGGTGAAGGTAAGGGCGCTGCCGTCCTCGTCTTGCTTGATCCACCGGGATATTCGTTCTTGCGTTGCTTTAGCATTTTTCCGTTCTCTTCCGTGATTTTCTTCAGGTCTGACCCTGAAATCCCACAAGTCTCATTATGTAACAGCAACATATTCAACAACCTCGTCTCTATCACCAAACTCATCGAGGAATTAAATGTTGGATATTCTTGGAATCATTTGTCGTTACCAATCGCCACCTAATTTCAAATCCTTTATCTTGACTTATATCAAAAGTCCTATCCACGCAATCGTCAATATCGTTAAAAATCAAAACTCGACATCCTGATGGCAGCGATGGAAATTCCGGTCTTAGATACACAGCCTTGTATTTCTTATTCTCTATACACAATTCTTTTTCCATTGTAACCAAATATGAGTAACCGGCTTTTACATCTTGATAAACCTCTATGGATTTTATAGCTGACAATTGATTATTTTCAATCCTGATTGACACAACCACAAGGCAAACAAAAAAAGTAATTAAGCACACTATGATTTTAACCGTTTTAGCCATAGCACCACCATCTCACCTTCATAGAGTCCCATCCAGGAATAATCCCAACGACATCACACCCTGGATTATCTAGCCCCCGCAAATCAAACAATTTAATCGGATTGTTCAGCACAGCTAAGTAGCAATCCACTATTCCTACAACTATGTTTGGATAGAGCTCCTCAATCGGATCCCTCTGCATCCACCTACCCGCCATCGGTTCGTAGTGACGATAGTTATAGTACACCGTCCCACTCACCTCGTCTGCGTACTCACTCGAAAACCGCCATGGATTTACAGAAAGAGCACTTGCATTGTCGTTAGTTTCAATTTTTCTCATATGGTGCTATATAAATAATTTAATCCAACTATCGCCTTCATCAGTAAATAAAGTATGCAAGAAATTCTCACTAGAACACTCTGCGTACTAGATAGCAACCAGATAAAGAAAAAGCCAATAATTTCCGCGATGATTGCTATAAAACATCCAAAATCAATGCCAAAACCAATGTGAGAAATAAATCCCACTGTCAATATTGGAGACATTAGTAAATAGCCCGACGCAAACACCAATACCTTAATAATACTCGTAACACTAGGTTTCCATCCAATTGCCAGTGAAACAGAAACGATCGCCAACAAGTTGATAGTATAGACACAGAGGACAGCGCGTAATATCCCTAATTTGCCGTTACTTCTCATCTTCACACGCCTCATCTTGAGCCTTTTCGTATGCACCATCACCACCGATGTTGACTGCAATTCCATATAGAGATGCCATGCATCCTATTCATCGAACCGCCTTGCATGGCTAAATTATACCAAAATTTCGCCTTAACGCGAAGTGCTCAAAAATGGAGATATGCAGTCTGTAGATTATTGCGTCTCTAAAATTCATCTGCATAAAAATAATCTCTTGTTAACATTCGCCTAGGCAACACCCCGCAGTCTACCTTTTGTCGAATATTGCTTCCGTCTTCGTCAACAGTCACAATATATAATTCCCATCTAAACAATCCTTCTCCAACTCCCCTAACAAGAAACTTATTGCGCCCAAGAACGCAGCTAATATACTCACTTTTCAATGACGTATCATTATTATCATCAAAATTAGCATCTTTTCTTTGCAAATAAACACATCCTTTATTTACCACATCTCGCTTAGCTACATCATACAAACACCAACCCCCGCCACTCTTTGTCCATAACATTATTGAACTATTATCAACCCAATCTATTTTAACTCCTTGAATATTCGACGACAATACATCTAAACTGACTCCGGATTTATCATCCCTCATCACATCTTTAAGCGAAACCGCGAAGCACTGCCGTAAAGATGAATCATAAAGCGAGAGTATCCCATTTTCATCCCGCAATATTAACCACTTCCTATCAGGGGATACTGCAAGCGCAAAGGATACATAATAATCTTTCCAATACCAAACACTATCTTTGTTACTACTAATTCCTAACTGAATTTCATTAACAATCTTCTTCATTGAGCAATCAAACAATGCCATACTTGACATCAGTGTATTCGTATCTAACAATTTCAGTAAAAGACAATTTTCGCCTAACCGTAGCAATCCTTGGCAACTAACAGAGTTTGGCATAGTACCCTTTAGATAATGGACAGTACTAATATCGTTATCAGCAGCCAAATCAATAACACTTAGATTATCAACAAAATATCCATCCCACTTTCGGCAATCAACTTGATAAAGTTCATTCCCGACAATCACTGCAGGAGCAGATTCACTGATATAAGACTTAATAACCCATTCATTTTGCAACCCATTTGGTATAAAATATTTTCGCACAATTGTCGTGTAACAATCATCAGCATAGCACATTTGAGACGAGTAGAGCGATTTTGTGTCATCATCATATTGTAAGATAGACTCACGAAGCCAATTAGAGGTCATTATCGACTTGAGAACACAAGACTGATCAGATATTAATCTTATAGTAAAATCATGACGACAGCCACTAAAGATACTGGCAAATATCACTACCAACGACAAACATAAACCTTTATTCATCTTAGTAAAATTCTCTTCTTGCCCTACATTATACCAAGCCATGTCTTATCGTTGCAAGAAGGACGACTCTTCTATCACATCGCGCTTAAAAGAGGTGGCATTTTGCCAAACAATAATTTTATGATCTTGAAGCTTCCATTGAAGCCCATAACAATTGAGCAATTCATCAAACACATCAGATAACGACCATTTTGGCAAATCAACATAGAGTCTTTCAATCATTGGATCCTTCAAATCAATGCTATCACTTATATTAACGCTTGCCAGATGTCGCGGGTCACATGCTGGATCAAGCTTATCAGGAACATTCAAAAAAACAATATCCAAATTGCAATCCATTATGTTATCAATCGAATAATAAGCCATGTGCCATTCACATATGCGATACATCTCTTGCTTTAATTCGGATGCATGAAATTTTGGCATGTCTCCTTTGTATAAGGCATACGGTATTGGTGCTTCTTGATTAAGAAGCTTCCTGTGGAGTGAACAACAATGCTGACATCGGCAAGCCATAATTGTGAAGCACAATGGCATAGTAACACAACACAAAACAACAGCTTTCATCGTTCAACCCGCGCCATAAAGTATTCATTAAAATTTTTAAGCAATAGATTAAATTTATCTTGATTATTACAAGGGCTTCCAAAATCCCGCTTTATAATTCCTAAAGAACTATTTGCGGAATCTCTTGCCGCCAATACACATCTCCTCAATGATACCATCTCATTATACCTATTCCCACCCATTTTTTGAAGCATATCAGCTTTACGCGCGCAACACTTTGCAGTTACAAGATATGCTGCGCATTCGCTACTCTTAAGATTTTCGTTGCCACCATAATCAGATGCATCAAGAAATAGACCGGCTACCCCACAGCAACCATCTTTACTCTTCTTACATTCAGTCTTTCCATCAAGGTCACGGATATGTTGCTCTTCGTGTTCTATTTGACAGTCTTTTGGATAAAGATCAACACTTATATTTTCTGGCAAATAAACCTCTAGCTCGCATCGCTCGTTACACCTTATAGTTCCAATTTTACCATTCCTAAATGCCTTTTCTTCTTTTGGAGTTAATAAACGCATTAACCCACAAAAATCCGTCTTCCACAAAGGAGCATTATCAACATATGCATAAAGATATGGTGATGATTCTTCTCCAATCGGATCCCTACTCATCCACCTTCCCATCATCGGCTCATAGTGCCTATAGTTATAGTACACTGTCCCACTCACCTCGTCTGCGTACTCACTCGAAAACCGCCATGGATTTATATCTGCAAAATCATATGCTAGTATGCCACCTTGTCTATCCTTTACTATCGTCTCACCAAATGGTGCATACTCATAATGCGCGGCAACGCCATTCGCGCGAGAGAAGTGAACCACCTCAGAGACGTTCTTGTTCCCATCGTGCGTGTAGAAGAGCGCGTAGGTCTGTCCGGGTACGCGATACTGCATGAACATCGGGCGGGTTGCGACGGGCTCCGTCGGGTCCCACTCGAAGAGTTCGGTGATCGCATTGTTCGCGCCGTTCAATCGCTGGATGCAAAGATAGCCGTCGTAAACGAATTTCTGGTGCTTGTTCGTAACAACCGAAGAAAGTTGATCGTCGCTCGCCGTCTCGATGTATTCGACGCGGCGACCCATGCGGTCGAACTTCATGACGAGATTCGTCGTGCCGCAAGTCCAAGACACAGGCCGATTCTCGCCGTTGTAGACGACACTCCAAACACCCGTCTTGGTCTTCACGAGCGTCTGGTTGCCATCGGCGTCGTATGTCGGAACGAATGCGTCGCCGACTGCATTGGAGATCGAGGTGTACTGGTTCAGCTCGTTCGCGTCGTAGGCGAACTCGTCCTCTGGCTCAAGCGAGACTTTCCTGTTCCCGATGTCGTCGTATTGGTAGGCGTATTCTTCAAGCATTCCGTTCTTGGTCGCCGAAACGAGTTCGCCCCGGAGATTGTAGCCGTATTCATCGCTGCGCGATTCGGTCATCTTCGTTCCCGAGCGGGCGATCTCCGTGCGGCGACCGATGCACGAAAGCAGAGCGCATTTTCTTCCATGCGCGTTGCCGTAGTCCCTTCTCAGGCTATTCTCAAGGACTCTCATTTCTCTTATCACGAACAGTGCTTCATAAAAACCGATTACTATGTCTACTGTGGCAATAAACTCAGCCCTTTTTGTCCCCTATTAATCACAATGGTTTTTAATGGGCTGTTGTCCGAGCGAGTCCATGATAGGTAATTTAGTTGGCTGTTGTTTGTCTGTCGTGTACCTGACATTGCAATTAATCATCTCATCGTGTGTTTCACGCAACAATGTTTTCATTTTATTAACCGCAGATGTGAGATTAGTGAAAGCGGTTCCGATTTGTTCGTATTTGCATTTCAAATACTGGTCATCATATATATGGTGATGAGAAAGATTGACGATTTCCTTTTGGACAACATACATAAATTGTACGCGATTTGCAATATTAGTATAACTTTCGCCACGAGGTAGCGAAATTTCGCAGATAAGTAAGTTCTCCTTATCGCAATTTGATAAAAACGAGAACGTGTTTTCACTCGCAAACAAACCCACACTTATCATGGGAAGCATCACAGTGGCGAGCACAGATGTTAGCAACTCTCTCATTTACCCTCCCTATTGAACTGGTGCTTTAACGAATCAACAGTCTGTCTTCTTTTAGAATCCAAATCGAATTTATTGTTTTCATCGCGCCAATCTCGCGTTAACTTTACTAAATAATCACCTGCTTTATTTTGTAAATCAAATATAACATCTTGCTTAGGAAACCGAGGGTCAGACCCCAATGGTGGAGTAAAAGTGGTGGAGTAACTGGCCGTAAAGAAATTGACGCCCGAAAACCGTGCGACGCGCCACATGCGATCAACAAAACGCGAGTGCTCGTCATCCGTCAGAAAGAACGCACGATTGGCAATTCGGCTGATCAAATGATAACAATGATTAGTCTTGAAGTTTCGCAGTTGTCTCATGACAAGAAGTATAACATATTCACGCTTACTCCACCACTATTACTCCACCACTAGGGTCACTTGACCCCCCGCTCGTCAGCGTCGAGGTGGAAGATTGTGGGTCCCCAAGGAAACTTTTCACGATTATTCTTTGCTGATTTTTGCCATAATAAAGCAATTTCTGTTCTCTTGGCGAAATCCAACAATCAGCATTTTCTTCAATCACCACTCGATACCACCCATCAAAACTATCATCTCGGATAGACATAATTTCGACATCACTATAAATTGAACAAATAAATTCTCCCTTGTGACTAAAACATGAAAACCGATATTTCTCTTCTCCATCAAGTTCTTCCTTTGCACCGCACATAATCACATCATCCTCACAAACCCTACACCAATCATATCGGAGTGGAACAACCATATTCCCCTGCAAATCCACAATTCCACATTTTGTTGAAGAAGAATTTTTCCCTATCACATTGATAAGCCCAAAACGTGTTTTAATGTCGCTTAATGCGTAGCGTTTTCTTAATTCCTTCGACCAAGTCTTTTCCACTCCCCCCGCGTCAACGAAGGAAAACCCATCTTTGCCATGCGACTCCACAAAAGACTTTGAATATTCATCATACAAAATAGTCTTTAACCTTTCGATGTCGAATGCAGTAGAGACCACCCCATCCGCATTGAGTTGAACACAAAACTTTTGATAACCACGAAAATTTCTTCCTCTAAGCACACCATCATCAGAAAGATTTACATAATCCCATTTTTCTGAGAAAATACATTTCCCCATTTTATTATAAACATTCTTAAATGAGTTGCTGGTAAAAAGCGTATAATCGCCAACCATCTCTGGCTCCCCAAAATATCCATTTCCACCTTCTAATGGTATTGGAATGTCAAAAACCATACGCCCTTCGCGATCAATACAATGCCAAGCGCGACGAATCGGTCTATGTTCCTTATATTCTACATGCGAAACGAAAGCATATCCTTGTTTGTTAAAAGGGAGCAATGGCATGGGAAGCCACCAAAAGAAATTCGGATGCTTTATGTTGAAATCGCAACGCCATTCATTTAGAACTGGCTCGTTTTGCTCATTGATATAAAAGCATTCGACACCTTTACGAACACACGCAATTCCATTCACAAACAAGCTAGCAGAATCATAATCAAAGGGAATAATCAGTTTGCCGTTTTGATTGCAATAACCAATTTTATTATTGCAATCCCTTATCCGCAACGGAATAGCCGCAAGCGATAACGCCAACGAAACAGCAATTAGGCAAACTATATATTTCATTTTTCGTTTTCCGCTGAATTAAGAGCATCTTGAATTGCTTTAAAAAACTTATCACCAACCTTTCTATAGGTATCGGTCAATTGATCGCAATCCGCATTCATAAACTGCTCATATGCGACATCATCTTGAAGTTCATCAATTTTCTTAATTCCAACATCTATCTCCTTCATCAGCTCACCAAATAAATCATCATATATTTTCCTTGCCGCATCAGGAGCCGTAAAACCAAGAATTGCACTTATAAAATTAGAAAAATCAACAACCGTTACATCATCAGGGTTTATCAGCAACGCATTGGCAATTGATAGCGCATCTTTAATTTTGTTATACGCTGGACCAAAAACATCCTCCAAATCTTCCATATCATCCATTTTCTCTGCAATTTCTTTCATATGTTTTGACATCTTGCTCCGCCAATCATCATCCATACTATATTTCAAAACGGCCTCTATTGCTGCATCCCAGTTTAGCCGACAATCTACGCTTTTACAAGTTTTAAGCTTATCAAGCACTTTCTGCATTTGTTCTTTATTAAACAATCCCAAACAGTCAAATCCATATTGTGAAAAATTCCATATAAAACCACATAAATTTCTGTTCCCAAGCTCTCCAATCGGATCTCTGCTCATCCATCTTCCCATCATCGGTTCGTAGTGGCGGTAGTTGTAGTAGACGGTCGCGCTTGCAGCATCGGCATACTCGCTGGAGAAGCGCCAGGGGTTGAGCGCGGCGAAATCGTAGGCGGCGATACCACCTTGGCGAACCTGCGCGGTTACTTCGCCGAATGGCGCGTATTCGTAATGCGCGGCGACGCCGTTGGCACGAGAGAAGTGGACAACTTCAGAGACGTTCTTGTTCCCATCGTGCGTATAGAAGAGCGCATAAGTCTGACCGGGGACGCGATACTGCATGAACATCGGGCGGGTTGCCATCGGCTCGGTCGGATCCCACTCGAAGAGTTCGGTGATCGCATTGTTCGCGCCGTTCAATCGCTGGATGCAAAGATAGCCGTCGTAAACGAATTTCTGGTGCTTGTTCGTAACAACCGAAGAAAGTTGATCGTCGCTCACCGTCTCGATGTATTCGACGCGGCGACCCATGCGGTCGAACTTCATGACGATATTAGTTGTCCCACATGTCCATAATACTGGACGGTTCTCGCCATTATAGGTAACACTCCAGATTCCGGTTTTAGTCTTTATTAGAGTTTGATTACCATCTGCATCATAAGTTGGGACAAATACATCATTAGCTACATTTGAAATTGATGAATACTGATTAAGCTCATTAGCATTATAGGTAAATGATTCATTCTTTTCTACTGAGCTTTCACGATTACCGATATCATCATAATTATATGCGTATTCATTTATTCCATCCTTAGAGGCCGAAATAAGCTCGCTACGTGTATTATATCCATATTCGTCATTACGAGCTTCACTCATCTTTGTTCCGAATTTTAAGCATTGAACATTTAGGATAAGGATATTTTTCATATGCTATCTATCGTCTGCACTTTACTTTACCAAAAATATTACGTAACACAGTGTTACTATAATGCCAATAGCAAAAGCTATCAAAAGGCATACAATTCCTTTAAATAATGGCTGCCGTATGCTATCAACTTTAAAAATGCACGAAAGACAATATTGATTATCTGAAAAAACTGAAGTTAAATCAATTTCGTGTCGCAAAACCATTTTCATCACACGAAAACCAACGATATTTCCGTAAACAAATGCGCCCAGCAATGACAATAGCATCAATAACAACATACAAGACAAAACTAGCAATTTCCAATTGCAAAATACTTCTTGTAAACTAAAACTTTGTAACTCAATAGTCATTTTACCTCCCCTGTTTCATCATGACCTAGGAACTCAAAATCAACATTCAATAAAGGCGTATCAACAGTAACATCAAGCCCGCCATCCGTGCCCGTATCACAAGGGTCTGACCCTGAAATCCCAAAACATTGATCATGCCTCATGCAGCAACTATCGAGCTCATCTACTGGCTTAACGTTTCCTATATCTCTCGACGACATACCATCTTGTCCATTCGGGGAAAGATTCCCGTTTACACGTTTTGCTCCACAATAGTTTCCATGATAATCATTCCATGGCGCGCTCAGTAATAAATCGTTTATACATTCGCATTTTCCAAGATAATCAGAAGACATCTGCGCATTATTATGACAAAAGATACATCCTTTCACAAAACAATTATTATCTGAAGATTGATTTTCGCTTGAAGTATTTATGGCAAGTCGATATTCTTCTCGCTCGTACGCTAGGATTATACCAAAATTCCACTCTGCGGGCTACCGTTCCTTCGTCATTTCCATACCTTTAACAAAGTTCTTGCACCATCTATACAGGTGCTTAAATAATTCACGGTTGTCAGCTGCGCCGACCGTTATCGTTTCTATAGATGAAAATGGCATTGCTCTTACAAATCCATCACAATTAGATTTAGTCACCCGACCATTACTGAACACTTCATCTGGTAATTCATCCAAGAATCTCAATACAATGTCTCTATTTGACCATCCCCAAATACTACCTATGCAATACAAATACTCATCCTCATCCCTTTCACAAGTTTTTAAACATAACACTTTAACTATTCCACTATAATAATGAATAGCCAAGGCAATGCGACCATCTTCTAAGATGAAGTGCAACTTAAACTCTTCTACAGGCGAACGATAATACAATGGTGGCACGGCAACATCTGTTAAGCTCAAATCTATTTCAGATTCAATAATATGCGCATATTGTATACAAAAAGAATGTTCACTGGCTGGCCAACCATACTTATCAAGACCCCAATACTCAATTTGCGACGCCACGTCAAACATTCCGCACACCACCGCATTTGTTGCGACGCACAAGACTCCTTCGCCATCGCAACTAATCCTTTGTTTAAGTAATTGATCTAATGCTAAAGTCTCCATAAATGCCAAGCTATTTGTTGCGACAATACTGCCTTCATAAAATGAAAGCATTGGATTTCCAATGTCTGTAATGTTGCCTTTCACACAAACATGATTACCAACATAAGCTAATGGAGTCAAAAACAAATCGCTAATATCGACTGATACAGGAACAGAAATATCAGAATGCGTCCAGTGAATAAAATCACGATATTGCCCAGACAAATGCTCACATTCCCAAGTAGAGACTGGATATTCAATAACTGAATCAAATGCACAACATCCTATCATCATCCCAAGTAGCAAAAATGAAGCAATTATCTGTAGCGTACTTTTCATATTTCAATATTTCAGTAGGCCATCTTGTATCAATGAGGTCGTACCCCAGAAACTTCCTTATCAAATAACTTCGCAAATGCATCCACAAATTCACATTCATATGCCGTTGGAACGAACACATCCATCTTGACAATATATTCCCCTGTTGCGTTTTCACATAATAAAATAAAATACGTTCCGCCCTCCACACGGCTTATGACTTCAATGCACTTATCATGTTTGCGCGCAAATTCAGCATCTTCCTTTAAGCACATTTGTTTTGCATCAGAAATTTCAATCCACTCACCACCAAGTTCTTCTTTAAGCGAGAGATATGTATTTCCGTAAAAGCTACCAATCGTAACATTTGCGGGATCGGCGTAAAGCAAATGATTCACTTTCATTTCTCCGCCACCCGCTATCAACAACCCATCCTCTACGCATCCATTGCTCCAATTAGCTATATGGTTAATGCGATACGAACACTGATCAGCATTGATTAAGGAATTATACAGCGTAACAACAAGATTTGTTGACGACATAGCTGGTAAGTCAACTTGATAAATGTCAGGATATACTTCTACAAATTTATCTTGCATACAAAGAACATTTTTGCCTTCTTCATCGCAAAACTCAGCATCATACAATGCATTTTCTACGCTACTTATATCAAATCGAATTGAATCGGCATACAAGTTATACACTTCGCAATTAAGATTAACAAACCCTTGATTATCGTGCGATGTAGCATCTAATATATGAATTTCCAATCCGCGTTTATTTATACAACCCGTTACAACCGATAACGCCAGGAACAGCGCAGAAATAAAAATTCTGTACATATTTATGACTTTTTAAAGGTGTGACCCCGAAACATCCCTTTCATTGTCTTTAAAAACAACATAAAACCGCCAACACGTTATTTGTCAAACCGTTTTACGAATTTTATCTTTGCGTTTGGAAATTTACTTACAAACAAACCAATGTCGCCTTTACACCCAATCTTAACCGTAACTTCTTTATTTAAGGGAGCTTCGTCCGGTATGGTTATACTAAAATAACTATACCGATAATAGTACTTGCCGTTTTCCCATGTGTAAAAAATTCGTGCGTCATTACTCGATTTTGACAATACACACTTATTGTTATCAACTATTTGTAATTCAAGCTCAAGATTGCATTTGTCTTCATTGTTTGAATCAATGTTCGTAATGCACAATTCATAGCGTCCAGAATATTTAAGCACGCAATTCTTTTTTATCTCCCCAACAACATCACTATCTATTATAGGAATGTAATAATCATCTGGAGGGCAAAAATATAAAATAGCGCTTACTATTGGTATTTTACTTAACGTGTTGTAAAAAAAGGCATCGTTCGTAAATAACAACCTGCCCAATGCTGTCACAGTAATTAAGAAAATAACTATAATATAAATAGAAAATTTGCTATTCATCCATTACAAGCCCCAAATATCGTTATATTTTTTAACAATTTCTTTTGGTATCGGCGCCCCTCTTACCTTTAGCAATACCACCTCTATCGAGAGACTGTCGCTATCCATCCAAGGAAACATGAGGCATTGCACCCCTCTCTCCGACAATGAAACATTATTTAGTTTAGCCATAAAGCGGCACTTTCCCAAATATTCTTCAAGCGACTCAATTGACGAAAAGTCTTCTACCCCTATTTCAACACAAACTTTTATGTATGGTTCGTTATATCTATCGCATTTAGCAACGCAAGCATAATGACTACGAACTGAATCAGAAGGCACCACTCCAAATCGTTTCATATCAAAAGGCCCATGCGAATCAAATTCGGAAGATAGACATATTCCATGTCGGAAATACTTATTATGCTCTATGTATACGTTACAAACCATCGTCTCGCGAATATCGAAAATATCTCGTTTAGACGAAGCTATATCAACTCTCCATCCGCCAGCGGCATTCGAACAGGATATTTCATCATTCACCACAAAGCATTCGGTCGTAGAACACCCCGTTACAACCAAGGAAACAACTACAAACATTGCCGAAAATACTATGATTATCTTTCTAATCCTCACATGACCCTCCACAATGTCTTTTTATCAAATAGCATAACATCTACTTCGTTCTGTGCGCCGACAGAACGGTCAATTTTTCGTCGTCTTTAAAAACAACATAGGCACCGCCGCCAACGACATTCGCACATAAATGACCAAATTTTACAACCCATACCCATTCTCCGCCTTGCATATGATTTTGTTCACTCTCTAACGCATACCACTTTGTGTGCTCAAATGTATCCCATTTCGTATACTCAATTTGATACATCACAACATAATCTTTTGCCTTACCTCGAATGTATAATTTATCCACTTGAAGATATGCATTGCTGATAATATTTGTCAATATTGGATTATAGTTAGTATTTTCTAACTGCCGACAATTACAGACCGTAGCTCCTTCTGGAAAAGCCGAAAAGGAAAACAATACAATCATTACAAGGAACATAATTATTAAACGCATAATCACAACTCTCCTAAATTAATTACTCCTTTGCCTGGTACATATTGCTTAAATTGATTACGCGGAGTTATCAAATACATATTCTTATTTCGCTTGTCTGCATAATGCAAATCGTCTGAAGAAAAATTTTCATTGTCATATATTGGATTGTCATCACCATGAGTATGCCATATTGACACCCAGATACTATCAGGTGGACAAGGCGCGTTTTGTGGCGCACATTCATCAACAACGCCTGACACTTGCGTCGTAAAGTATCTCCATTCTCCGCACTCGCATATTTTACAAACGCATCCACAATATTCTCGCGCCTCTCGCTTCGAACGAGGATTTATTTGTCTTCCTCTTTGTCTAACCGCGCTTGTTGGATTATCAAACGAAGACGGATACATACCCAAATAATCACCCCACAAAAAAACGTTGTTCAAGACAAATAAATAATAATTTGGTTGAATATATTCATCTATTGCAACATCAAATGAGATCCACCTTCCCGCTATCGGGTCATAATGCCTGTAGTTATAATACGAAAGTCCTAATGTGTCGTCAAAATATTCAGACGAGAAGCGATACGGATTATCCAATGCATAATCGCCAACCCGGAATCGCACCGCGCCGAACGGTGCGTAATCATAATGGCCAACCGAATCGTTGTATGGAGCGGCGCGGATAATATCCGAAACATTCTTGTTCCCATCATAGGTCATGTAGACGGGAACTTTGCCGTTTTGCGAAAAACTGAGCGGCTTAGTAGCAACCGACGAAGTCGAATCCCAGATAAATTCCTTATGGACATCGTACGGAGCACTTGAATATAGCTCTTGAATCATTAGGTAATTATCATAAAAGAATCGCGAAAACTTAACTTGATTGCCATTTTCGATTTCGCGATAAAATGTCCGTCTGCCCATTAAGTCAAAGTCCATCGTGATAATCGTATTGCCTCGTGTCCAACGAACAGGACGGTTTTCACCGTTATACTCAACTTGCCAAACTCCGGTAGATGTTCTAACCAATGTTTCATTACCATCAACATCAAACTGCGGTACAAATGCATCAACCGCATCGATTATTGAAGAATATTGATTTAAGTCATTGGCAATATATGCCTTGCTCTCTCCGTTCTCGTTTGAGGTTATGCGATTACCAATATCGTCATAAACGTACGAATAGACATTATTGGTAGAACTTGCAGAAACAAGCTCGTCGCGCAAATTGTACCCGTATTGTTCGTCATTTTTGGAAACGCGCCGACCAGTTGCATCGTTAGTATATGCATAACTTGAAAACACCGTATCTTCTAACGAATTTGCAACGCCTATCAACAAATCACGCTTAGGTTCGTAGGCGTAAATGGTTTCCAAACCATTGGGGTAATTAACTCGCGATTTTAGATCGGTTCCTCCCAAATATTCCCAAGTGAATTGCCCGCCAGCATCAAGGCCAGAGATTCGGCCGGTTGCGCTGTCATACGTTATTATCGTTTTACGAGAACCATTTACAGAATATCCAGTGTCTCGACCGAATGTATCGCGATAACGGGTTAGAGCACGATCCCCCAACCCTCCCCATGTTTCAGTAACGAGATCGCCGAATTCATCATCATAAGCAAAAGCAGTGGAGCCAGCCGCGTCGACAACCGACGTCTTCCTTCCCAATGCATCATATGTAATGGCCACATCGGTCGTATCGTCGGAATAGTCAATTGAAATAAGATTATTCCAACCGTCATACGAATATTCGGCGGCGACCCCTCGTGCCCAAGTGCGACGCAAAAGATTGCCGGTAGTCAAATATTGATAAGAAGGCCCCGTTCCATTTGCATACACCTTATTGGTAACCAGTCCCGATCCAACATCATAATTCCAAATCGTAGTGTCGCCAATCGTGGAATTTTCGTCTCGGTATGTCGTCATGGAAGTGCGATTGCCATAAATGTCATAAGTATACCTAACCGGATAAACAGCTCCGCCTTCATACACCTTGTGCCCGCGCAAATCATATTCATAAGTAACGACATTCCCCAATTGGTTGGTGACGGCAACGACTTGATTCATCGAATCGTACACACGGCTAATCGTGTTGGTCAACGCATCAATCTCCCGGACGAGATTTCCAAATTTGTCATACTCGAACAAAGTCGCATTACCACGTCCATCAATTACCGTGGATTTTTGACCGTATGCGTTGTAGCTATATCTATTTGTAATTGCGCTCGCGCTTACCGTCTCCACTTGCACCCCATCCAAAATCACATTTATCTCATCATTACTTCTTGCCTCGCATGACGATTGAACTATATGGCTTCCAGTAATTGGATCGAATGCACTGGTCTCGACGTTACTCTTGCCATACTTGTCAACCATCTCCTTGAAATATTCATTGTCAAGCGAGAGACCTGACATTTGTGTATAGGACATGGTTGTAATTGGCGAGATACCGTTGGCGTAATACGATTCCTCTTTATGCAAAAACACATTCCCCTCCACCATCTCATATTGGCGAAGCAACTCTTTGGTTCGATTGACTTCGCCAACTGTCTCAATCTCCGATATCACGTCTCCCCAATCATCATACTCAAACGTTTTTACCGGCTTACCGTCGGCGACTTCCTTAACCATTCGCCCCGCATTATCATATTCGCGCGTAGTGACAATTGGCGCGCCATTTGCACCAGATCTTTCTTCGCGAATGATCTCTCCGTAGGAATTGCGATAAACAGTCACGTACTTTTCGGACAAAGGCGCGCCATAATCAATTCTTATCCACGTAGCTCCACCATCCGTAACTCCATACGAATAATATTCCGGCTCCACCGCCAATCCGGCGATGCGAAGCAGTTTTCCGTCGCAGGTATAAACCCGCTCTTCTACGCCACCGTCAGGATGCGTACGCGTTTCGGTCTTGTCGTCAGCACTGTAAGCAGTCGTAACCGTGATTCCATCGAATCCAGTCTCCGAGACAACACGACCACGATTGTCATAAGCGACCAATCGTTCCCTTTCGGGAAGCCCGTTCGCTCGTTCCGTTACTCGAATGATCCTCCCCGCGCCATCATATTCATAGCTGGACTCCACCGCGCCAAACGGGCCATACCTCGTCGCCTTCGTCAGCGCCTTGACGCTATTATACTCATTGGAAAAGACAATTCCATCTTCGTCGCGCGTCCACACGGGTCCCGTGCAAATCCACTCCGCGCCGCTCGTCTTGCCATTTGAATTCGCGGTCGAAACAACTCTATGCGAAGCGTCATAAACGGAAGTCCGCCACCCGAGGAGAACCCACTCGCCTCCAATTAGTGCGTAATCCGATTGTTCAATCTCATTACCGGCGATATCTTTGATCACGACCTTACGAGTAGACTTGCCTGGAACGACCACAAAGCAATAATCTTCGTAAACGCCATCATCTATGGTTTCGGTCCATCCGCCATCTCCATTGACATCAGAATATACGGTTCTCTGCGCCCTACCGTTCTCCCCCACCGACAAAATCTCCCGACCATAATCATCGTATTCGGTTCTCGACGTGCGTTCGGTATTCTCGAAAATACGCGTCCTTATGTACCGGTCGTTGAAGTAGTGATATATTTCATGCGCCACCGTAACGCCATTAATCCTGACAATTTTAAATGTCGGGCGCCGATCAATATTATGCCTCGTGCCATACGCATAGCCAAAAGTCGTCTCCATAACATTTGTATCCGCATATTGCTCGACTTTTGTCAGTACACGCCCATACCGATCTCTTGTATAATGCGTAGCTGCGCCACGCGAATTTGTTTCGCTGGAAATAAAGCCATTGATGTCACGAGTGGCAAAGTACGTATTTTTACTCCCCTCGCTTCTTGAGGTCGTTATTGCGGCGGCACCGTTCAAGTTAAGGATGGACGATGTTTGACTTAAGACACTCCCGTTGGCATCTTTTTTCTTACGAACAACATTCCACTCTCGATTGGCGGCGTCGAACGACATTTCCTTGGTTTCAACAAGCGCCTCTCGCCCAACACCTCTTGTATAAATCCAATCCTGAATTGAAGGATCGTACCTCCACGAATAATCAAAATTAAACGTATCGTCACGACGCTCGCGAAGCGTTACGAAATCAGTGCCATTTCCGCCAAAAGTAAACGACTTTACGAATCTTCCAGCTGGAGAATGCCATTCAATCTTCCATGAGTTATTACCAAGATTTTCAACTTGCATCATTCCGTCGGCAACACTTGCAATTGACGATATTGCGCCATTTGCGTCTCTACTGACCGTAATGCCAAGTTCGCTTATCGGAATGCGCTTGCCATACTCCTGTTTTAGATAAGCGACTTGCTTCTGCGAATATATCACTTCCAGGCCACTTGCAAGACGTTCTATATAATTGGTTCCATCATGATACAAAATGCTATCAAGCCCCGCCGAATCATTAACGGGCTTTCCGTCTTTATATTCAACTACAGTTCCAAGTCCATCGTCAATCAAGGCATCGTAGCCATTGTGCCACAAAATCTTGCGCATCATAGGATGGTCGTACTTCAATGCCGCAGAAGAGAAAAGCGATGGAGTGGGATAGGTCGCCTGTACGAAAAGTCGGCCAATTGGCAAATTCGGTATTCTGGGGGTGCGCCCAAATCGCTGCGTAAACGAAACACAACCCGAGCCAGGGCTTGATCCTTCTCCACAAGGGCAATCCGAGCATTCGTCCTTTTTATCCTTCTCCTTAGACATGACATACATACATTCGGCGCTCAAAATATCATGCCCGTTCTGCGTAACCGTATAAATAATCTTCTTGAACCACGTGTTAGTCCCAGTTGTATCGTTAATCACCTGTGACGAGAGCGTCGAACACGATTGACATGGATCCGTAAACCTAACCTCGGGCATTCTTTCGGCATCGGAAGGAATCTTTGGGGAGCATTCAAACACCGACGGATCAACCGACAACGTCGGGACGCAATTGGTAACAGCAATAGGAGTAATCGCATATGTATAGCCATACGGTCCTCCATAATCCTCAAAATGGTATGACAGCGGATACTCCTCGCCGGCCATAAGCCAACCCACGTCAATCCCTTCCTCTATGCGCTTATTGCCTGAATCCCAATATGACAGAGCGTTCAGCGGTCCAACCGTTATATCCAATTCATCATCGGCACTACACCGCAATTCATAATACCCGGACGTTGCTACGCAATATTTGCCAGAAGAGTTTTCTTCGTGCATAATTGTCTTGCCGGGCGGCGTAACATAGGCCATCAATCTCGGCATTATATTTGTGTTAACACTTGTAAGCACAATTTCCCCTGCAGGAATTTCCGGCTCTGGCGCGGTATCAAAACTGTATTTATCGGTACGATACTCCCACTCCTCTTCCTTGTCTGTTCTACCATCCTCGTCGGTATCTACACTATCTCCCAAAATAAAGAACTGGCGATCCCATGAATTGGTAATTCCCCTGCGCAAATACAAATCGTCAAGCGCTTGAATTGATAACCCAAACGCCACTCCCTTTAGTTGAGGCCATATTGGAATTCGTGCAACCCGTACTCTATTTGTCGATTGTAACTGGTAAAACGAAAATACATCAAATGCATCGTTGGATAAAATGTTGTCTTCCGGCAATGCGACTGAAAACAAAAACTTATCATCGGCTATTTTAAAATCATGAAAAGCGATTCCATTTGTAGAAAAATCTTCCGGAAACTCAATTTGAGATTCTACTTCTTGTAGCATATTTGGCGAATATGCAAGCATACAAGGAGCAACTAAATCATTATTTTCGCCGGATTTTTGCGCACATACGGTAGCGATACACGCACCAATTAAAAATGCTATTATCTTGGACCGCGAAGATCTTCGCCAATTAATTTTAAAGTACGTCAACAACCATTGGAAACCGATACAAATAGAAAAAATCGTCAATATTGCTAACGCAACAACACACCCGTTCAAAATCCAAATTGGTATTTGCTCAAAAAACATATGCAATTATTCTTCTCGCTCGTACGCTGGGATTATACCAAAATTCCACTTCACTCCTCAACCCTATAGATCAACTTATCGGACAACGCCGCCCGACGCATGAACATCAAGAAGTAAATCGGGAAATAGACGATTCCCGACACCTCACGAACGCGCTCGAATTTGTTGAGGACATAGGCCTCGCCAATATCATACTCCTGCGACTTCATCAGTTTCGCCAGCGCCGTATGAGATTCGCAATCGTCCCCCGACTTCGCCTCAAGCGGCAACACCCTTCCGCCGCATTCAATCAGAAAGTCAATCTCGCCAATACGCTTCGAATTGTAATAGTGCAGAGCTCCTTCCCTGCCAAAACCGTGCGCGATTAACTCCTGGGCCACGAAATTCTCATAGACTGACCCGAAGTTGATGCCCAAGTCGTCATTAAGTATCTTCAGCTGGATCCCATCCATATACATATACGCCAGCAAACCGACGTCATTCAAGAACAGTTTGAAGAGATTGGCCTTCGTCGCCAGCTCCAACGGAACCTTGGGCTCATCGACATTGTAAGCGGGAATGGCAACCCTCGCCTCCTTCAGCCAGACGAAATCACCCTCTACCCGATCCAAACATCCGCGAGCCGTCACCGTCTTCAGGTAAAAGCGCTTGTTCTGCTTATTCAGTTCGGACGGGATTAGCGAATAGATCCGACGCAACTTCATCTTCAGTTGTTCGTCGTATTGCGTCACGTCCCGCTTGTACTCGACGATGACCTTGGCCTGCTCGTCCATCACGGCCTTCAGATCGTTCGTGTCAACATACCGCTGGACAGCTGCCGGCATGCCGCCCACGACAAGATAAAGTCGCAAGTAACGCATGATCCGGTCATGCACGACCTTGTCCGGGCTCTTGCGTTCGACAAAGCATTGGCGCAAATGAGCAATTACCTCGCTGCTGACGCCATTCGCCTCAAGGAATTCCTCAAAATCCAGCGGATACATCTCCGCCTCTTTCAAGTATCCAACCGGAACCGAACGGACATTCTTGAGCTCGACCCCCAAAAGCGATCCACTGAGGATGTATCGATAACTTCCTTCGTCCACAAGGAACTTGACGTATGTCATCGCCTCTGGGCACTTCTGAACTTCATCAAAGAAAATCAGCGTCTTTCCGGGTATGAGGCGTCCATTGACCACGGCTGATAGCCGAAGCAAAACATCCTTTTCATCCACCGCTTTCTCAAAAACAGCCCGCGCCTCTTTGTCCTTGATAAAATTGATTTCAATGAATGAATCAAAATGCTTTTTCCCAAATTGGCGAATGCTGAAAGTCTTGCCAACCTGCCGTGCCCCAGTAATCAGCAAAGCCGATTTCCGAGAATCAGCCAAAAAATCTTCAAAAACAATATCAATTCTGCGTTTAAGCATGACGCGAACCCCTTTCACACGAAATTATATCACATCTGCGTCGTGTTTTTCAATCACAAAATGATTGTTTGTGTCGTGTTTTTCCTATAAAAGAATCTGAATCCGGCGTCTTTTCTGTCCGCTTGGATATGTTTACAGGTACTTGCGGAGGGTGTTGCGCGTGATCTTGAACACGACAGCCCGCTCATGGACATTCAGGAGTTCGCGCACATTGCCCGGATAATCGTAGGACATGAGCGCAGCGGCTTGCTCGTCGGGCATTGAATTTCGGGCTTCAACATTTTGAACCGGTCACAATTTGTGACCAGTTCACTCATCTCATCTTTCCCAAGTGCAAACATGAAACTTGAAGGAAATCGATCTGAATTGCGTTTAACCGCCTGATTCAAAACCTTTGTTCCAACTCCATACAACTCGGCCAAGTCCCTGTCGAGCATAACCTGCACTCCGCGAATCGTCAATATCCGATTGCGTATATCAAAATCGTTTATGCTCCGAAGTGACTTATAGGCCCGAGGGGAATTGTGAGACTCAAGGGGCTTTTCCAACTTCCTATTGGCCTACTTCCGTATTCTGGAAGGTGTTTATCGCTTTCTCCGTTGAGGGTTCATGAATTATTAGCTAATAATAGAATAATATTAGCTAACTTTGCGACAAAGTTAGTTAACTTTTGAATATAATTAGCTAACTTTTACCGGCGCCTCCGTAGGGGAGGAGCCGAATCTCCGTAGGCCCCTAAGCGAATCTCCGTAGGGGGCAAGCCCAAACCCCGCTGGGGGTCGGCCGTAATACCGCTGAACCTAAGCCGAGATGCTGCTGGTACCTACGAGAAATACTGGGGGTCAAAAAGGTAGTAAGCGAACTTTGCTTGGGGCTTGACCATCCTTTAAGCATCATGCCGCGGCCATGCTTCTCGCATAAACTTTACTGCTCGCGAAAAAATCTGGTCAACATTAGCCGAGGATGAAATCTCCAAGAAATCTCGCACTTCATCGCTGGAGAGCATAAAGCGTGTCTTAAGTAGATGAACGTATGCACGGCATGGATCTTCTTGCCAAAGATCATGAAAACAATAATGCGTAGTAAGCCACACATCTTTACGAATAACCCATTTATCGTCTACGGGCGAGTCGTGGCTTTCATTGATGGCAACTTCTCCATGCTTATTAGGCTCTCCATTAAGTACATACCCTCGCACATATTTCTTAAGCCATCCTTGAAAACTTCCCTCCCCACGATAAAGATTAATCTTACCCTTGCCAATCATTTCATCGTAGAGCATTCCCATGAGGTCTCCTACATCTAACGAATATCGGCGCATTAATTCAGCAGAACGAAGCGAGCGCGACTCTGGCTCTACGACTTTTTCCCAGACAAGCTTCCACCCCTCATCTGCGCCTACCTTTACTAATTTATACCATTCTTTATCGGTCATGTCATTACTCAAAAGTTAATGCTCCAGGAATAGGTACCATCCCCTTGCGATGAAGCCAAATCGCCTTTTCGTGGACACCTTTTATAAAATCACCACACTTAAGCGAACCTTGTCCGTCCTTGACCTTAATCATCGAACCCGCGAACTCAAATATGCCTAATTTGATAGGCGCATTATTGCCATCCACAATAGTCAATATAGCTTTACTATTATCGGATGAATTGGCGCCAAAAGCAAGGCGAGCTTTCCATCGCATATCCAAACACTTTACTGGGTGAGAGTAAAGCGTAAATACAATCTCCTTATCTTTTGGCGTATGCATAAATTACGGTATAAACTGCGATAGTAACACAAATAGGCGCGATAAAAACTGCACTAACTGCCATCTTCCATCCTGCACAACCAAACGGCAATAAAATCATACAAACCAGGAAAAGTGAAACCGTATAAGCAATTTGCCCTGCCATTACCGCATTGGGGAGCTTGCGGGCCGCCGCAATTCCCTCAATTCGCGCTCTTATCGCCTGAATAATTGCTATAAGCGAATATAACCCTACTGCCGTGCGTGCAATTGGAAGTATCCTATCCGGTACATTCTGAAAGCCCTTAAAATACCAATTCCCAATGAGCGGAGTCGAAAAAATCAAAGGAATAATTCCTAAAATTGCACCTGCAATTAAGGCATATACCAGCAAGCGCTTGTCGCCTTCATACTCTGGCTGGAACTTCACCGAAACTGTTTGCAACTTTAAAGCTGCAAAAGCTACTGGATTGGCCACCCCCATCGTAACATAATGAATAGCAAGCATATCAGCAGCATCAGCCGAACGTGCCACAAATGCGGCAATTACCAAAGGTGAACAAGCAAGCAAAAATCCTCCTAATGCAAGAGGCATGGTAAAGCGAAATTGTTCGACCGTAAGTGCGAGTAGCTCATCGCTTTTCATAGTTGGAACGCCCTCACGTCTTAAGTCAAGTACATAATTTCTTGCGTAAGCCCAAGTAACCGCCGTCTCTACCCATACACCAAAAGTAAGCGCAAAAAGCCCCCAACCAGGCCCCACTAAGCCAATGTGTGGAAATATGGCCGAAAAAATAAGCGTCACTACTATACGCGCTAATGTCGCATTATTGGCTTTGCCGCTTTCCAAGTTATTAAAGAGCACCACCATCGGCACATTGCGCAGGAAAAATCCTGCATTCATCACCACGCCAAAAAGAAGCGTCCATCGCGACACTTCCGCAAGCTCTGATGGAAGCGCAAAAAAGCCCTCAAATATCCAGCTATTAAAAGGCGGCAAAACAGGAATACATTGAACCAATAAAAGCACAGCCATCATAAACGCATTAAGGCGCTTGAAGGATAAATATCCATACCAAGTCTTGGCAAAAATCATCCCAGTAGTAATTAGTCCTCCCCCAATCGCGCCCACCATAAACATAATCATTAGTCCCTGGCTAAAGGCAGTAAGCGCATTTACCCCATATTCACCGTGCGTGACAATTCCCGCAACCAAAGGATAGGAAAGCGACTGCGAAAAACCCTGCAAAAGCAATGGCACATAAAAACGTGTCACTCGCCCAATTCCAAATCTAACATTTATCGCCATTGGTGAATATTATACCACAAAAGAAAAGCGCGGTCCGCTTGAACGGATCGCGCCTCATTCAGCAATCGATACTATCAATTACCAACGGGTCTCACGACGAGGACCACGATCGCCACCGCCGAAGCCACCACGACCACCGAAGCCACCACGACCACGGAAGCCACCACGACCACCTTCACGAGGGGGACGAGGCTGTGACTCATTAACCCGGACTGTGCGCCCTTCGAGTTCTTTGCCGTTCATTGCTTCAATTGCGGCCTTAGCTTGATCAGCATCAGGCATCGTAACGAAGCCGAATCCCTTGCTGCGACCAGTCATGCGATCAGTCACAACTCGAGCAGCGGTAACTTCGCCAAACGCTGCGAACGCTGCCTTAAGACCATCGTCGGTCGTCGCGTACGCGAGGTTACCAACATAGATTTCCATCTTATTTTCTTTCCTTTACTTTTTGAGGCTCGAACCTTAGGTAGCACCCGCTTCCTTTTAAATTCAAGCGCATAAATTGTATCAAGTTTTCTGAGTATTCGTCAAGTTGAGCTCATTTTGCTTTGCCACTAAACCCTCGGCTCCATAAAGTTTGCGCAACTTGGGTTTCTCAATTTTGCCTGTCGGGTTGCGCGGGACATCGGCAAAGATTATTTTGCGAGGACGCTTATAACGAGGGAGTCCTAAACAAAAATGATTGACTTCATCCTCGGTAAGACTCGAGCCCTCCTTGACCGAAATAATCGCCGCTGCAATTTCACCCAAACGGTTATCAGGAAGTCCTATTACAGCTACATCTTTCACTGCTGCAATTGCTCGCAAATAGTCCTCGATCTGCACTGGATAAAGATTTTCACCTCCCGAAATAATCACATCCTTGGCGCGATCTACAAGATAAATAAAACCATCGCGTTCCTCAGCCATATCACCCGTAAGTAGCCAACCTCCGGGCTTTAAAATTGCTGCAGTTGCCTCAGGATTCTTATAGTACTCCTTTAGCACACCAGGCCCCTTAAGCGCAAGCTCACCAACTTCACCAGGTTTAACTGGACTGACGCCATCCTTTTGGACAATCTTGGTCTGCCAGCCATAACCTGCAACACCAATCGCACCTACGTGATTAATATTCTCAACCCCAAGATGCACCGCTCCAGGACCCGTCGACTCCGAAAGTCCGTAATTAGTATCATAGTCGTGTTTGGGGAAAACTTGCTTCCAACGCTTGATAAGCGATGGAGGAACTGGCTGAGCACCAATATGCATAAGTCGCCACCCACTAAGCTCATAATCCGAAAGCTTCACCCCTCCTCGATCAATCGCATCCAAAATATCCTGCGCCCAAGGAACGAGCAACCATACAATTGTGCACTTCTCCTCACTCACCGCACGCAATATCCACTCAGGTTTTACGCCTTTTAGAAGAACCGCTCTACCACCGACTAAAAATGAGCCAAACCAATGCATTTTGGCACCTGTATGGTAAAGCGGTGGAATACAAAGAAAGGTGTCCGCCTTAGTTTGCCCATGGTGAGCTTGCTCTACTTCACAAGCATGAACGAGTGCACGATGCTCCAAAACAATCGCTTTGGGAAAGCCCGTCGTTCCTGAAGAAAAGTAAATCGCCGCTTCGTCGTCTAAACTCAAAGGAATCTTGGGCGCTTTATTTGAAGAAACCGAAATAAGCGAACGATACGAAAGCGCAAAGGTTGGACAATCATCACCCACATAAATACGATCTCGCACTTTGGGAATTAAATCCACAATTTCCTCTACTCGTCCAGTAAACTCAGGGCCAAAGATGAGCGCCTCCGCGTCCGCCAAGTCAAGGCAATATTTGATTTCATCGGCAGTATAACGAAAGTTCAAGGGCACTGCCATACACCCCGCTTTGAGGACTCCAAAATAAATTGGGAGCCACTCCAAGCAATTCATAAGCAATATCGCAATCTTATCCCCTTTGCGAAACCCACGCGAAAGGAGGAGATTGGCAAAACGATTGGCTCTTTCATCAAACTCACGCCAAGTAATATCACTACGAAACGCATCTCGACGCGAGGGCTCAATGAGCGAATACTCGCGCCAAGTAGTACCATGGCTCTCCAACTCCTGCGGATTTATTTCAACAAGCGCAACGTCACCTCCAAACTGGGTGGCGTTGCGCTCGAGAATTTCAGTTATGTTTTGGTAAGCCACTTACTTGCTGCTACCAAACATTGCCGGGTCAAAGTTAAAGAACACGAAGAAAGGCAAAAAGCCCGTCTCGTTCCAGCAAAGCAGTCCGAGCTGAAGCGAAGCTGACTTTGCACAATTGACAAATAGTGCACCCTGTACGCCATTGTGGATATATTTCGCCTTGCTGACAACAAGGTCAATCTGAGCGCCAGCATTAAGCGTGTTAATCTCAGAAGCAAGACCCAAAACGCAACCAGTCACATTTTTATTTGCGACATCATCCGAATTCCAAGTGCTCCAAAAGAACTCGGCCTTGGCCGACACTACTGCGAGCATCACAACAGCTACTGCTATCATTAGTTTTTTCATATTTGTTTTTCCTTTCTGTTTGTGGTTTTATTTTGGTTTACACCAAATCATTCATCCGTTTACAAAGTGAAGGAATGGTCTTTTCAAAGCTGACCCCATACCAATGATCATCAGCCGTCAATTCAATTGACTCGCATACGATATCCGCTGCAAGTTCTGCTGCTGATGTCGCACTTACGCCTCGCATAATCGCGCCTGCAAATACCGAAGCAAACACATCTCCAGTTCCATGGCTTGAACGCGGCAAATGAGGATTAAAATCATAAACAATTTGATGGCCATCACTCGTTGCAGTACCTAATTCCTCCGCATTAAAGCTCACTCCTGTTAAAACAACATTCTTAGCCCCCAATGCATGAAGTTTGGCGATTAGGCACTCAATATCCGCTTTCTTATATCCCGAAAGACGCGGCTTGTCCCCTACAAGCAAAGCCGCCTCAGTGAGATTGGGTAAAACATAATCACATCCCTTAACCAACTGCACCATCTTGGAGGGGAAATCATCTTTAAAACCGTGATAAAGCACGCCCTCGTCGGCCATTGCGGGATCGACGATCCTAAGCGCTCCTGCATTTGCACAACTTTGAGTAATTGACAAAATTGGAGCAATGTGCGACTCACAAACATATCCTGTATAAAACGCATCAAAGCGAATATGCTCCGCTATCCACCGCGACTCAACTTTTGGCATCTCATCGGTAAGATCCCGAAAAGTCCAACCCGTAAAACCCTTTGCGGTATGATTTGACAAAATTGCTGGCGGCAATATTGCACATTCCACACCACACGCACTAATAAGCGGCAATGCAACCGTAGTTGAACACTGCCCAACACAAGAAACATCTTGAATAGTTAATAATCTTTTCATTTTATCAGCGACAAAAACTCCTGCCGCACTTTTTCATCCGAGCGGAATGTGCCCAGCACCGCGCTGGTAGTCATTTCACTATTTTGCTTTTCAACTCCCCGCATCATCATGCAAAGGTGCTTGGCCTTGATAACCACTCCCACTCCATCGGCCTTGGCCTCCTTCATGATTGCATTGGCAATTTCTTCGGTCATGCGTTCTTGGATTTGCAAGCGACGCGCAAACATATCGACAATTCGCGCCAATTTAGAAATTCCCAAAACCTTGTCTCGAGAAATATAGCCAATCGCACACTTGCCATAAAACGGCAATAGATGGTGCTCGCACATTGAGTACAACTCAATATCCTTTAAAATTACCATGTGATTGGTGCCACTTGTGAAATAAGCACCATTTACCACACTCTTCAAGTTCTCTCGGTATCCACGAGTTAAGAAAGTCAGCGAACGAGCTACCCGAAGCGGAGTTTTCTTTAGTCCTTCGCGATTGGGATTTTCACCTAACTCCACCAAAAGTGACTTCACTAAGGCGGCAATTTTACGTTCGTTGGGTTTTTTAGTCTTCATTCAAGTGGATATTATACCACACTTCGGCACTGAATTTTACCAGACGACGTACGAGGAAATGGGCTCGTGCGCAAAATAATCGTCTTAATGCGCTTATAAACAGGAAGCGTAAGATTCATTTCGCCAATCATACGCTCAACGGTCGATTGCGAAAGATGCGAAAAAACTTCAGCGCGAATCTCTCGTGACTCGCCCTCACCACTCACTACCGCTTCTAAAATGCCTGGCAAGGAAACGAGCTTCTCCTCCATCTCTTCAGGGGCGACCTTTTTGCCAGAGGAAAGGACAATCGTTCTTGAAGCACGACCGGTAATATAAACATATCCGCGCTCATCAATGCGTCCAATATCGCCAGTATGGAAAAATCCGTCTTGATCAATCACTTTCGCCGTGCGTTCAGGCATCTTGTAGTAACCTTTCATCACAAAAGGCCCTTTTATTAAAAGCTCCCCCGTCTCCGACACTTTCGCTTCTACTCCCTCAAGTTCCGCAACTTTACCTTGCGCACCAAAACTTGGTGGCTCGGAGTATGGCATCATCGCAAACGAAGCCGAAGTTTCTGTAAGTCCATACGCTGTCATCATCCGCACTCCAAGCTCACTAAGGTTCTCATAAGTGCGACGCGCAAGCGCTGCTCCGCCTGTAAGTATCCAACGAATAGGACGTCCAAATACTGTTTCCGCATTGTTGCCTTTTTGCCGAATCTTTTGCGCAAGAATCTCCGCAAGTGCTGGCACTAAGAACAAAAAGTCCGCACTAAAGCGCTTCACAGCATCATAAATTCGTCGAAAATCAGGACATACTCCAATCGCCACACCTTGTGTTAGCATCAAATAAGCACTGCAAATCCCAAAGATGTGATAAAGTGGCAAAAGCATTAGTGAATGATCACCCTTGGACATCGGCAAGCATTTCACACCCCATTCAGAAAAGCCCTCAATTCCAGCAATTGTCAACTCTACTGCACGAGGCTCGGCAGTTGTGCCCGAGGTAAAAACTAACATTGAAACATGCTGATCATCCACCTTGGAAAGGCTCCAAATTGAATCAGAATTTTCAGCAATTGCCTTACGCGCCGCTGACAAGTATTTTTCGGTCTTGTGCGAGCCCAAGCCACCTGTGCCCAAACCTGGGCAAAGCCGTGCAACTTTATGCGCTGTCTCCTCATAAAGCGAAGAATACATTAAAAACGACGCCTTGGCGAATTTAAGACGCTCAGCAATTTCTGGCGCCGAAAGCGCAGTATCTAAGGGAAGTGCAATCGCCCCTGAAAAGAGAATTGCTGCATGCGCGACCATCCATTCATAAGAGTTTTCACCCAAGATTGCAATCGTTGAACCATATGCAAACTTGCGAATTATATGCACTACCGCGTCAATATCATCAGTAAAAGTGCGCCATGAGATAGGAAGCGCTCTATCACCAGCTGCGATTAAAAACGCAGGCGAATGCGGATTTGATTCACGTAACGATTTAAACGATTCAAAAATCATTAATCAATGCTCTTTATATATTTTGTTTTTAATGCCCTCCAAAGCACCACGCAAAACGCTGAAAGCGGAATTGCAAGAAGCATCCCAAGTAGTGGCCCCAAGATGGTCGACCAAAATACAAAGCTAAAAATGACACCCGCATATCCAAGACCAGTCTTATTGCCCTGAATCTTGGGCGTAATAACGTATCCATCAAGAAA
The DNA here is from genome assembly GCA_045599105.1 of Kiritimatiellia bacterium. Lineage (GTDB taxonomy): Bacteria > Verrucomicrobiota > Kiritimatiellia > RFP12 > UBA1067 > UBA1067. Next base: position 53,736 of record JAZRVL010000022.1, read on the forward strand.
TTGGCCGCAAGCCCAAACTGCAAGTACCAAAAGAACTCTAAGCAACGATCCCCCATGTGGAAAATAAGCCAAGGGAAGCGCTATAGGCAAGCAAACTACCGACCCACAAAGCGGAACAAGGTTAATAACTCCGAGCGCAAAGCCAATAAGAAAACCATAAGGTAATCCCACAAGCCAAAAGCCAGTTCCGTACATTACTCCCTCAATCAAGCAAATAATAGTTTGCCGTTGAAAAAATGCAACTAAGATATCAAAAAAAGAGTCCACTTGCGCACCAATAAAATCTCGTGTCTCCCTTTTAAGGAATGTCATCCCTGAAACAATTTCACTCCCTCTGCGCTCACGCGTCATCAAGAAAACGATAAAAAAGATAATCGTAACTAAAATTGAAATTAAGATACTTAAACATTTAAGCGCCCCAACTCCTGCCTTAATCGCTGTTGAACCATATTTCGTATAAATAAGGCCTAATTGCTCATGAGGAGATCCAAATTGCGCCAAGATTGAATTAAGGCGCGGAAAAGTCGCGTTAAACCAATTCATCACTTGCGATACAAGTGAAGGACCTTGCTCTAAAAGATGCGAAATCTGGTCAGCCAAAACTGAACCTGCATACCAAAAGATAAATCCTAATGGGAGAAACACCGTAGTTAGCATCACCAGTAGCGCCAAGGTTGAATTGCACAAAACTCGCTTCCACCATAAATAATATGGTTTAAAGAAAAGTGCAAAGAAAAATCCAATCAATACCGGAACAAGCGCAGGTGAAGCAAAAGCAATTAACTTTAAAACTGCCCATGCAATACAAGCAACAAGACCAAAGGTCAACGCAAGCGAAATCGCAGTAATTCCACTGGCCACAATGCGCTTTTGGTTTTCACTAAACTCAATCATGCCTATATTATATCAGAATTTATCGAGAAAGAATCTCTTCACGGACATCTTTCGGAACAAGCTCGAACTTGTCAGTCTCCATTGAATAAGATGCCCGACCCTTGGTAAGCGAGCGAATTGCAGTCGCATAGCCAAACATTTTCGCCATAGGTACGCGAGCATGCACGATTTGCATATCACCACGCATATCCATATCCATTACCATACCCCGCCGTCCATTAAGATCACCTAAAATCTCACCTACAGACTCAGGTGGTACGGTAATTTCCAATTTCATAATCGGCTCCAAGAACTCAGGCGCACCTGATTCCGCCGCCTCGCGAAAGCCCATCATCGCTGCAGAACGAAAAGCAACTTCATCGGAAACCTCGGGATCCACAATCGTCGCTGAAACACAAGTCACTTCAAGATCGGTCATCGGATAGCGCGCAAGCACTCCTGTAGCAATTCCGTCCTCCAATCCTTGCACAACACATTCTTGCAAGTGCTTATCGGGGACTAAATTGATAAAATCGCGAGCAAGCGTAATTTTAGTGCCTGCGCCACGTTCAAGAGGCTTCACCTCGATCTTTAGCTCGACTGCATGGCGCTTGCCTCCAAGCTCACGATCAAAAGCAAAATTCTTAAGTGCCGCCTTAGTGATGGTCTCAGCATACGAAACCATCGGTTTACCCGTATTGGCAGCACACTTAAACTCACGTTTTAGGCGATCAACGAGGATTTCCAAATGCAGCTCGCCCATACCCGAAAGAATCGTCTGACCTGTCTCTTCGTCTTCACGGAATTGACAAGTCGGGTCTTCAGCGGCCAATGCTTTCATTGACTCCACAAGCTTATCTTTGTCGGCACTCGACTTTGGCTCGATGGCCATAAACATAACGGGCTGAGGTGCGACTATACGCTCCAAGTAACATGGTTTCATCTCAGCGCAAAGTGTATCGCCTGTTGTCACTTCCTTAAGGCCAACTATCGCCCCAATCTCGCCTGCATGCAACTCCTCGACTTCAATTTGATCGTCCGCAAAGAGTCGCACGATTTTCATAATGCGCTCGCGTTTTTTGGTGCGCGGGTTATAAGCGTTGGCACCTTTCTTAAGTACGCCTCCATAAATTCGCACAAAGAAGAGCTTGCCCACATACGGGTCGGTCGCAATCTTAAAGACGAGCGAGGTTAAATTCTCGGATTCCTCTTGCTTGCGCAAAACTGACGTACCACTCTTTAAGTCAGTAGCAGGTACTGGTGGACGATCGGCAGGACTCGGCAAGTAATTGCAAATCGCATCCAAGAGCGGTTGCACGCCTTTGTCTCGAAGAGAAGTCCCACATAATACAGGAACGAACTTGCCCGCAACCACAATTCGGCGAATCGCAGGAATAAGCTCCTCCTTGGCAAGATCGCCCTTCTCAAGGTAAGTTTCCATCACCCCTTCATCAAGATCGGCAACTTTCTCCACAAGTTCCGTTCGTGCAAGTTCGGCATCATCCTTTAATTCATTAGGAATCTCCCCAATCGTAAACTTCTTGCCCTCGCTCGCCTCATCATAGATGATGGCCTTCATTTCCAACAAATCAATGACGCCCTTAAAGTCATCTTCCTTGCCGATAGGCAGCTCAATTGGACAAGCTGGCGCTTTTAACTTACTGCGCAGCTCCTCTATTACCCGCACAAAGTCCGCACCCATACGATCCATTTTATTAACAAAAGCGATGCGAGGGACTTGATAACGATCGGCTTGACGCCAAACGGTCTCACTTTGAGGTTGAACGCCTCCTACCGCGCAAAACACACATACCGCGCCATCCAACACTCGTAGCGACCGCTCCACTTCCATCGTAAAATCAACGTGTCCAGGCGTATCAATGATATTAATGGTCTTGCCCGACCACTCGCAAGTGATAGCTGCCGATTGGATGGTGATACCACGCTCACGCTCTTGAACCATAAAGTCCGTAGTCGTATTGCCATCGTGCACATCCCCGTGCTTATGGATTTTGCCCGTATAAAAGAGAATTCTTTCGGTAGTCGTAGTCTTACCCGCATCAATGTGAGCAACGATACCAATATTCCTAATCTTAGTGATTTCCATTTGCACTAACTCTTATTTTGCACACTTATGATGGCAAGTAGCACAACCATGCGCACAACTACCCGGCATTGATACGTCCTTACCTGTCCAACAATAGGTACAAAGCATATCGCGCGGAAGTCCAATCGCTTGCACAAGATCATCCACCGTTTGAAATTTAAGTGAGGTTAAATTGAGCTTTTGGCGAATAAATTCAACCATCGCCTTGTAGTTATCGCTATTATGATCAACATATTTTGCAATATCCGCATTCTCACCCTCATGTCCACGAACAAAGCGACGAGTAATAAGATCGTATTCATTTTTGGAACGTGAAAAATTGATGAAGCGGCACGGATAAAGTAAAGGAGGACAAGCAATTCGAACATGCACCTCTTTACACCCTTCAGCATATAAGCGATCCGCTTGCTTACCTAATTGTGTTCCTCGAACAATCGAATCGTCGCAAAAAACAAGTCGACGATCCTTTATCAATCCTGGAATCGGAATTAACTTCATTGAAGCTACTCGCTCACGCTGACGTTGATCAGACGGCATAAATGAACGTGCCCAAGTTGGCGTGTATTTAACAAAGGGACGCGCATACTTAATACCACGCTCATGCGCATAACCAAGGGCGTGCGAAATCCCCGAATCTGGAATGCCACACGCCGCATCAGAAATATCGCCATCACGCTTGGCAAGTGCACTTCCACAACGATAGCGCGCCATTTCGACATTACGACCCTCGTAAGTTGAAGCTGGATATCCATAATAGACCCAAAGGAATGCACAAATTGCCATTTGCTTGCCTGGTGCAATCAAAGTCTCCAATCCATCTGGCGAAATTTCAACCATCTCGCCTGGTCCTAAGTCACGCACAAATTCATACCCCAGATTGGGTAATGCGCACGACTCCATAAGCGCAATCATTGCCCCGTCTTTTTTACCCACCGTAATCGGCGTACGGCCAAAGCGATCTCGCGCAGCATAGAGCTTGCCACTGTCCGTCAAAATGAGAATTGAGCAACTTCCTTTGACCTTATCTTGCACATACTTAATGCCTTCAACAATTGAAGAGCGAGTTGCAATTAAAGCCGAGATAACCTCCGTAGGGCCAACCATTCCGCTCGTAGTAGAAAACTGGAGCTGCGCGGAGTTGCTCATAAACAGTTCTGACTTTAGCTCCTCAATATTGGTAATATATCCAACCGTAACAATACCGAAAGTACCTAACTTTGAACACATCACGAGCGGCTGGGGATCGGTATCTGAAATAACCCCTAAACCCGCATTGCCGACGAACTTCCCAAAATCATGCTCAAACTTGGAGCGGAAAGGAGCATTCTGGATATTGTGAATTGAGCGCTGAAATCCTTGCTCGCCCAAAACCACCATTCCGCCCCGGTGAGTGCCTAAGTGCGAATGATAATCGGTACCAAAGAAGAGATCGCTCACACAATCGGTTTTCGAAATCACTCCGCAAAATCCACCCATTGCACCCTCCTACAAATTAGGGAAATACCCCACTCGAAACTTCTTTGACATATTTGGCAAATGCTTCACGAACTTCGCCCGCCATTTTTGCATACTGCTTAACAAACGATGGTGGATTTTCATTTAGTCCCAACAAATCGTGCATGACAAGCCATTGCGCATCACAAACTGGACCAGCTCCGATACCGATCGTAACGATCTTCAATTCAGCAGTAATTGCCGCTGCTAACTCCGAAGGCACACACTCCAAGGTAAGCGCAAACGCACCCGCCTCTTCAACTGCCTTCGCGTCCGCAAATATCCGCTCGGCAGATTCACGGGTTTTGCCTTGACGTTTAAAACCACCATATTCGTTCACGCTTTGCGGAGTCATTCCCACGTGACCAAGAACTGGAATCCCCGCAGTCACCAAACGTTTCACGAGACCTGCTATAGCAACGCCGCCCTCTAATTTAACCGCATCTGCACCCGCTTTAAGCAAGCTGACTGCGTTGGCAACTGCAAGGTCATTTCCACACTGATATGAACCAAATGGCATATCGCCTACGACTAAAGCGTTTTTGACCGAACGCGCAACCGCTCGTGTAGCTGCAAGCGTATCCGACATTTCTACGGGTAAAGTCGTTGAATGGCCGAGCATTGTCATACCAAGCGAATCGCCCACTAAAATAATCGGCACGCCCGCCTCGTCCGCAAGACGACCAAAACAAGCATCGTACGCCGTAAGACAACCAAGTTTGGCAACCCCTTTAGTTGCCCTAATCGACTCTACATTCCAATGCTTCATCTAAGCACTTTACAGTGTAACCGACAAGATATTCTTATCGTCGCGGCGGCAATAATTAACCGACTTAGACATCTTCTTGACCATAAAAATCCCTAAACCACCAACATCACGTTCTGCTATCCCAGCCTTAACATCTGGATCGGTGACTTCGGACGTTGGATCAAAGGGTTTACCCGAGTCAACAAAGGTCATTGCTACCACACCATCAGGATACTTGTGTTCAAAACGCACCATAAACTCCTTGGCTCCAGAACATCGAACAATATTGGAAACAATCTCATCCATGATAATCTGAGGCTTAGGGCTCTCGCAGATTGAAGCCAAGTACTCTTGGCAAGCAATCATGCCATCACGATCTGCAGAAAATGTCCTCTCTTCGGTTTGCATTATCTTAGGCAAATGTAAAGATATCCGAAAATCCAGTAATATCAAAAACTTCTTTCACCGCTGGACAAGCATTGGCAATTTTCATCACCTTACCTGCCATTTTCTTCTGCGACGACAAAAGAACTCGAAGCCCTGCTGAAGAGATATAATTAACCTCTGCAAGATTAAAGACAAGTTCATCAACTCCATCTAACACTACCGCAGCTTCCAGCTCGGGTGAGGTCACCGTGTCAATACGCCCAATTGGTGCGAGTGTAAGCTTATTACCTTCTTTATTGCTTTTAATTTCCATAAGTTTTCTAAGTCCTCTCGAAGTGTCCTAATATTATACCATAAAACGGGATAAATATTCTACATTTCCCATTTCCCGTCCACGAATTGGGGACTCGGTAAGTCCTTTAAGTTTAAGCTTGAGCTCTTCCTCGGCAAAGCGTACAATCTCATCCCGCGATTGCAATCTAAGCGCTTCATCCTTTACTAAGCCGCCTGGCGCATTACCCTTGCCGACCTCAAACTGCGGCTTGATAAGCGCAATTATCTCTGCCTTTGGAGGCAAAACCGCTTTAATTGGCGGCAAAATAAGCTTAAGCGAGATAAATGAGACATCGGTTACTGCGACCGTAGGCACCTCTGGCAAGTCCTCGCTTTTCATAAACCGCGCATTAAAGTTCTCTTTAACCCAAACTCGTGGATCTTGGCGCAATTTGTAGGCCAATTGATTAGTGCCTACATCTACTGCCATTACCAAACGTGCACCATGTTGCAATAAGCAATCAGTAAATCCTCCAGTAGAGCTGCCCACATCTAAGCAATATTTACCCTCGACCTTAAATGCATCCTCGCCAGTCCCCCAAAGTTTAAACGCTCCTTCTAATTTTTCTCCGCCCCGACTAACAAATCGAGGAGGCGCTTCAATTTCTACACTCGTTGTCTCATCAATAAGCCGAGACGATTTCACCTCAACTTGACCTAAAACCCGAACCTTACCCTCCATAACTAATGCTTGAGCCCGAGTTCGCGAATCAGCCAACCCGCGTTCAACCATTAGTAAATCTAAGCGTTTTTTCACTTGCCGATGGTCAAGGTTTTGACCTCACGGATTTCCGAACGTGGAAAACTACGAGTAATACCTAACGAAACTTCTATTTCAACCGTATCTGCAGTAGCACCTTTTAATATTCCTCTATGCGTATCACCGCGCGAAGTAATAATTTCAATATCGGGCTTAAAAACCCGCTTCATTCGAATATTATGTTGCGAGCTCTTGCCCTGACGAATCTTGGGATGGCGAGTGACTTGTGCGTATCCATCTTTGCGTGCTACTAACAAATGCTCGCCTTCCATTATGTTCTCAATCGTAAAAATATCGCTAAACTCCGCATTAGGATCGCTCGAACGCGTCTCTCCTACTACCTTGCCATCCAACAAGAGTTGCGCATTGGCAGGTGAAGTACGCACCTCTAAACGCCCCATTATATTTGTAAGACGAAATTCTTCCCGTGCCGATGCTCCGCTTTTAAGCTCAACCGTCCGCAAGAGCGGTGCATACCCCTCAAGCTCTGCCCGCACCGTATATGTGCCACCCTCAAGCCCAGCAATTGAAAGCGGTGCAACTCCTCGTGCCTCATCATTGAGATAAAATCTCGCTCCCGCTGGAACTGAAGTTAAATGTAAAGTACCTGGCAATGCCTTAAGTTCAAGATTAAGAGTTTGATCTTCACCAGCAGCAATTGAAAGCTCTCGCTTTTCGTCGTTATATCCTACAAGTTTTACCTCTACTTGCGCACGACCTTTGGTAATACCTGTTACTTTTATTGGCGAAAGTCCTCGCATGATCCCGTTTACCATAACGCTTGCGCCTGCAGGTTCGGTTACAATATCAATCGCGCCAGAATCTGAAATCAGTTTCTCTTCACGCACTACTGGGTTTCGACCATCAAACTTTACTTCAATCGTCAGTGGCTGATAACCTGCCTTGGTGAGTTTGACCGAATAACGATCCTTGGTCGCGAGATTGGTGACTAACATTGGCGACTGGCCAATAGTAACTCCATCAACTGCGATATTACAGCCCTCAGGATTAGTCTTAAGTAGTAAAAGCCCTTTTTCTTCGGTCAATTCTGCGTGACACTCTACGACTGCTTCATTGTTCACATCAAAGAATCGATCTTCGTCCTCATGTCCGGCAAGAACATACTTAACTCGATGCCGCCCTTCGGCAAGATCAAAAATCATCTTTGGCGTTACGCCACGACTATTGCCATCCACATAGATTGATGCGCCTACTGGTTGACTCGTGAAATGAACTCGGGTTTGAACTTTATCTCCATCGGCAAACAGATTCGTCGCAAAAGCAACAAACATAACATAGAGTAACTTTTTCATCTTACCGTCCTGCCTTCCTTAGGCGGTTTTCTACATCCATCAACTTACGCAAAGCCGTTGAATTCCGTTCGTCATCACGATCAGGAATCATTTCCAAAAGAATATTCAACTCTTCGCGCGCCTTCTCCCAATTGCGTGTATTAATTGCAATATCTGCATTCACTCGCTGCCGATCATACTGTTCATCAAGTTTTTTCGTCGCTTTAGCAAGGCAAGCCCGCGACCGCTCTTTGCTCGCTTGATCCAACATCTCCGCATAAGTTGCTGCATTGCGATAGGCAACGATGGCTAAATACAAGTTGCCGTGACTTACATTTTGATCCTCCCACTTGGTATCGCCTTTTGCAAGTTCCTCTTCAAACATCGCAACAAGCTCTTCGTGCGAGCAATCTACCATCCAAATGCCAAACTCATCCTTGGAAAAGGTTTCGAGCTCTTCACAAATGCCTCTAAACTCCTCGCTCGCGCCTTCGTCTGTCATTGCCACTTTGCGTACGCTATCTGAATAAACCACTTTTAACGAACGCGTTTTAAGAACTTGAGGATTTTCAAGATAGTTAACATCACTGCGCCCAAAATTGCCAAAGCGATTCTTGCTCACTATCTCCGTCAATCGTTGAAGCGCTTCTGGCGAAAGCACTCGCCCATTAACAACATGGCGATTCTCCGTAGGCACTTCATCTACCCATACCTTTATTGCCCCCTCCCTACTAAGCGTAAGCGCATAACGCGAAATCCCGTTCACATCTGCTCGCACTCGCTCGTAGACAATCTCTTCTACTTTAGACTCCTCGCTCAGTGGCAAACTCTTGCTCTCGCTAATCTTGACTGGCGCCGATAAAATTAAATAGACTGCTGCGACAACTACTATCACTGCAAAAGCCCAAAGCACATTAGCGAAAGGCGAACGCCGAAGTTTGGGGGTTGCAACGAGCGCGTCGGTTTTTGCTCCCAAACCTAAATCAACCTTGCCCGATAAAGGCAATACCACTTTTAGCTCCACCGATCCTACGCTAATAATGTCGCCTTCTTTAAGATCCGTCGGCTTGCCACCGATATCAACCCCATTGACTTGAGTGCCATTGGCACTCGCTAAATCGGTAAGGCAAATACCCTTTTCGCCGACCACTTCAAACAAGCAATGATTTCGCGACAGCTCCTCATCGGGAATATGAATATCATTAGAAGATGATCGTCCCAATCGCGTGCCACCCTCATTCACCGTAAAGCGCTTACCTATCGGGCCACCCGCAGTAAGTAGGAGCTCCAATCGTTCGCTCATCTTAGAATACTCCTTTCATCGCCTGGGCAAGCACAGGGCCTAATAAAATTATGAAAACCGAAGGAAAGATACAAAGCATAAGCGGCCCCAACATCTTCACTGGCGCTTCTGCCGCCAACTTCTCCGCTCGATCAAAACGTTTAGAGCGCATCTGCTCCGATTGAATCCTTAGCATCGCACCAATTGAAACACCCAACTCGTCGGCTTGAATTAGGGCAAAAGCCACTGATTTTAGATCACTTTGACCGACTCGCTCTGCCATGTTGCGAAGGGCTACTCTACGCGAAGATCCTACTTGAATTTCTTTAGTCATTCGCAAAAGCTCCTCATTCAATGGATCTAAGCGACGCGACGCGCAATTGCGTTGCAAAGCATTAATAAAGTCCATGCCCGCTTCCACTGAAAGTGTCAATAAATCAAGGACAAATGGGAGCGCTCGTTGAATTGCCAAATGCCGCTTTTTGACTGCCAAATAAAGCCAAAACTCTGGCAATATCCAAAACATCATTAGTTTTAACGCAACAAACTCCTCACCAGAAATGAGTCCTTCAAATCCGCCTTGGACAAGAAGCGTATTGGCGCGCTCAACTGCTCCTTTAAAAAATGGACGCCGTACCAACGAAAAGAAGTTTGGTGCAAATGGCAATAACACTTTAAAGATTAGTGGTAGCGAGCGCTCGGCTCGTCTACCATCAGCAAGCGTGACATAAGTAACTTCACTTGCAACACTAGCGCAATATCCTGCGAGGAGCGCAAATGTAAGTCCCCACAAAGCTAATGCTACTATTGCAAGATAGTTCATTTAAGTCACTGCTGCACCTGCGCCCGCCTCCGCAGTGGGATTCAACACTCCACCGCTTGACGCTGGATCACCGGCAAACAGAATCATTCCCTCTGAGACGCCGACTGACATTTTACGAGGAGCAAGATTGGCGACAAAAACGACTTCTTTGCCTACGAGCGTAGCTGGATCCAAATAGGCCTGACGAATGCCCGAGAAAATCGTCCGTTTGCCTAACGCGCCCGCATTGAGGACAAACTTCAAAAGCTTTGAACTCTTAGGAACAATCTCACAGCTTTCAACCACGCCGATTCTTAGGTCAAGCTTTTCAAAGTCCTCAAACTTAATCTCGCTCTTGAGCGCTACAACTTTTACGACTTTATCTTTGTTTTTGGAAGCACGACTTTCGTGACTAACCTCACCACTCTCGCCTGGATTGACGGTTGCAGCTGCAATCATCGCATCCACTTGCTTCATCTCAATCCGATTAGCGAGATACTCATACGCCCCTATCGTGCAATTTTCCAGCGCCTTTTCGATGCTCTCCCACGTCCACTCGCTTTCCCCAAAAAATCGCATTGCCTTGTCCGCATACACTGGCAAAATCGGTTTTAAGTAAATTGCAATTATCCGAAAAGCGTTCAATGCCGCAGTAAGAGTTGTACGCGTCAACTCCGCATCACTCTTTATGGTCTTCCACGGCTCGTGTTGATCAAAGTATTCGTTAGCTGCATCCGCAAGCTTGCAAATCTCAACTACCACTTGATTGAAGCGACGCTCTTCATAAAACTTGGCAATCGTCTCTCCCGCCGCACGGCATTTTGCTATTAACTTAGCGCCTTCTTCGTCAAGCTTGCCAAGCTTTTCATCCAGCTTTTTCTCCAACATCTGCCCCCCGCGTGAAGCGATATTGGTAATCTTGCCAACAAGATCAGAGTTAACCCGTTGGACGAAATCAGCGAGATTAAGATCCATATCGTCCGTCGTACCTCCAAGCTTCGCCGCATAATAATAACGAAGCGCTTCTGGCGGCAAGTGATCCAAATAGGTACGCGCATTAACGAACGTTCCTTTGGACTTCGACATCTTTTCGCCATTCACCGTGAGAAAGCCGTGCACAAATACCTTCGTTGGCCCCTTGAAGTTAGCCGCGTGCAGCATCCCTGGCCAAAAAAGACAATGAAAACGAATAATGTCTTTGCCAATGAAATGATATAGCTCAACTGATTCATCGTTCCAAATATCTCCCCTGCCATTTTTAGCGCACCAATTTTCTAATGATGCTATATATCCAATTGGCGCATCGACCCAAACATAAAAGAACTTGTCCTTATGCCCTGGAATTTCAAAGCCAAAATATGGTGCGTCTCGCGAAATGCACCATCCCCTTAAAGGTTCTTTAAACCATTCCAAAAGCTTATTGGAGACATCGCTCGTCGTATGCTCACAAATCCACTTCTCGAGATATTCATGTTGTGGCTCAAGCTCAAAATAAAGATGCTCTGAGTCTTTGACTATTGGCGTACTGCCGCAAGTCGTACACTTAGGATTGCTTAACTCCTCGGCACCATACGTTGAGCCGCACTTGTCGCAGCTATCTCCGTATTGCCCCTCGGCTCCACACCTGGGGCAAACGCCCTTAACAAAGCGATCTGGCAAAAACATTTGGCACTTCTCACAATAAAGCTGTGGAGAAGTCTTAGGCGTAATGTAGCCCTTTGCCTCCGCCTCTGCGTAAATGCGCTCAGAAAGCCGACGATTCTCCGGCGAATTAGTCGTGTAGTAATTATCAAAGGCGACTTGAAAATCGGTGAAGTCCTTTAGATGCTGCGCATGCGAACGCTCAATTAGCGTTTCCGGAGTAATTCCCTCTTTGCGCGCACGAATCATAATCGGCGTGCCATGCGTATCGTCCGCACAAATATAAAGGCATTCGTTACCCCGCAACTTCTGAAACCGCACCCAAAAATCTGTTTGGACATATTCCACTAAATGTCCAAGGTGTATGTCACCGTTGGCGTACGGCAGTGCGCTCGTAACCACGATTTTCCGTTTGTCGCCCATGACGCTCCTACTTAGTAGAGATGCGGTCGTTATATTCACCAGTTTCGGTGTTGATGCGAATAACGTCGCCCTCATTAATAAATAATGGTACTGCCAACGTATAGCCGCCCTCAACCGTAGCTGGCTTGGTGACCTTGCCCGAAGCAGTGTTGCCCTTAACGCCTGGCTCAACTTTAGTCACTTTGCGCTCGACCAACTGAGGCAAATCAACGCCAATGACCTTGTCGTTAAAGAAAAGCGCCTTGACTTCCATTTCATCCATGAGGAAGTACTTCTTCTCGCCCATGACATCATAGGAAACGCGAATTTCCTCAAAGTTCTCATCGGTAAAGACAAACGCCTGGCCATCATCATACGAATAAGTGACCGACATCTGCAAAAGCTCTGGCTTTTCAAACTTATCCCCTGAACGATAACTCTTGGACATGCCCCCGCCCGTCATCATATTGCGGAGCTTGCAGTTATAAATTGCCTGACCCTTACCTGGCTTGGAAAAGTCAAATTCCGTGATTTCCCATGGCTCACCATCAATTAAGAGCTTAACACCCTTGTGGAGATCACCTGCACCGATTACTTCACCCATTATCTACTCTCTTTCTTTGTTTACTATGAGTAATTTTGTGTCAAATTATACCAAAAAAACGTTCGTTTGTGAACTCATACGTTTACGAGCAAATCATTACGAACAAGTGCCCTAATCGCATCACAATCCATCGTATGACCCGCACGATACGATACAACCGTCCCGCAAAAGCGACTATTTCCAATAAGCGCAATTGCAGCCATCAAGTCCAAGGTCGCACGATGCCAAACGGGCTCTAAGAACTTTTCGCCAACTGGGAAACGTGGCTCGGTATAAAAGCGATGCTTACCATGAATTAAGATATTTCGCTCGTTGTACCCCCAATTGCGCGTTGACGCAAAAAGCTTGCCGATAGTCTTGGCAAGCACATACTGCTTGCGCGTCGCATTGGTGCGCGCCAACGAGGCATAGCGAAAAGTCTGTGGCGTCACATCAAAAAGAATCCGCTCATTTCCAATGATGGTATTCCACGAAATTCCACAATCGATTCGCAAATTGTGCGAGCCACTTTCCGCAGGCAAAAAGAGGAGAAAATCACCTCTTGTACCACCAAACGCGACGGGCTCTTTTACGGTCGTATAGCTCGCCAATTCCTCCTGCTCAATTATCTTCGCCTCGTCAATCGCTTCCACAAGCGGAAGCGATGACTGATCAAAAAGCGGTGGATCACCACTATAAACTTTAAGTAGCACATCATCCAACCCTAAACCACATTTTAGGGCGATGATATGTTCTACCATTCGCAAATAATTGTGCGGCGAGCCACTGCGCAAAACGAGATTTTGCGCACTCGTCCAAAGGTTGGCAATATCCACCTTGGTGTCCAACTGCTCGGGCTCATCCATTCGACGAATCCACCATCCACGGCGCGTAGTAGGCGCGAAAGTAAGCGTCTGGTTGCGCCTACCGCAAAAAGTCCCAATCCCTGAAAGAGTCGTCTCCTTGCCAATTGTCGTGCGACACTTAGAAAACGCTCCCTCGCCTTCAGATAGGCGAGTTTCGTCAATTGTTAGCTTGCAAAAATCGGAATACGCCGCATCAATTGATGCGGCGCTACCAAAGACGATTCTACCAATTGGATAATCGTTCATCTTAACGGCAAAGCGTATAAAGAATGCCGGCAACCACTGCCGAACCAATCACGCCCGAAACATTCGGCCCCATCGCTTGCATAAGAATGAAGTTGGTGGGATTTTCGGAGAGCGAAACCTTGTTCGAAACGCGAGCTGCCATTGGAACGGCTGATACGCCTGCCGAGCCGATAAGCGGATTGATCTTGTTCTCCTTGGAGGAGAAAAGGTTCATCAGTTTTGCCATCAATACGCCACCTGCCGTACCCACGCAAAACGCGCAAAGGCCAAGCGCAAGAATTGCGAGCGTCGTTCCCGAAAGGAACTTTTCGCAAGCAAGCTTAGAGCCGACCGAAAGGCCAAGCATAATGGTGACAATGTTGATTAGCGCATTGGACATGGTATCGGCAATACGCGCGACAGACGATCCTGCTTCCTTGGCGAGATTACCCAACATAAGCGCACCAATTAGTGGCACTGCCGAGGGCAAAAGAAACGCACAAAGAAGCAACACAATCAATGGAAAACAAATCTTCTCGATTTTCTTCACTTCCCGAAGCTGAGGCATTTGAATCGCCCGCTCCGCCTTGGTCGTAAGCGCTTTCATAATCGGTGGCTGAATAATCGGCACAAGCGCCATATAGCTATAAGCTGCCACTGCAATTGCTCCTAAAAGCTCAGGTGCGAGACGCGAAGTGAGCCAAATTGCCGTAGGGCCATCCGCTCCACCAATGATGCCGATTGAAGCTGCCGCCTTTATCGGGCCACACGAGCCGAAAAAGTCAGTGCCGAATATTGCCGCAAGTCCAAGCGCACCAAAAAGCGCAAAGAAAATACCAAACTGCGCAGCTGCACCAAGCAACGCCGATTTGGGGTTAGCAATTAAAGGACCAAAGTCCGTCATTGCGCCTACGCCCATAAAAATCATAATCGGAAATACACCCGTATCGATACCGAACTTAAAGAAGTAATGCAAAAATCCACCTGGCTCGACAATACCACCCGTCATCACTGGAATGCCACTGGCAAGGAAACTTATAACTCCATCGTGCATCATCGCAGGTGCGGTGACACCTGCAAGCGGGCAGTTAGCCAACAATCCGCCAAAGCCGATTGGGAGAAGCAAAAGTGGCTCAAACCCTTTGACAATTGCGAGATAAAGGAGAATCAAGCAAATCGGGATCATGATGAGCTGGCCTACACCATACGGAAGACCACCTAAAACCTTGACTTCATGACCTGCAACAAAGTTGCCACCATCGTCAAAGTATCCGCCATGCCAATTTAAGTTCTTGTCGTAATACCCATTACGATTCGCGCTAAATGGCGCTTTCGCTGGACGATCAGCTTCGGCAAAATCGCCTGTAATATAGGCGGGCGCCTTATCCTCCATAAAGCCCGCGATTCCCGTGTCGTTTCTAAGACCAGCCGCCTTATCAAACGTCACTTTCCACGGCGCTTTTTCACCGCAGTCGCTCGCCAAGCTGGTCATCGCCCCAGCAATTACGAGCATTGCAATTAAGATTTTCTTCATGTGTTTGTCCTCTTATGCGATAACTGCGAGCGTATCACCCGTTGCAACCTTATCGGTCGCATTAACCATAACTGTTACTGTGCCATCACAAGGTGCGGCAACTGGAGTTTCCATCTTCATCACGTCCATAACAAGGATTTCATCACCCTTTGAGACCTTCTGACCATTTGTTGCGGTGAGGCGAAGTATCGTGCCAGGAACAGGAGATTTGACTTCCTGACCACCTGCTGGCGCACTCGCAGCTGCCGGCGCGGCCTTGATGCCCGCTTCGGTCTTGAACTCAACCATCTTGCCGTTGACCATGGCCTTGCCATCGCCCTTGATCTCCACGCCGTACGCCTTGCCACCGATAGTGACCGTAATGCCCTTACCCGTAGCTGCCTTAGGCGCTTCATCCGCAAAGCGGCAGCCCATAGGCGCCTTGGAAGGATCCTTCAAAAAGAGAATGCCCTTTTCCTTGCAGCTTGCCGCAATGAAGATATTCTCGTCAGTGATTGGCAAGTTCGCATCCTCAAGCATCTTCTTAGCGACATTGCCACCCTTCTTAGGATCAGCGTCATTCATTTCCAAAACCGTCTTGGTAGTTGGAGTCGAATACGCCTTATTGAGGTCGCTCGAAGCCATGAACTCGCTCGCCTTCTTGACGATTTCTGGGTCTGGCGGAACTGGAGTCTTGCCGAAGTATCCTAACACCATCTTGGCATAACCTGGCGCGAACTTCTTGAACTTGCCAAACATGACGTTTTGAATCGCCTGCTGCGCATAGAACTGCGAAACGGGAGTCACCGACGTACCAAAGCCGCCCAAACGCACGCAGTCGTACATTTCGGCAATCATGTCGTCGTACTTGTCCATCATATTATTGTCCCGAAGCATCTGCGTATTGGCAGTGAGCGCACCACCTGGCATTGGGCTCCAAACGATCTGCGGATTGACATTCATCGCCTCCGGTGGGAGGAAGTACTTCTTCATCGCATTCTTAAAGGAATCTTCCGCCTTCTTGATCTTGACAATATCAAAGTCAAAACCAAAGTCAGGATCTCCATCCAGCGCATGCCACATCGTAATAATATCGGGCTGGCAAGTACCTCCGCTCATTGGCGCCATCGATAGATCAAGACCATCCGCGCCACCGCGAAGTGCGGCTAAATAGCACGCAACTCCATTGCCAGCGGTCTCGTGACTGTGGAACTGAATATGCACCTTATCGCCCAAAAGTTTACGCGCAAGCTTCATCGTATTGTAGACCGTAGTTGGCGTGGAAGTGCCTGAAGCATCCTTGAACGCAACTCGATCAAAAGGAATACCCGCATCCATGATCTTCTTGAGAGTATCCCGATAAAACTCTGGCGTATGGGTACCTTTATTGTCAATGCCAGGCGGAAGCCCCATCATCGTCACTACGACTTCGTGATTAAGCCCCGCATCGTGAATGCACTGACCCGACCACTTAAGGTTATTGACATCATTAAGCGCATCAAAATTACGAATCGGGCTCATGCCGTGCTTCTTGAACATCTGCGCATGAAGCTTGATCATATCGCTCGACTGCGACTCAAGACCGACGACATTGACACCACGCGAAAGCGTCTGCAAATCCGCCTCGGGAGCGGCCTTGCGGAACTTGTCCATCACCTCAAAGGCATCTTCTTGGCAGTAGAAATAACAGCTTTGAAACCGCGCGCCACCACCCGCTTCAAACCACCGAACTCCGGCCTCATACGCCTCCTCTACACAAGGGAGGAAATCCTTCGATAAAACGCGTGCCCCGACAACTGATTGAAAGCCATCGCGAAACGCGGTGAGCATGAACTTTACGTTTTTCTTTGCCATAATTATTTATCTCCTTAAAAATTAAAGTGCAACTGCAATTGCAAGTGCGATATTAGCCTCATCATCTCCCGCCTTCGCCTGAGCGGGCTTCTTCTTGGGCGCATCTTGCGGCAAGATGGAATCAAAACGGGCAATCCCCTTCATTGAAACTTTAGTAACCACAATGAGAAGGGCCAAAAACAAAAAAACAAATCCCATGCCAAAAGACATCAGCACAAGACCTTGAAGAATTACATCCATATTAGTGAATTAGTAGTTAGAGGTTAATGTGAATAGTTAAAATTGAGCTTAAAGAGATTAAGGATCGACAAAAGTGAGCGATTTCGTCTCAAAATCAATCTTGCGATAATAACAGTTACGTGGAGCGCCCGCTTTGTTCTTGGTATGACAAATCCCGCCTCGGCAAGGACGAACGACATACAAAAGCGAATTTTGCTCGCAATTGACATACGCCTCAAGTAGATCAAAGGTCTCACCGCTGGTCTCACCCTTGAACCAAAGCTGATTGCGGCTCGTCGACCAAAGAATAAGTTTGCGCTTCTTAAAGGACTCATTCATCGCCAGCTCATTCGTATAAGCAACCAAAATCACTTCTTTGGTATCAGCATTTTGCACGGCAACTGGAATAACGCCGGATTCACAAGTGGCGACTTTGCGTAATTTCTCAAAGTCAAGTGTAAGCGATGTAGATTCTTCTAACTGTCCCATAATAGTCCTTAAAATGATTGAGTGCCCATTATACCATAATTCGCACTACAAATAAAGTCGCTATTCCTAACCCTACCGACAATCTCGCCCGCAACCGCAAGTTCTTCCATCTACTATTTTCGCCAAAGGCCTGATTTTATTGACTTTTTTAGAATTCGAGATTTATGGTCAGACCTCTAGTCTCTATTTTTGAGACACTTTTTATCTCACCCTTCCATCTACTATTTTCACCAAAGGCCTGATTTTATTGACTTTTTCGGGGCCCGTCCCCGCTTTATCGGACTGCCTTGACCTTGACCGCCCCTTCCGGCGTCGTGTACAGCAAAATCGGCCAATCATTCATCTGATTCTCCTTCCATCTCGTTTATCATTCAAATTATACCATCATTTGAACTGGCGCAAGGTGTCGGACACTCCGCGCCAACCTGAACTTGTAAAATTTCTTTACAAGTTGCCGCCTCGCTATTATCTCCACCTCCACCTACTTTCTCCACCTTCATCTCCCCGCTCCGGCCTCGCCCGACACGTAGAAGTTCCCGTCCTGCGCCACGGCAAAGTCAATCGCCGACGCCTGCTTCGGATCAAGTTTATCTCTTTTCGGCAACCAGCTCATAACAAACCTCACTACTCTATTACTGCTACTCTATCACTCGTGCCTGACACTCTTACCCTCGGGGGCAACCTGATAGCACGGCCCTGTCAAACTTTCAGGCAGCGACTTGGAATTTTCACACTTTCAACTTCAGTCAACTCATTAGCAAATCAATTCCGACAAATTTGCTGTCCAGATTTGCTTTGCAAGTTCCGCATACAATGCAGACCGCTCTGCGATGTCGGCTTTCTTATAGTCCGCATAGGCATGAAACTTCAATCCGTGCTGCTTGAAAAAATTAGTAAAGTTCGGATTGTTCTGATAGGCCATTGCCGTCAACGACCGGGCTAGAAGATTCTCCCCATCATAATGCGGCAATTTCTCGGCCGCACGCATGTCATTGTAGGACTGGTTCGTACCCCTTGGAAGAAGAATTAAATCACCTATGCGATTACGGCACTCCGAGAAATCCAACTTCTGTTCAAACTCATCTCGATGCCAGTCGAAATGGTCGCTCCAGATGTGCTCAATCTCGTAAGGCTTTCCTCCAGGATTTTTCCTGTAGTGCTCAAAGCGAGCCCCCATGCCAGCGCCTTCTTCAAGCCATGCTGTCAGTCGGCACAGGAAGTAACGAACGAAGCGACCATTCTGACCGTGCAAATAGAATTTTTTGACGCCCTCGTCAAAGTCAAATTCTCGAATCGTCTTTCCGAGTTCCTCAACAAGAATCATCCTCAGTTTCGGCAAGGGCTTTCCTCGAATTGACTTCACGAGCGTACACATCGTGTAACGGATCGAACTCTGCGAAAATAACTTGAAATTGATCGACCTTCGCACGGAGAAACCGTCCAGAAAACTCGCTACCAAATCCATTTTCGCCGAAGCCTCCGCCTGAGAATCACCTGTCACGAGAGGTGCAAGCATCAAGGGGTAGCTCAACGACGGTGACACACCCCAGTACTGCAAGTAATACACATGCTGCAAGGATTTCTCGAATTTCTGCTCCGCGCGCTTCAACAGCAGAAACTTGTCAAGATAGAAGCGATACACCTTCCGCATGAACTGCTCCATATTTCCGGCGATAGCTGACGACAATAAAGGCGACTCACAATTATCCTTGAACCAGTTATGGTATCGCGAACCGATGTTCTCGAAGTCCTGGTTCTCGGACCCAACCTTCGCCTGGCGAATTGTCACGGCATATTGCGATCGGAGCCACGCCTGGAAAAATTGATTGTCCACATCAACATTCTCGCCCAGATCGGCGAGATCCAGCATGTCTTTCTTCCAGGCCTTATTGACCTCCTGCCGCGCCTCATCACTGGGAATCTTGGACAAAATGAAGCCCTTCAGCATATCAGAATTTCGAAGCGAACATCCACGATTGTTCATCGTCTCAAATATCGTGTAGGCGGTCTTTTCCGTTTGCGCGGTAATCTTCACTAAAATCAGCTTGTAGACGACCCACAGCGCAAAACACTCCAATGCCCCGGGGTGGTCAGAGAATGCATCCATTGGAAAATAATCCACGATGTCACGGTACCGTTCGACCATACGGATCGAACTCTCGTCAAAACCATCTGTGCAAATGGAATCAGGTTGCTCATAGAGAGCCTTCAGGCATGCCTCCCGCTCCTTAACCTGAATATTAAACGACTTTTTCATCATCATTGTCGAATAGATCAACGGCTCAAGTTCGCTTGCCAGCTGCCTATTCGTCTTCTGATTGAGAAACACCAGCAGCAATGTCAGCGAGGTAATGCGTTGCTGTCCGTCGATGATGCTGAACGGATGGGACTTCTCGTTAATAACAACAGACCCCATGAAATACGTTCCATAGCCGCTGACAGCTTCGCTCGGAATGTCACCCTCCTTGTAATTGTCAAAGAAGGCAGTCCGCAAATCGTCAATCAACTCCTCAATGTTCTTGCGTTCCCACTTGTACTCACGCTGGAAATAATCCACCGTGTACTTGTTGCTGAGGATCGTCTTAAGATCAAACTCCTTAGCGTTAATTGTATCCATATTCGTAATTCTCCAGTTTTTCACCTTTCATCACACTGCCCCTACGCGGCGTAGAGCCAGTGCTGGATGTCGGAATAATAGCTCAGCGCATGGTCGAGCGACGGGAAGGACAACTTCGACAGAGCTTCGGAGATGGAACCATAGCGCTGTTTCAGGAGATCGCTGAAGCCCTTCATCGAGAGCGTCCAGACGCCATCATTCACATAGTTGCGCAGAATCACCTCCGCAAGCGCCCGCTGTTGCGGAGTGAGCAAGGCCAGCTTCTCCGCAAGGCGTTCCGCCCGCATCGCCCGCTTGATCGGTGCGACGGCATACACGAGATCGAGGGTGATATCAAGGACGTCGTATTCCTGACGCTCGGTCTTCTGCTGAATCTCGCGTAGCTTCTCCTCGCTAAAGCCCAAGACGGCCAGCTCCTCCAGCAGATTGCTCCGCTCCTCCATCTCCTGCCATTTGCTGCGGAGCCCGTTCTCGTCCTTGGTGAAGCGACGGATTGCATTCGCAAAGCGGACCAGGAACTCCTTCACATCCAGCATCTCGTTGTCGAGAATAACCTTATCCTCCCAAGTCGCGGAAATCCGCCGTCCGTCCCAAAGATCGATTGTCACGGACTTTTTCGGCGGCTTGGGGCAGACGCACGGATTGCATCCGCAGACCTTGCAGACTCGCGGCGGCCGCGGCGGTTTGGGCGGTCCCTTCTCGCATACGCACGGCGCACGTCCGCACTTCGGGCAGATTGTCGGACCGTCCCAGCCGTCATCCTGGAACCGATCGCTCGCATCCGTAAAATCATAGATGACGAAATACGGCTTGCCCTCGTAAAGCCGAGTACCACGTCCGATGATCTGCTTGAACTCCACCAAGCTCTTCACCTCGCGCATCAGCACGATTGAGCGGACATTGCAAGCATCCACCCCAGTCGTCAGCTTCTGGCTCGTCGTGAGAATCGTCGGCACCGGCAGGTCGGAATTGCGGAACTCGCGGAGATACTGGTCGCCCGTCGCACCGTCATCCGCCGTCACACGCTCGCAGTAATGCGGATAGTCGATGCCGTGCTTCTTCGCCTCCTCGCGAATCGCCTGCGCGATGATCGCCGCATGTTCCTGCGTCGCGCAGAACACCAATGCCTTCTGGTCGAACGGCATCACCTTGAACAGCTCCTCGACCATATGGCGGTCTCGCTTCGGGATCACAAAGTGCTCGCGCTGAATCTTGTCCGGCGAATAAGTGACGTTGTCATCCACCTTCTCCGGATCGGATATCTGATCCCCTTCGACCTTCTTGTAGTCCTTGATCGTCGATTCGCACTTCTTGACGCGGTAGGGCGTGAGGAATCCGTCCTCAATGCCCTGCCGAAGCGAATAGGTGTAGACGCTCTTGCCAAAATACTTGTAGGTGTCGCGGTTGGTGTCGCATTTCGGCGTGGCCGTCAGTCCCACGTGCGACGCGCTTGCGAAATACTCCAGCACCGCATGCCATTCGCTCTCGTCGTTCGCCCCGCCGCGGTGACACTCGTCGATAATGACGAGGTCAAAGAAGTCCCGTGGGAACTTCTCGAACTTCACCTTCGGCTTCTCGGCCTCGCCCTCGGCCACATTCTCACACTCGCCCTCCTTGCCCAGCAGCGTCTGGTAGAGAGTGAAATAGACGATGCGATCCAGCGGCGGATTGTCCACCGCCGCCTTGAGCCGATAGCAATCTCCCTCGGCGAACGCAAAACTGTCGAGCGCCTGATCAGCAAGGATGTTGCGGTCGGTCAGGAAGAGGATGCGCGGCTTGCGAAGCCCCATCCCAGCCCGTGTCCATTTCGCCGCGACG
>JAZRVL010000023.1:0-2374 GCA_045599105.1 Kiritimatiellia bacterium
ATATATGGTCGCGAGACTTTCATCCGCTTCGCCAAATCCGTCTGATTTAGCCCAACACGCTTCATTTCCCTCAACACCCGTCGAAGGAATGCACACACCAAATGATTAGTTACTCTATCCATCAAAGACAACTCTTCTAATTAGTCAGTAGTTTACCAAAAATTAATGTCACTGTATAGTAGGAAATGTAATAAATATATTAAGCCAAATTCTGAGTGTAGATCGAAGGTATAGGTGTACAGTGGAGAAAGAGTTAGTTGTAGTTGGTAGTTGAAGTTGGACAGCGGAGGGATCCGTATTTTTTGAGCATTGACGTAAGCATCTTTGAGATTTCGGTGGCAGTTGGAGAAATCAGTTGGAGTTGGACAGTGGTGATATATCCTAATTTTTCTGCCGCCTCAAGTTGTGTCATCGTTTCATACAGCGACCCCCGAGCAATTGCAATAAAATGCGCATAATCCTTATCTGAAGATCTACCGCATCCCTCGGCTATATTTGACGGAATACTGACAACCGCCCTACGCACTTGATCACCAAGTGCATACTTCTCTTCAGCTGGAAAACTCTTCACCAACTTGTAAACATCAATCATAAAGACCATGGCCTTCTGCCAAACCTTTAATCTCTTATATAAGAAACTATCTTCCACCTTTGTCCAACTCCAACTATTTTCTCCAACTCATTTTTACCTCATATTTTAGTCTATCATTTAACCCATTGTCAATGGCGTTTTGCTGCTATTTTACTTTCCACATACTTTTGCTATAATACCCTCGCTTTCTCGGTGAGCATCTGCGTGGATGCTATTAGAGGATGGACTAAATGCGGGCGGACGCATACAGGTCGCCGCAAGAAAAGGATTTATGAAACTATGTTACCAATTGCGCCCGATGTATTGGCGCTCGATGATCAAATTATTGCTTGCGAAAGGTGTTGTAGCAAATTACTTGCCGCACTAAGCACTCTTTCACAATATCACATCGTCGAACGATTTCCTGGCCTATCCGAATATATTGCATCCCAAGCAGAAAACGCCAAGAAAAAAGAATTGTCACTCCTGTCTGATGCAGTTTATCGCTCGACAAACACTCGACAAGTTGCGAGCAGTATTTCTCAAGAGCTTGCCGCTCAGTTTCTCGGCATCTCTACCAAGACTCTCTCCCGCCTTGAGCACAATCCACAAAAAATGCACGAAATGGGCTATCCAGGACGAAATATTGATATTAAAATTTTTAAGGATTGGGCGGACCCCATTCGTACCACACGCATGCTAAATAAAGCCGCTCGCGATCGTACAAGAGCCAGACAATCTTAAAGTTTTTCAAAATATTTTTCATTAATTTTATTGGGGATTTTTGTTAGTCCCCAATTTTTTGCCTTTTTACCCGACAACTACCAGACAGATTTTGCATAGGGTGTCAGTGGCAATTACGCCATAACTAAACAAAGGAAACACTCAATGCAAAAGTTATCAACATCCCCCTCGCGTACGCACACGTGCGGTATAGACGTAGACGGGAATATAAATATTCAAGTATGCCCTAATAGACCGCGCGCGCACGCGAAGGCGAAACTCCTCTGCACATGGCGCGAGGCATGTAAAGCAGTCGACTATGTGCTTGAACACTTTGGCAATCCCCTTCGCGATCGTGGTATCTGGGTTTGGTATTGCCAACGTATTGGCCTCGACACCTTTCTCAACATTGCCGATGAAGTAATAAGCTCGGCAAAGCAACACGAAATCCATTGGCCAATCCGTGCATTCCAAAAACATCTATCAGATACCCTTCCGAAAGGAGATGCACAATGAGTACCCGCAATGATCGCTTTTTCCGTGATATGGTTTCACTCGATCAGTTCATGGATCAGTTTGATGATATCTCTAAGATTCGTAGTCTTAGCGATGACTATCAAGCTGCCAAACGCATGTACCTGGCGCCTGATACTACCCCTGAAAACGACTACCATCGTAAAATTCAAGCAGCCAAAGCTCGCCTTTACCGGGCAGGCCTAAAGCGCCTCGTCCCTACGCTTACGCTAATTATTAAAAATCGTTATAACCGCGAAGAATCGCTAAAAAGCATGTCGAAACGTACGTATTATCGCGACCGGCGCGCTCTTTTAGAGTTTTTCTGTGGCACAACTTGGTGCTAATGACATGGGAGGGGGCGCGATTGTGGAGAGGTTCCACAGCGATAAGCCCCCTTCTTTAACTCCAAAAAGGAAACAAACTATGAAATATCTAATCTTTGGACAAAGAATAAACCCCTGCTGGTAAAAAGGTATAAAGGTTAACGTATAGCTCCATAGACGTTAACGTATAGCGTAATATACGTTAACGTATATTGCTATAGACGTTAACGTATAGCGCGAT
>JAZRVL010000024.1:0-30339 GCA_045599105.1 Kiritimatiellia bacterium
GATAGATGGGATAATATTGTTTAAGCCAAATGTATCAACAAATGAGGTTGACGATGGTATGTCTAGTGATGTTATTTATAATCGATCAGAGATTGTTTGCTATACTTTGCGCGAAATGTTTAGGATAAGACCAGATGAGAATTTATGTTTAAGAATTGCTTCATATATTGGTACAATTCATGAAGTTGATTTTCCATCTATTTTGGCTGGACACGGCCTAGGCCAATTTTTTAACGATCCGAAAGAGTTTGAGGCATTTGAAAAGCGTACTGAAAAAGAGCGTAAATTACAAAAGCGAGTATTGCGGGCCAATTATGGAATAAAAGCTTATAGAGATAGTGTATTGTGCGGATGTAATGTGGCGATTAGAAAATTAAAAGATACGATGTCGGACGAATCATTTAGCTCATTCACAAATGAGATAAAAAATTTGAGTAAGGCCAGTGAGTACGAGCGAAAAGATTGCTTATTTTGGCAACTTTAACTTATGAGTTGTTGCAATGGGCATAGATTTAGCTGGGTTGACGCTCAGTTGAGGTTGCGCCAGGCGCGGTAGCTGGTGAAGAAGTAGGTGCGCAAGCGCCGCTTCCATTCGATAATCGTCGGACGCGAGACGCCGGCGATCTTGACTGCTGTTTTCGAGCGCCAATACTCGAGAAAGAGAGCGGGAATATTCCACTTCCTCAAAAACTCATCGCTTACCCTCGCGCGCGCCCGCGCGCTGGAGGAGGAGGAGCTTTCTTTTTCTTTTCCCTTTTCTCCTTTAGGGGGTTCAAGGGGGACTTTTCCTCTTTCGCTTTTCTTGTTCTTTGCGTTAACGCCGTTAACGTTAACGGTTAGCTCGTTGAGGCGCTTTTGCCAAAAGCGCACCATGCGTTGAGCTTGTTTGATTGGATCTTCCATTGATTTTACCTTTCGTTTTTGCGCTTGAGCGGAATTGCCCCAAGCGACGAAGGTAATTGTCTTGAGGATTGTGAGGATTTTGAGATAGCGATCACAATGCGAGGGTATTTTTGGTATAATGCTCTTGATTTTTTGCAAGGAGGTGAAGATATGAGAAAGACAATGTTGGTAGTTTTGGGCGCGGTGATGGCGAATGCTTCGTATGCCATAACGCAAATTAATGTTACAACCGCAAGAGAGTTAACAACTGCATTTACTACTGCCAACAGTAGCACTACTGATATTGAGCTTGTGTTTTCGGGGACGATTACGCCGACGAGCTCTCCCATTGCAATCTCCAATTCGAATGCAATCAAGATATATTTGACGGGTCCTGCAGAGATTAATGGAACGCTTGCGATTTCCGGTTTGGCTCAAGCGTCAATCATTATTTCCAAGGTGACTTTCGCTTCGATTACCGATCCTTTAGGCAAGGTGACAATCCTTGAAGAAGAAGATGCGACGGCCTTTCCGGCGGAGACGGTTATTTGCGCTTCCTCTCAGCGGCAGGTTTATTTTGGCTTTCCGGCGCTAAAAGGTGTGACGGCGATTGCGGTTAAGAAGTCGGCGACTGGAGCGAGTTGGGATTTGATTAGCGAGGATAAACTTGAAATGCGCAACGAGTCTTCGCCCGAGCCAACACAAGTCGGGTGGCAGTCGATTCGCTACCTTGATGCGACGCCAGGCGAGATAGGTCAATATAAGCTCGTGGCAACTACCGCAAATAGCACATTTGAGTCGTCAATATTTGAGGTGACGAATGCAGTGAAGGGTACGCTTCATTCGCGGCCAAACGCAAAGGCGACGATTTACCTTGATTTCGACGGCTATGTGGATGACTATAAGGGGAATGCCGCGGCAGCCCAAAAGAACTATATCGCGACGCCTAAATACACGAATCGAGAGGCGATCAGCAACATTTGGCGCTCGGTTGCCGAGGATTTTGCGATTTTTGACGTGGATGTGACGACCGAAGAGCCAACGATCGATAAGCTCGTAAAAAGTAGTGCCGACGATGAAATATACGGTAAGCGCGTCGTTTTCGATCCGCGGACTGGTGAGGGCAAATGGTATGCTGGTGCGGGCGGCGTTTCGGGATTGGGCGCATTCGGCTTTAAGGCGGATCGACCGGCCTTTATCTTTGGCGCGACAACGGATAATGTCGCCTGTCAGGCGACGCACGAAGTTTCGCACACATTGGGCTTGACGCATGATGGAGGCAATATTATTGTCCCGGTCGGAAGCGTAATGCTTATTGATGGAAAGTGGGTTGAAGTTGAAGAAGAATTCACAATTGAGAGCGAATATTATACGGGGCAGAAAGTTTCGAAAGATTGCTTTTGGTATCCAGTGATGGGCGGCGTGCCGACGAGAGATGGTGCGGACTATATCAATCAGTTCTCGAACGGCAATTACGAGTCGGCTACGAACGATGAAGACGATTTTGTGGTCATAACTGGCGGGGCGAGCGGCGCGCGCGAGGGGAATGTGGTCGTATTTCCAGAATCTCTTTATCCTAACGGGCCGGAGACTGGATTTTGGAAGTTGCGCCTTTTGGAGGACGACGTGGGCGATGATATTGTAAGCGCGGCGCCGTACACTGGGGAAAGAACGGCGCTTATTTCGACCAATGACGTAGATGTCCTTAGTTTTTCGGCGAAAGCGGGAAAAGTTACGCTTAAGGTTTCGCCGGAATACGAAGGATCGAGTTATGGCTCGTCTTTGGACGCCAAGGTCGAGTTGCTCGATAAAGAGGGCGAGATTCTTGCCTCTTCGGAAAATCCCTTGCAAGGAGATATTGACGATGGAATGTTCCGCAAGGCCGAACTTGAATACGATTTAGCCCAAGACGGGGTTTATTATATTCGGGTTTCGGGGACGTATCACGGAGTGAAAGGCTGCGCCACTACCGCTTACGGCTCGGTCGGCCCCTATAAGCTCACGGCCGATTTTACGGCTATTGAGCAGGTCAAGGATAGCCCCAAAGCGCTGAGGATAATTGTTCGATAGCATTACCCAAGACCATAAATCTCGAATTTTGAGACAGTGATAATTGTTTTTTTGATATAATATGAGGCGAAAGCCAAATTGAAAGGAATTAGTTTATGAAAAAGTTTTTCGTCTTGATTCTCGCGGCCATGTCCTTCACCGCGTTCGGTGCGCGGGAACACATCGCTAACTTTCAGATTGCGCATGTTGACGAGCTCGTTAAGGGTGTGACGCAACTTGGTGAGATGACCGACAATCCGATGATTGGGTTTATGGCGTCGCAAGCGATTTCGACCTTGCCGCAAATCAAGCTCTTCGGTCCTGCGCGCTCTGGTGAATCCACGCTTTTCGCCACTTACGCCGATTCCGAGAAGCTGGACGCGAAACTGGACAAAAATCACGTGGAGTTCGCCGCGCTTTATCCGATTGCGCAGTCGAAGGCGGATTTTCTCGCTGCTCATCCCGATGCCACTGAAAAAGGCGGCGTTATTACGGTGAAGCTGGACGAAAAGCCGCTGGCCGTCGTTTTCTCGGAAGATGGCAAGTGGGTCGCGTGGAGCGATAAGTGCGAGATAGCGCTTGAAGCGCTCAAGGAGATCAAGGCGGCGTCGCGCAAGATGAATGGTGATTTGGCGAAAGTGGTTGTATTGCCGAAAGGGATTAAGATGTTTGAGGACTCGCTCGCAGCCAAGAAGTTGAAGGTTAAGAAAGATTCGCCCGAATACTCTAAACTCGTCGAGCTTGAAATGTGGTCGAAAGGCATTTCGTCGGTTGCGATTGGAGTGCGTATCGACGAATCGGGCCTTGACGCTCGGGTGCTCGCCAAGACCGTGAAGGGCGGCGAGCTCGAAGCGCTTTGCACGAAGGGCATCGAGGACTCGGCTTGGAATGCTCTCGATCCAAAGGCGCTTACCGCCTCGTTACTGGCGGCGGATTGCGGCGGCGAGTATATTTCGTGGGACAAGATCGAGAGCATTCTTAAAAAGCACGGTCTCGACACCTCGTACGTTTCTGTCAAAGAGCCAGTTAAGCACTATGGTGTTTATATGTTTGATGTTTCCGCGCTTTACGAATACATCGATAAGAACGCGGAAAAGATCGCCAAGCTCGATCTTCCGGCGATGATGGTCGATTTTAGCGGACTGCAAAACGGCGCCTTATCCAAGGACTTTAAGTCGCCAGCGTGCGGCGCGTCGTTTTTGGTCAAGGGCGCATCGCCGAAAACTACTCCGAAAGCACGTTTCGAAAAAACGTTGCCCGAAGCGAAGGGCAAGACAATCATCAAGGTGAGCGTTGGTTCGCTTTATTTGACCATCAAGGCCATTCTTCCAGTGGTGTTGGCGAAGTTGGAGAGCGCCGAGCGCACGGCCATCGAACCGCTCCTCAAGTCGCTACCCGAAGAAGGTGAGGGAGCGATCGCCAGCGCGCTCTGGCGAGAGAAGGACGCTTTTCGCGGGATTCTGCGCGTTTCCGCCGACGAGATCAAGGGAATTTTCGCTTGCGTGAACGTGTTTATGGCCTATCAGATGTCTCAGGCAATGCAGAACGAAAACATGACCGAGATCAAAAAATGATGGAAAAAGTGTTGACAATATTGTTGGTTTTGGTAGTGGCAACGCCTACTATGGCAGCGCATCGTGGCTTTAGTGGCGGCTATCCGTCATCTGCAGCGCGGGCGAGGGGGACGAGGTCGCAGGGACTTAAAGTTGGCGCGGGCGCAATGACACCGATGGAAGCACGGCTTGAGCAGTCGCAAGGCAATACGGACGCAAAGTCGGAGCGCATCAGCAACGCACGAAGGGCGGGTAGGAAGATCCAAAAGGCCATTCCTGGTGCCGAGCAAGCGTCGGATGGCGAAAATGTTCGGTATGTGAAGATTTCCAAGGGATGCGCATGCGAGAAGCAGACGGTGACGGCATCTGGTGGCGCTAAGGTTGGTATTGGAAAGACGGCGGCGGAAGCCAGGAGCAAGGCATCGTCGTCGAAGGCGACTTGGTGATAAAGTCAATGTTGTGGTAAACATATTGGGGATTTGTGAATTCGATGGAATACGTGCTTGGATTAGGTTTGATTTTTTGCTTGGTGATTATCGGGATTTTATTGTTTCGAAAATCGTCCGAAAATGGCTACTCTAAGGAAGTAGTTGATCAACTTTTAAGGCAAAAGGATGACGAACGTGCTCGCTTGATGAACGAGCAACGCGAAACGACAAAACAATCAATCGAAGCGCTTAAATCGCAGTTTGCAACGATTGCCGCTAATGAGCTTGAAACGAGAGCTTCTATCTTGTCTAAAAAGAATGCCACTGATGTTCAGCCGCTATTTAAAGGGGTTGAGGATAAGATTAAGGAATTGAAGGATTTGACAGAACGGATAAAGACGGATGAGGCCAAGCGTAATGGAGAATTGGACAGTCAGCTAAAAAATGTCATGCAAAGCTCCAAAAGCTTGGGCCAACAGGCCGATGACTTTGTAGCGGCGTTGAAAGTTAGCAATAAGGCGCAAGGCAATTGGGGGGAGTGTATTCTTGAGAATGTACTTGAAATGGCAGGGCTCAAGAAATCTTTTGATTATGAAGTGCAAACTGGAGATCGCAATTCTCGCCCAGACGCGATAGTTCATTGCGGTGGGGATAGGAGAATTATTATTGATTCAAAGGTAAATATTAGCGATTATCTCGTTGCGTGTAATGCTACTAACTACCATGAAAAGGAAGAGTATCTTAAAGCACATGTAGCGCAGATAAAGAGCCAAATAAAAGGTCTTGCCTCGAAATCATATCCTGAAGAAATGGCAAAAAAAGACCCCAATGCCGATTACGCTGAAGTGGTGATATTGATGATGCCGAGCGAGGCAACTTATGCTGCGGCCATATCTCAAGATCCTACTTTAGTGAAGTATGCATGCGAGAATCGAGTCGTATTGGCTTCACCGCAAATGTTATTTGGCTATCTCGTTTTGTTCAAGGTTGGCATGGATAGGATTAGGACAATCAAGAATCACGACGAGATTCGCAAGCAAGCAATCTTTATCGTTGATCGGATGAATTCGGCAATAGGCGAGCTGGAGAAGGTCAACAAGAATCTGAATGAAGCGCAAAAGGCCTATCGTACGGCTATGGGTAAGTTAGGCGATGGTACAAATAATCAAAGCGTTTTAGGTGCGGCAGAAGAAGTCTCTCGACTCATCGGCAAGGACAAGGGAAAAACCGTTGCGAGTTTATGATATAATATGTCCCAACTTATGAAGTTTGAGGATAATCTAAAGAAACTTGAGGCCTTAGTTGAGAAGATGGAAAGCGGTGAGCTCAAGCTCGATGCGATGATTAAGGCGTTTGAGGAAGGTCGCAAATTGGTGCAAGAGAGCCAAGGCGAATTGGAAGCGATTCGTCAACGAATTGAGAAGGTGACCAAGTCAGGCGCAGTTGAGGAAATGAAGTTATGAGTAAACGCATTTACGTTCAGGCACAAGCCGATCATATTGAGTCGCTCTTTCGCGCGTCGCCTTTGATGGCAATTGAGGAGCTCGTTTGGAATGCGCTCGATGCTGACGCCAAAGAGGTCAAGGTTGATTTAATTACCAATGCATTAGGAGCGGTTGAGGCAATTCGCATTTCGGATGATGGTACGGGCATTGATGTTTTGAACGCTGACAACACTTTTGGCAATCTCGGTGGCAGTTGGAAGCGGGAGGGCAAAGGGACGGTAAATAATTTACGCCGTTTGCATGGACGCCATGGTCGGGGTCGCTTTAAGGCCTTTGCATTGGGCGCTAAAGTCGAGTGGCGTACGACCATGAAAGTCGGCTCAGAGCTTATGTCCTATACGCTTGTAGGTGAGGCCGAGCGTCCGGGCGAGTTTGAGATAGAAAGCGCACCCAAGGGAGTTGCAACTGGCACGGAGGTTTATATTACTGGCATCAAGGCCGCTTGTGATTCGCTTTTAGACGCAGGTGAAAGTGTGCAAAGTTTGGCGGCCAAGTTTGCGCTTTACTTGAAAAGTTATCCTGATGTTCGCATTTACTTTAACGGACTTCCGGTAACTCCAGTTATCGTGCAAAAGAGTCTTACTGATTATAAAATTACTTTGGAGAGTGGCGCAGAAGCGAAATTGGAAGTTATCGAGTGGAAGCGCAAGTTTGTGGGCTCGGGTCGGCTCGTCTTTGCAGGTCCTGATGGCTTTCAGCTTCACGAGCAATCAGCTGGTGTTCGTTCGGGAACTGGCGCATCCTTTACTGCATATTTAATTTCTCCGCGCTTCCCTAAGCTCAATCAGGAAAATGCGCTCGTTATGGACGAGCTTAATCCGGAAGTTAGAGCATATCTTGATGAGACTAAGCGTGTTCTTAAGGCGCATTTCCTTGCACTTGGGGAAGAGAAGAGCGACTTCCAGCGGGAGTGGGAGCAGCGTATTGAAGCGCTCTCCAAAGAGGAGCGCAAAGAGCTTCTCGCTATGCTTAAGCGTTCGCTTAAAGCGAAATGAAGTTGTCGGTAAAGCTTTGTTTAATCGCTCTCGTTGCGTATTTCGTAGCGGCAATTTATGGAGAAGTGCAGTACCGTTTAGCGGAGTTTGGCGATGTGACTGCCGCTTATAATGTCGTTGATCTAACTGCGCGCTATTTGCCACCTTCATTTGAGCATTATCTGGGGACGGATGGGCTTGGACGGTCGGTCGCCTTGCGGCTCATTCAGGGCGCACGCATTGCTTTTTATGTGGGCATATTGACTTCGCTTATCGCCATTCCCTTAGGTGTCATCCTCGGCCTTTTAGGTGGATA
Source organism: Kiritimatiellia bacterium (assembly GCA_045599105.1). Classification (GTDB taxonomy): domain Bacteria; phylum Verrucomicrobiota; class Kiritimatiellia; order RFP12; family UBA1067; genus UBA1067. The sequence continues at coordinate 7,708 of JAZRVL010000024.1, forward strand.
CTTTGGTGGCAAGGTTGATTCGCTCGTCGTATGGGTGTGTGCGACTGTAGCCTCAATGCCTGGGCTTTTATTCATTCTCGCAATCTCGCTGGTTGTTGGTAAGGGGCTTTTGGGTGTTATTGTGGGTATTGGACTTACTACGTGGGTGGGGACGTGTCGGACGATTCGCGCTGAAGTTATCAAGCACAAAGATCGTGCTTACGTACAAGCTGCAAAGGTGTTAGGGTATTCGCCTTGGCGAATTATGTTTCGCCATATTCTTCCTAATGTAGCGCATATTATTCTCATTCAATTTTCCATTCGTTTTCCATCGTCAGTGGCAACGGAAGTATTTATTTCTTTTCTCGGAATTGGAGTTCAAGGCGAGCCGTCGTGGGGAATTATGATTAACAATGCGCGGATGCGACTTTGGCAAGGCGTATGGTGGGAGATGACCTTTACGACTATTGCGATATTTATGTTAGTTCTTGTATTTAATCACCTCGCGGATTATTTGCGAGATCGATTTGATCCCGCGTTAAGATCAGAAAGATGAGCGATATGGAAAATCCTTTGCAACTCGTACGGCCTTTAATTGTTTTTGATATTGAATCTACGGGAGTCGCTCCTCGCAAGGATCGAATTATTGAGCTGGCAGCGATCAAGGTAAATGTCGATGGAACCGAAGAGACCAAGGTTTGGCTTTTAAATCCTACCGTACATATTCCCGAGGAGACGACGGCGATCCACGGAATTGCGGATGAGGATGTGAAAGCTTGTCCTACCTTTGCGGATAAAGCGGATGAAATATTTGCCTTTTTCGAGGGAGCGGATATTTCGGGGTTCAATGCAGATCGTTTTGATGCGCCGTGTTTGGAGGAAGAATTTGCGCGTGTAGGAAAGAATTTTGCGGGGCTTAATCGCAAGCATGTTGATGTTCAGCGCATTTATCATCGTATGGAAAAACGTGACTTGTCAGCGGCAGTGAAGTTTTATTTGGGACATTCTCACGAAGGAGCGCATGGGGCGGAAGCTGATGCGAAAGCAACCTTGGAAGTTCTTAAAGCGCAACTTGCGCGTTATAGCGAAGTACCACGCGAGGTGGATAAACTTGACGAGTGGATTGCGCCCCACGATCCATTAAATGCAGATCGCAATGGACTTTTTCGCTGGCAGGGTGGCGAGTGGACGATTAACTTCGGCAAAAAGAAGGGTGAAAGTTTGAAGCGCATAATGCTTAACGAGCCAGGGTTTTTGAAATGGATGGTTAAGGGCGACTTTGAGGCAGACGCACGAATGATTGCCGCAGATGCTTTGGATGGAAAACTTCCCCCACCACCTAAAAGTGTGGTATAATTCACATTACCTATGAGAGTAAAGTCTTTTATCCTTGTTATCTTTGCGTTAAGTGTATTGCCGAGTTTTGCTTTGTCAAAGGTTCGCTTAATTTACGGTGAGAAATGGCAAAAGGCAGGACGCGATGTCAAGAAGATGATGGAGTCTAAGGAGTGGAACTTTGAGGCGAAGGGCAATTACAAAGTTGAGTTTGTCAATGAAGAGGGCGACCGTGCAGCGCCTGAGAATCGTGATTCGCGCGGTAAGCCGCTTTCGTGGAAGTTGCCGGTCGCGTACGTCTTTGATGAGAAAGGACGTTGCTATTGCGTCATTGAGAATATTCCTTATAATATTTCGGCCAAGAAGTTTGTCGCTAAATTGAAGTCGGTCGATAGAAAGCGTGAGGAGATTGAAAAGCAGTTTGGTACGGAGACGCTTGATGGATGTGGCAAGCTCTTGCAAGCGATGGAGAAGTATGTAGGCGGGCCTAAGCGCGTTATTGAGCCGATGTTTTACGGGGACGTTTTTGCGAAGATGAAAAAGATGGATCCTGAAGACAAAGATGGCTGGCAACGTCACTTCACGATGGATGATGGACTTTTGATTGTAGAGAAGGCGACGGAGTATCGTAAGGACAAGAAAGTAGCCGAGGGCGAAAAGTATATCGAAAAGGAGCTCGCTTTACCGCGTAAGCATCTTACCAAAGAGCAAATGCAGGGACTTTTGATGGCAAAGTTTGCACTTTATGCACCTGACGATCCCAAGCATTGGTCGCCTGGGCAAAAGCGTCAAGAGTTAATAGATTTGCTAAAGAAAGTTGCTGATTATGATGAGCGCACGCTTTGGGGAACGGCGGCTTTGGGGTGGTTAAATCTTCTGGGTGAGCCACAACTTTCGGTTTATTGGGGTTGGCATAATGGAGATTTTCCAGTCGGCCGGTTTGAGACCAAGATTAAGTATGGAGTTGATCACGCTTTCCCTAAGGCAGGCGAATATACGATTGAATTTGTGGGCAAAAGCGGCGCTTCGGTTAAAGTTGAGTCCATTTCACTTTATTGCCATGGTGAGAATGGAGAATTTGAGGAAGTTGCCAAACTCAATCGTGAACCTTTTACTTTCAAGCTTAAACGTCCTTATGCAGGTAAGTTGACACATATGATTGTTCGAGGGAATTGCGGTGGTCAGAATTCAACTGGCGAAATTCGCATCGAGCGAAATGTCCTTAGACCTCGTAAGGAAGCAAAATGAGCGAAGGCGCTTTTTTCCAAGACCTCGCGATTTTGATGGCGATTGCAGGCCTTGCGGCAATCGTTTTTGCGCGTTTTAAACTCCCGAAAGTTTTAGGGTATATTGCCGCTGGCGTTTTGATGAGTGAATATACTTGGGGAGGAAGTTTTTTGGGAGACACTGAATCGGTACGGACAATTGGACAGTTAGGTGTGGTATTTTTGATGTTTACAATGGGACTATCATTTTCTACGCGTGACTTAAAGCGAATTCGTTCAGTTGCACTTCCATCGGCAATTGTGGATACGGTAGTTATGATTTGGCTGGGTTATATGATAGGGACGCGTCTTTTTGGATGGAGCGCTGTGCAGTCGTTTTTCCTCGGGATTGCCATTTGCGACTCGGCAACTACCTTACTTGCCAAGGTAATGGACGAACTTAATTGGCAAAATCGTCCATTTGTAAAATATGTCTTAGGTACTTCCGTTTGTGAAGATATCATTTGTGTAGGTGCAATTGCGGTAGCAACTGGCTTTGCAACGGGTGGAGGAATGTCAGCAGGCGCGTTTGCACTTTCGTTGGGAGGACTTGCGGTATTCTTTCTTGCAGTTTTAGTCTTTGGGTTAGTGTTAGTGCCACGACTTTTAACTTCGATTGCGAAATGGAAGGATAACGAATCGCTCCTTTTGGCGATCTTGGGCGCATGCTTTTTGGTTTCGTATCTTGCATATCGGTTCAATTATTCGCTCGCGTTAGGCGCGTTCCTGATTGGTTTTATTGGCGCGTCGAGTGAAGTTAGGAATCGAATTGCGACTTTTGTTGAGCCGCTTAAGTCAATGTTTGCGGCAATGTTTTTCGTTTCTATTGGGCTACTTGTAGATCCGTTCGCGCTTTTTTACTGTTTGCCAGAGATTTTGTTGGTCTCCGCTATCGTGATAATTGGGAAGTTTATCAATAATACCATTGCGGCATTGGTTTTTGGGTTGGAGGTTAAAAGTGCAGTGCAACATGGCTTTGCTCTCGCACAAATCGGGGAATTTGCTTTTATGGTTGCAATTTTGTATGCGGGACTTGCGGGAGAAAGCGGGAATTCATTTTTTCAGATAGCAGTTGGCGTATCTTTGCTAACGACCATCTTAAATCCACTTTTAATTGGGCTATCGGAAAGAGCAAGTGATTGGGTAGAAAGCTCAATTCCTTTGGCTATCAAAGGACATTTAGAAGCATATCGATCTTGGCTTGACAAGATTCGCTCGGCAAATGGATCAGTAGCGTTTAGGGCATTTCGTTCGGCGGTTATCAAGCTCGTTATTTATGCGGTCTTGATGTTTGCGGTTGCGACTTTCTTGGCCATTACTATGCGAATTGACTTCTCACGTTTCTCCGTCTTTTTTGAACAGCACGATGAGCTTATCGGCTTTGTCGTCTCAAATTTCTTTACAGTCGGGCTTTTGCCAATGATTATCTTTGCGACGCGTGCAATGGGAGATGCGGTTGCAGAAATGCTCGCAGGAGCGGACACTTCTTCGCGCTGGCTTAATTCGCTCAGGTTGCTCGTTCGCTATATTGTGAGGGTGGCGGTGCTTTCGGTGTTTTTCTTGGAGTGGACGATGATTAATATTGCCCTTGCGCCAAAGGGGGTTTGGGCGATTTGGATTGTAATTGCAGGGATGGTTGTTTTGGCATTGATCGGCTGGAGATTTTTCTTGAAAGCTGGCAGGAGGGCGGCAGCGCGTTTTACTGAGGCACTTTCAGTGGAAGAGCGATTGGAGGGGCTTAAAAAGACAATGACCATGGAAATACCCGAAGGTACGCTTCATCATTTTCAATTGGTTGCGTCATCACCCGCAATTGGTGAAACCGTCGTCAGTTTGAATATCCGCGCAAAAACAGGTGCAACAATTGTTTCGGTGGAACGCGAGGGCAAGATTGCTCGCAACATTGGGACAGAGTGGGAATTTGCGGTGGGAGACATAATTGTCGCTTTTGGCGAAGGCGAGCAAATTGCCGCATTAAAAGATTTACTCGGAATAACAGTCTAAATTGTGATATAATACGCCTATGAATAAAAGTATACTTAGCAAGGGTTCGCTTGGCATTTTCGTAATGCTTGTTAGTTGTTTTGCGCTTTGGGGACTCCTCAATAATATGACGGACAACCTCGTGCCCGCATTTCAGCGTATCTTCACGATGGATCAGTCAAAAGCGGGCTTAGTACAAGTTGCGTTTTATGGCGCATACGCAGTGCTGGCAATTTTTGCCGCAGTGCTTGCTGAGGAGCTGTCGTATCGAAAGGGCGTATTAATTGGGCTTGGAATTTACATCGTAGGTGCGCTTTTGTATATTCCCGCTTGTATTGCACAGTCCTTTGATATTTACTTTATTGCGATTTTTATTGTTGCGGGCGGTTGTTCGCTTTTGGAGACGACGTGCAATCCCTACGTTTTGTCTTTGGGCGATGAGGATACTGCGGTTCGTCGACTTAACTTTGCGCAGATGTTCAACCCGGTGGGATCGATGGTTGGTATTGTTCTTGCTCAACAACTTATTCTTTCGCACTTAAATCCAGCAACTGCCGAGGAGCGTGCTTTGATGGATGAGGCGACTCGCCAGGGGATTATTCATAATGAGCTATTTTGGGTTTGTGCACCGTATGTGGGACTTTGCGCAATTGCCGCTGCGATTTGGTTATTTTTCCTCTTCAAGCGTCAAGGTGAGCGGGGAGTTACTGCCAAGGCGTTATGGCGCGTAGTCGTCGCGCTTATTTTCTCCATAGTGCCAATGACGGTACTTTACTTTATTTTCCCTGATATGGACAAAATCACTTGGGTTCTTTGCGGAGTCGCAGGCCCTGTCGTTTATGTGATTTTGGCCAAGGATTATCGATTGATGTTAAGTACGTTACTTAAAACTCCGCGTTATTGGATGGGCGTGATTGCGCAGTTCTTTTATGTGGGAGTGCAAATCGCAGCGTGGACGTGGCTCAATGTTTATTGCCAAAAGGAGCTTGGAGTTACTCCTGCAACAGCGGCAATCTACTATACGATTGCCATCTCGCTCTTTATTGTTGCGCGCTGGGTGGCGACCTTTCTTATGAAGTACTTCAATCCCGCGCGGATGATGGCGATATTCGCAATTGGTGCGATTTTTTCGTGCTTGGGGGTGATGTATTTAAAGACCGAGGTGATTTTCACGATTGGCAAGTTGCCATTTAGCTGGAATATCATTTGCTTGGTGGCGATGAGCGGTTTTATGTCGCTTATGTTCCCCACGATTTATGGAATTGCGTTAGGTGGCTTGGATCAGAGGGCGGTGAAACTTGGGGCGTCGGGTCTCATTATGGCAATTTTGGGCGGTGCGATTATCACCCCTTGGATGGCGAACATCATTGGCAACAATAACAGCGTTTGGTGTAAGCTTACGGCGAATTTTGCGAATACTTGGGATATGAACCTACGGCTTTCGCAAATGTCGCTTCGCGCAAGCTTCATCGTGCCAGCGATTTGCTTTGCGGTCGTTCTCGTTTATGCGCTCATATTCAACAAGCGGAAGGATGCGGCAAAGTGAGGAAGATTCTTTTTGCGTTTTGTGCCCTATTTTCGCTCTCTGTCTTTGCCAACGAGGTAAAAGGCGAGCTTCCGCTTAGGTTAAGCGACGAGACGGAGGCGGCTAAAGCCGATCGCATGGCATGGTGGACTTGTGATCGCTTTGGGATGTTTATCCACTTTGGGCTTTATGCGATGCCAGCTCGTCACGAATGGGTAAAGAGCTACGAGGCGATTTCCGATGAGGCTTACGACGAGTACTTTAAGCGCTTTAATCCAGATTTGTTTGATGCACGCGCTTGGGCGAAAGCAGCTAAAGAAGCAGGGATGAAATATATTGTTTTAACTACCAAGCATCACGAGGGCTTTTGTTTGTGGGATACAAAGACGACGACTTACAAGATTACCAATACGCCTTTTGGACGTGATTTGGTCAAGGAGTATGTGGAGGCGTGTCGTGCGGAGGGATTGAAAGTTGGCTTTTATTTTTCGGTCATAGATTGGCATCATCCCGACTATACAGTCGATATCCATCATCCGCTTTTCATGAAGTTGAACAAGGCGGGAGTCAAGGGCGATGAACTTAAAGCGGAGGTTGATAAACTCAATGAAAAACGCGATATGGAGCGCTATCGCACCTACATGTTCGCGCAGGTCAAGGAGCTCTTGACGAACTACGGTAAGATTGACATCATTTGGTTCGATTTTACGCCCACGCATCCTCTCTTTGGTAAGACCTATCGTGATTGGAACGCAGTGGAGCTTTTGAATTTGGCGCGGACGTTACAACCCAAGATTATTGTGGATGATCGACTTGGACTTAAAGAAACTGACGACGGTTGGGACTTTACGACGCCGGAGCAGACAAAAGTATCTGAACACCCGAAAGTGCGCGGTAAACCAGTTTATTGGGAGACGTGTCAGACGTTTTCGGGTAGTTGGGGCTACCATCGCGACCAAAACTCGTGGAAGAGCGTTCCGCAACTTTTGGAGCTTTTGATTCATTCGGTTTCCTTTGGCGGCAATCTCATTATGAATGTTGGCCCCACAGGGAGAGGCGATTTTGACTGGCGGGCGAAGGAACGGCTCGCGGGCTTTGAAAAGTGGATGCACTTCAATTCGCGCTCGATTTACGGCTGCGGCGAGGCGCCAGTTGACTTCAAGGCACCAGACGGCACGCTCCTTACCTACAACTCGGTGACGAAACGCCTTTATATTCATCTCGTCAAATATCCTAATAACGGATTATTGCCAGTTGATTTTATTGACCGAGTCGATTACGTGCAGTTCTTGCATGATGGTTCGGAGCTTCGCTATGGTAAGGATGGCGTTTGTCTGCCAGTTGCTAAACCAGATAGCGTAATTCCTGTAATTGAAATTTATCTAAAATCATCTAAATAAATAAACTACAAAAAGGAGAGTAGTATGGCACAAACAGTATTCACTCACAACGGATTCCCTCGTATCGGCATTCGTCCAATCATTGACGGTCGTCGGCGTGGCGTTCGCGAGTCGCTTGAAAAGCAGACGATGGATATGGCCAAAGCAGCAGCGAAGCTCATTTCTGATAATCTTCGCTATCCTGATGGCTCCAAGGTGGAGTGCGTGATTGCCGATACAACGATTGGTGGACGTTTTGAAGCGGCAATGTGTGCGAATAAGTTCCGTGACAACAATGTGGGCGTGTCGCTTTCGGTGACGCCTTGCTGGTGCTATGGTACCGAGACCATGGATTTGGATCCTACAATTCCCAAGGCGGTTTGGGGCTTTAATGGCACGGAGCGTCCAGGTGCGGTTTATCTTGCGTGTATGTTAGCTGGCTATGCGCAGCGGGGTATGCCAGCGTATGGTATTTATGGTCACGAAGTTCAAAATCGTGATGAGTCCTCCAAGATCCCTGCAGATGTCGCGGAAAAGCTCCTGCGCTTTGCCAAGGCGGGCTTGGCGGTTGCGATGATGAAGGGCAAGAGCTACCTCTCGATCGGTTCGTCAGCGATGGGCATCGCAGGATCGTTCGTGGACGTTGATTTCATGCAAGACTATCTCGGCATTGCGCCCGAGAACATGGATGAATGCGAAATTCTTCGTCGCATAGAAGAGGGCATTTATGATAAGGCCGAATATGAAAAGGCGATTAAATGGATGCGCAAGAATTTGAAGGAGGGCAAAGATTACAATCCTACCAAGATTCAGAAGTCTCGTGCAGATAAGGATAAGGACTGGGAGTTTATTGCCAAGATGGCAATCATCGTTCGCGATATGATGGCAGGCAATCCCAAGCTCAAAGAGATGGGCTTTGGCGAAGAGGCAGTTGGCCGCAACGCGATTGCGGGTGGCTTCCAAGGTCAGCGTCAGTGGACGGATCACTGGCCAAATGGCGATGTTACGGAAGTTTTGTGCAATACTTCATTTGACTGGAATGGCAAGAAGATGCCGCAGATTCTCGCAACTGAGAATGATTCGCTCAACGGAATTTGCATGCTCCTTATGTGGCTGCTTACCAACAAGGCGTCAATGTTTGCCGATGTGCGTACTTATTGGTCGGACAAGGCCGTCAAGCGTGCGACTGGCAAGGGCTTGCCCAAAGAGGCAAAAGCTGGCATTATTCACCTACTTAACTCGGGCAGCTGCTGTCTTGATGCGGCAGGTGCGATGAAGGAGAAGGGCAAGAGCGTCTTCAAAAATTGGTGGGACGTTTCGCCTAAAGATATCGACGACACTTTGAAAGCAACCAAGTGGGTGCCAGCAGGTGTTGAATATTTCCGTGGCGGCGGCTTTAGCTCGTCGTTCTTGACCCCCAAGGGGATGCCACTTACGATGATTCGCATCTCAAATGTCAAGGGTCAAGGTCCAGTGATGCAGATTGCCGAAGGTTGGTCGGTAACGCTCGATCCCAAGCAGCAAAAGACGCTAATGGAGCGTACCAATCCCGAGTGGCCGTGCACTTGGTTTACGCCTCGGCTTACAGGCAAGGGCTACTTCAAGGATGTTTACTCAGTGATGAACAACTGGGCGGCGAACCACGGTGCGATTGCATACGGCCATATCGGTGCGGACTTAATCACGCTCGCTTCGATGCTCCGTATCCCAGTTGCGATGCACAACGTGCCCGAAGATAAAGTCTTCCAGCCACATTGTTGGGGGCTCTTTGGCGCGTCGGCCGATCCAACAGGCGCGGATTATCGTGCGTGCAAGAACTTTGGTCCTTTGTACGCAACTAACCGCTAAGTCGGGTTTTATGGTATAATACACACTAATTCTTAATTAAAAAGAAAATTTTAAGGAGAAAACAATGGTGAGTTATAAAAAACTTGGTTTGGTAAACACGAAGAAGATGTTTGCTAAGGCAGTCAAGGGTGGTTATGCAATTCCTGCGTTCAATTTCAACACAATGGAGCAGATGCAGGCAATTGTGCAGGCGGCGGTAGAGACCAAATCTCCCGTCATTATGCAAGTATCAAAGGGCGCGCGCAAATATGCGAACCCCACGATTCTTCGCTATATGGCGCAGGGTGCGGTTGAGTATGCCAAGGAGCTCGGATGCAAGAAGCCGCAAATCGTTCTTCATCTTGACCATGGTGATAGCTTTGAAACTTGCAAGAGCTGCATTGACTCGGGCTTTTCGTCGGTGATGATTGACGGTAGTTCCTTGCCTTTTAAGGACAACATCAAGCTCACCAAGAAGGTGGTTGCTTATGCGCACAAGCACGATGTTACAGTGGAAGCGGAGCTTGGAGTTCTCGCGGGTGTTGAGGACGAGGTTTCAAGCGCGGTTTCGCACTACACCAAGCCAGAGGAAGTGATTGAATTTGCGACCAAGACGGGTTGTGACTCGCTCGCAATCTCGATTGGTACGAGCCACGGTGCGTACAAGTTTACGCCAGCACAATGCACGCGTGACGAGAAGACAGGCAAGCTCATCCCACCGCCTTTGGCATTTGACGTCCTTAAGGCAGTAGAGAAGAAGCTTCCAGGATTTCCAATTGTGCTTCATGGTTCGAGCTCGGTACCACAGGATCATGTTGATACGATTAACAAGTTTGGCGGCAAGCTCCCAGATGCGGTCGGCATTCCCGAGGAGCAGCTTCGCAAGGCCGCGAAGAGCGCAGTTTGCAAGATTAACATCGATAGCGACTCGCGTCTTGCAATGACTGCGGCAATTCGTCAGCACTTCCACGATTTCCCTGGACACTTTGATCCTCGTCAATATCTCACGCCAGCGCGTGATGCGATGAAGGCAATGTATGTCCACAAGATCGAGAAGGTTCTCGGATCCAAGAACAAACTTTAATACCTTTTTTACATGGCAGATAAGAAGAAATCGGCTTACGCGTCCGCCGGCGTCGACATTGACGTAAAGATGAACGCCGTTGGTGCCATCAAAGAGATGGTTGCAGGAACGAAGACCTCGAACGTGATTGGTAATATCGGCGCGTTCGGGGGACTTCACAAAGTTCCTACAGGCAAGGATATGATTCTTGTCGCATCTACTGATGGAGTGGGCACAAAACTCAAAGTTGCAGCGATGACTGGTAGACACGATACGGTTGGCCAGGATATCGTCAACCATTGTGTAAATGATATTTTAGTCCAAGGTGCTAAGCCGCTTTTCTTTATGGACTACGTGGGCACAGCGAAAGTTGATCCCGTGCAGTTCAAGCAAGTCGTTTCGGGGCTATGCAGGGCGTGCAAAGAAAATGAGATGTCACTTTTGGGTGGCGAGACGGCAGAAATGCCAGGTCTTTATCCAAATGGTGAGTATGATTTGGTTGGCACGATTGTGGGCTGTGTCCAGAAGAAGAACTTAATTACCGGCAAGTCCATTCGCGCGGGAGATGTAATTATTGGATTTCCTTCGGGTGGCTTGCAGACAAATGGTTTTTCGCTTGCACGTAAAGTGATTTTTGATCTCTGCCAATATTCATGGAAGGATAAGTTGCCTGGGACTAATCAGACGTTTGGTGAGGCGCTTTTGGCGGTGCACAAGAGCTTCTTAAAGCCAGTGATGGCTTTGATGAGGCGCAAAGTCAAAATTACGGGAATGGCGCATATTACGGGCGGTGGATTTCCTGACAACATTCCGAGGGTGTTGCCAAAGTGCGTCAATGCAGAGATTGATCGCGCCAGCTGGGAAGTGCCAACCATCTTTAAGTTCATTCAGAATCAAGGCAAGGTTGATCAAGAGGAAATGTACCGGGTCTTTAATATGGGCATTGGTTTTACGGTAATTATTGCCAAGAAAGACTTCAAGAAGGCGACGAATATCCTTAAAGCTGCGCATCAGCCCTATAGTGTGATTGGGGTTTGTCGCAAGGGTAAAGGCATCGTTACTTATAAGAACTAAGATGAAACGCGTCGATCCGCGGCCAAGTTGGGACGAATATTTTATGGAGATTGCGAAGGTAGTTGCTTCGCGCTCCAATTGTTCGCGTCGTCATGTGGCGGCGGTGATTGTTCGCAATCGTCATATCCTCTCTACGGGCTATAACGGAACTCCGCATGGGGTTACCAATTGTTTTGCTGGAGGGTGTCCGCGTTGTGCAAACACTACGAAAAGTGGCGCTCATCTTGAAGAGTGCCTTTGTGTGCACGCTGAGCAAAATGCAATTTGCCAAGCAGCTTTGCATGGGCATGCGATTGATGGGGCGACAATTTACGTGACGATTTCACCATGTCTTACGTGTGCTAAGTTAATTATTAATTCGGGTATCAAAGAGGTCGTCTATGGAGGCGATTATGCGTTTTTAGATACCGTTAAGTGTATTTTTAAACAAGCTGGTATAAAACACCGCAAATTCAAGGAAAGTAAAAAGAAATGAGCAGAAAGAAAATCATTGCTGGTAACTGGAAGATGAACATTAAGCCGTCGGAAACAGCGGCGTTGGTTAAGGGCGTTGCTGAGGCGACTAAAGACGCAGCTGGCAAGGTAGATATTGTTTGCTGCACTCCAGCAATTGATGTTCCTGCAGCGATTGCAGCTGCGAATGGTACGCAAGTCGAGATTGGTGCGGAAAATTGCCATTGGAAAGAATCGGGTGCGTATACGGGTGAGATTTCAACGGGAATGCTTTTAGATGCAGGTGCTAAGTATGTGATTATTGGGCACTCTGAACGTCGTCAGTATTTTGGCGAGACGGACGAGACGGTGAATCTCCGTGCACGTGCGGCAATCGCAGCGGGACTTACAGCGATTGTGTGCGTTGGTGAGACTTTGGAGGAGCGCGAAGCGGGCAAACTCGTAGAAGTCATCGAGCGTCAGATGAAAGTTGGGCTTAAGGATGTGACGGCTGCTGATTGCGCCAAGCTCGTTATTGCTTATGAGCCAGTTTGGGCGATTGGCACGGGCAAGACCGCAACTCCTGATCAGGCACAAGAAGTGCACGCGCTTATTCGCACAACTCTCGCAGGTCTCGTGGGCGCCGAAACGGCGGAGAGCGTCCGCATTCAGTACGGTGGATCAATGAAGCCATCAAACGCGGCCGAGCTTCTTGCTAAGAAGGATATTGACGGCGGATTGATTGGTGGCGCTGCACTCAAGGCGGCGGATTTTGCTGGTATCATTGCAGCTGCTGCTAATGCCTAAATGTGTTAGTATGCTCGCGATAGCACTTGTTGTCGCGGGCTGCTTTAACGAGCCAGTGCCTGCCTACAAGACGGTTCCGGCAGAAAATCGTGTTTATTTAAATGATCGTGCGCTTAAGGTAATCCCTAAAATCAACCTAAATGCGGATTATCTCAATCTTGATCGTAACGAGCTTAAAGATGTAAGCGGGATTGAGAATTTAACTGAACTTAAATGGCTTCGGCTTAATAGTAATCAGTTAAGCGCTTTACCTAATCTTAAGCGGCTTACGAAGTTAAGGCGCATTTATCTTAAGAGAAACTATTTTGCAGAAGTGCCAGATACTTTAAGGGATTTGCCGTCACTTACGGATATTGAGCTTTCAGACAACCCAATTCGTGAAGTCCCGAAGTGGTTAGCCGAGAAAAAGGGGCTTAAGAATCTTTCTTTTAATCGCACTTTAATTACACGTCTTCCAGACGATATTTCAGCGTGGGCGTCGCTTAATAGCTTGCAATTGGGCGATCTTCAGCTTTCGGCTGAGGAAATGGCGAGGATTCGTTCAGCGCTACCTAAGTCGGTAGCGGTGGTATTCTAAGCGTTTTTTTGTTATAATACCAAAGATGTCAAAAGAGGTGAAAACCGCTGCCTTTGAGGGTGGTGAATTGCGAGGTGTTTCTTCCGACTCATCGAGTTGTGAAGTGTTGTTGGCGCTTCCACTTTCACGGCTACTCATAAAGATGCTTCGGGTACCAACGGGTGAAGAGCCTGTCCAAGTTGCCATGCCTATTTTGAAGGCAATGAGTCCTTTTCCAGACGATCCGCTCGCAGTTAGCTGTGAAAAGGTACGCGAGGACGATGAAGGAACGATTGTGATTGCGGCGGCACTGCCCGAAAGTTCGGCGGATGATATCGCAGAATCACTCGACAAGGCAAAGCTTAATGTGGTTAGGATTGATGCGCTTGCGATTGGTGAATTAAGGGCACTTTGGCCGCAGTTAGAAGGCGAAGGACGCAGATTGGTGCTTATTCGTTCGGTTGATTGCCTTTCAATGATTGTTTTAGACGATCGCGAACCAAGTGCGATTAGAGCCATAACTAATCTTGCGGACTTAAAACGCGAGACGATGCTTTTACTTTTGGAGGCGGAGGATTTTGGCGGGACTAAGCCATTAAAGGAGATTACCTTTGTTTCAAAAGTTGAAACAGAGATGGATCTTTCTAGCTTGGAGAGCTTTGAAGTTCCGATTAAGCGATTGACGTTGGATGCAAATGCGGGGCTTAAAGGTATTGAGGAGCGTGCTTTAGAAGTAGGGACTTTAAATGCGTTACCTGACAATTGGCGGGCGGTATTGGAAGAGACGCGCTTTAAGTCACGACTTATTCGCAATTTAATTATTGCTTTAAGTGGTTGGGTGTTGGTGATGGTGACACTATTTGGAGTGCCGATTGTTTATGGCTTTATGACCAACCACATGAAGGATCTTTGTCGTAGTCACGAAAAGCAGTATCGTGCAGTTGCGGACAAGAAGGCCAAGGTTAAACTCGTTCAGCACTATTCGGATCACACACGAGGTGCTTTGGAGATTATGAAAGCGGTTTCAGATCGTTTGCCAGAGGGAATTACGCTTTCCGCTTGGGATTTTAAACGTGATGAGTCGTTGCGCTTAAAGGGCGATGCGGATACGTCATCTGCCGTTTATCGTTTTAAGGATGCGCTTTCAGAGATGGAAGTTTTTGATGTCATCAAATTGGGTGCGCTTAATTCACAAAAGGATGGCAAGCAAAAGTTTGATTTAGAATGCAAGTACGAGGAGGATGGGGAATGAACGACCTCGGACTTAGGGAGAAGGCGGTTTTGGCGATGCTGATGGTAGTCGTTCTTTATGCGATTGCATTTGGCGTTTGGTTTATGAATGCGGAAAGCGCATGGAAGAAGAGTGCCAAGGCATACAACCGTGAATGCGAGCGCTTTGCGAAAGAGGAGAAGCTCATTGCCGAAAAGCGCAAATGGAATGATGCGTACGAGAGCGAGAAAGCTGCGATGCCTACTTTTGAGTATGGCAAGGCGACCGATACGACTTGGATGCGTAAGGTTGAGGATATTGCGAGAGCCAATCTCGTTTTGATTACCCAAATTGATCATGGTGATGAAGTTGAGGCGGGTGATGTACTTGAGCTTCCAATTGAAGTTAAGAGTTGGGAGGGGTCGTTAGAGGCTTTAGTTAAATTTATGCATGCGTTAGAAAACTCTAACGATGGAATGTTTGATGTTAAGGCAATTAGTTTGAAGCCCAGTAATAAAAAGGGTTATTTAAAAGGATCGTTATCACTTACTTGCGCCTATATGCGAGAGGAGTAAAAGATGAAACACTTAAGTGCTATAATTTCGGTTATGATTTGCTTTGCGGCTTCGGCGCAGGGGTTGCTTCGTCGGGGCGCTACACCAGCTGTGAATGCGCCAACTGCGCCAACTGCTGCTTCGGCGGGCTCAAGTACGTCAGTCGAGTCTGGCGGTCGCTCAATTGAGTTTAATGGAGCGCCGATTGAGATGGTTTTTAAAGTTTATGGTGAGCTCGTTAATAAGACCATTTTAAAAGATCCGCAGACGCCGGCAGCGACAATCACCTTGCAACCTCGTCAAGGACAGGAGCTTTCCGATCAAGACAAGATTGAGGCAATCGAGGCGGTTTTGGAAATGAACGGGGTTCATTTTGAGCCATACGGGGAGAAGTTCCTTCGCGCAGTCCCAGGCAAGAATGCACGCAAGATGGGCATTCCGCTTATCATGGATTCCGAGATTGAGCTTGGAGAGAGTGAAAAGGTGATTTCGCTCATGTTTGCTTTTAAAAATATCGCGCTTGAAGAAGCTCAAAAGGCATTAGAGGGAATCAAGTCGGACAAGGGGGTGTTAAATGTCTTTGAGCGTACGGGTAAGATTTTAGTTACGGATACTGAGGCCAACGTAAAGCGGATGCGTGAAATTGCTCGTGAGATTGACATTGCAACTCCTATTACCGAAAATGTGTTTGTTCGGCAAATTGTTAATGCTTCAGCGTCGGATATCAAGATTGCCTTGGAGGCGATTGTTCAAGAAAGCCAGAAGGAGCTTGAAAAGCAAGGCGCCCAGATAAACACTTCTGCGTCTACACGTCCGCAACCCCGCACGCTGCTTAATCGCAACAGCCAAAACCAAGCGCCACAACCTGCAGCCAACGAGTCGATTGTCACCGCACTTTCGGATGCGGACAGGGGAATGATTCGTGGCAAGGTTCTCATTCTTTCGGATGAAAGATCAAATAAACTGGTCGTCGTCACTTCTCAGGCGAACATGGACTTTTTTGATCGGGTCATCAAAGAGTTGGATGTGGAAACGACGCCAGATGTTAAGGTCGAGGTCATTCGTCTAAAGTATGCGGATGCGGAAGATGTGGCCGATATGATTAATGATCTTATTGGAAATGCGGCAAGTTCGAAGTCGTCTTCTAAGAGCAATCAAAATCAAGCGGCGAAAAGTGGTAGTACAAATACCAAGAGTAATCTTTCGACGGGAACGAGTCGGCAGTCGGTGAATCAGCGAACAGGTGAGTCCAAGGCGGGAGAGTTATCGAAGGACAATGTTACAGTGCTTGCTGATAAGCGCATCAATGGCATTATCGTAATGGCGCGAGCAATCGATATGCCGGTACTCCATTCGATTATCGAGGCGATGGATGTTAAACTTGCGCAAGTCTTGATCGAAACTTGCATCGTTGAAGTTACGCTTAGTGATACTATAAAAACTGGTATTGACTGGGTGCATCGGTTTAATGCTTCTGGCGCTAATTCGGCAATCTCTGGTGGTGGCGGTGTAACGTCATTAGGTGAAAAGCTTGGTAATATTGTGACGAGCGGTGCAAGTGGAGGTGCGATTCCTCTTGGCAATGGATTGAATTATTTTGTACTTAGTGACAAACTGAATCTTGGCGCGGTTATTGAAGCGTCAAAGAGCGATAGTCATACAAAATATCTTGCATCACCGGTAATTATGACGGTTGACAACAAGGAGGCAACAATCGAGGCGACGCAAATGCGCTACTTGCTCACGGGCTTCACTTCGTCTGGAACATCTTATAGCACCATTGCGGTTCCTAACTACGAGCAAAAGCAAATTGGTATTACGATTAAGACAACACCCAAGATCAATCCTAACGGGACGGTAATGTTGGAGATAGAAGAGGAATATTCCCAAATTGTCGAGAAGGGTCAGACAATTACAACCAACACAGGAATGTCTGGAGAAGATGGAAAGGGCGGTGGGCTTAAGGATGTTGCTGTTGATACGACCATTACCCGTAAAATGTCTGCCGATATTTCGCTTGAAAATCATCAGACGGTTATTCTTGGCGGACTTACCGAAACAAAGGTTTCCGAGGTTGATTCTGGTATTCCAATCTTAAAGGACATTCCGATTATTGGCCGATATCTATTTGGGTCAACGGAAGACAAGGAAGATCGCAAGGAGCTTTTGGTGTTTATGACACCGTATGTGCTGAACGATGGTAACGAGGCGCAAGCGGAGGCGATTCGCCGCAAGGCGGCGCTTAGCGATAGTAGCGCGTGGGATGATCATGGTTGGTCGGAAAGTCCGCTTGCCGATCCAGTGAGTGCGCAAGAACTTCTGCGTCGTAAGCGTGAGGAATGGGAGAAGCAGGACGCTGAATTCAAGGCGGCGCAGGAGATTGACGACGCGAATGCGGACCGTGCCGAGGAGCTTAGGGAGCGCGCCGAAAAGTTGAGTGCCGAACGCGCCAGCGAAACGAAGAAGCTTATCGATCGAATCAACGCCGAGGAAGCGGCGAAGGCCGAGAGGCGCGCCGAAGCCGAGCTTGAAGTGCGTAAAGAATCTGAAAGCTTACTGAATCAGCTCTAAATTTTGCAGTAGCGTGCGATTGGACAGCCATCGCACTTTGGTCTAACTGGCGCACAGCGAGTTTGTCCAAAGGAAACGAGATGGCTGTTCCAAGTCTTCCAATATTTTACGGGCAGAATCTTTCTTAAAGTCATTTCCGTCTCTAAAGGTGTCTTGGTTTTTATCAGCCCCAGGCGATTGCAAATACGGTGGACATGGACATCCACGCAAATGGCGGGTAAGTTAAAGCCCACGGCTACCGTGAGATTGGCAGTCTTGCGTCCTACCCCAGGAAGAAAACAAAGCTCTTCAACGGTATGGGGCAATTTGCCATTAAACTTTTCACGTAGCGCCTTGGGGAGTGCCTTTAGGTGGCGTGCTTTATCGTGGTAAAAGCCAACTGGATAAATCAGTTTTTCAAGCTTGGCAATTGTAAGGCGTTCAAGACCTTGGGGAGTGTTGCCACCGGCTGCAAAAAGGCGCTTTACTGCTCCTGCAGTGCATGCATCCTTGGTACGCGCGGAGAGAATCGTCCCTACGAGTACGGCAAATGGATCGTGAGTTTGCGCTTCAATAAGCTCAATTATGGGTGCGGTGTGTGCCTTGAATTCACGTTTAAGCACACGATTAACTTGAGGCACGTCTTTAATTGTCATGCGGCATATTTTAGCACATTTTGCTATAATATGCGGTAGTAATTGAAGCGAAAGCAGTCATGAAATCACTTATTGAACTTTTCCGTATTGGCAAAGGGCCTAGCTCAAGTCATACGATGGGACCATCGTTTGCGGCTATTAAATTTCTTAAGGAATTTCCTGAGGCGGTAAAATTTGAAGTTGATCTTTATGGTTCGCTTGCCGCAACTGGTCGAGGGCATCTTACGGATAAGGCAGTGATTGATGAATTGGGCGAAAAGCGCACCGTAGTGCGGTGGCACGAGAAACAGGAACTGGCTAAACATCCTAATGGGATGAAAATAGCGGCTTTTGATACGGCAGGGGAAAAACTTGCCGAAAAGACTTACTACTCAATTGGTGGTGGAGCAATTAGTGAGAGCGGCAAGCTTGATAAATCAGCGGAGGTGTATACTTTTAAAAGTATGCGCGAGATATTGCGGTATTGCGATAAAAACGGCATTCATCTTTGGCAGGTTGTAGAAGAAGCCGAAGGAGTTGAGATTTGGAAGTACCTTGAAAAAGTGTGGAAAGTCATGAGCGAGTCGATTGCCTCGGGTCTTGCCAAGGATGGGGCACTTCCAGGTGGACTTCATCTTCCGCGTCAAGCTCGGACAATTTATAAGAAAACGCGTTTTCAGCAACGTGAAATGCAGCGTACTGGGCTACTTGTCGCGTATGCTCGCGCTGTTGCGGAGGAGAATGCAGATTTAGGAACAATTGTAACTGCTCCTACTTGCGGAAGTTGCGGAGTAGTGCCAGCAGTTGTTCGCTATCTTAAAGATACATTGCATCCATCGAAAAATGAGATCTTGCATGCTTTGGCGATTGCGGGACTTTTTGGTAACGTGGTTAAAACTAATGGTTCAATTTCTGGGGCAGAGGTGGGTTGTCAAGGTGAAGTTGGGGTTGCCTGTGCGATGGCAGCGGCCGCTGCTTCGTATTTGCATGGGGGCTCTCCTCGTCAATGTGAAACGGCAGCGGAAATTGGGCTTGAGCATTTTCTTGGTCTTACTTGCGATCCAGTATTGGGGCTCGTGCAAGTTCCTTGCATTGAACGCAATGCACTTGCCGCGACTCGAGCATTAGTGGCGGGCGAAATGTCGGTTATTTCGGATGGTTCACATCTTGTTTCGTTTGATGCGGTAGTGAAAACTATGGTTGAGACTGGTCATGATTTGCCTTCGCTTTATCGTGAGACCTCGGCTGGAGGTCTTTCGCGCCATGTACGAATAAAAAAATAATAATTATCAATTAAGAAAGGGATAAATATGTTAAAAGGAATATCTCCAGTTGTCTCGCCTGAACTTTTAAAGGTTCTGGCAGAAATGGGTCATGGTGATGAAATCGTTTTTTCGGATGCGCATTTCCCGGCACATTACTTTGGACGCGATGGCGCAATTGTGATGCGTGCAGATGGATTGGGTGCGGACAAGTTGCTTAAAGGTCTTATTCCGCTTTTTGAACTTGATAGTTATGCTACCCCTGTTATCATGATGAAGGCAGTGAAGGGGGATAAATTGGATCCTACGGTTGAAGCGAAATATCGCGCTGCGCTTGGTTATAAGGGTAAGATTGAGCGGATGGAGCGTTATGCGTTTTATGAGCGTGCGCGTAAGGCATTCGCGATCGTGCTTACGGGTGAAACTGCGAAGTACGGTAACATTATTCTTAAGAAGGGCGTTACTCCGATTGCGTAAAGTGCGTATAACCATTGATGGCGCATTGCCAAGCGCAATTGGACTTAAGCGCACGCAATTGAAAAAGGCGGCAACTATGTTTGCCGAGTTAAGCGCAGCTCGTGTGGGCTTGCCATTTCAGGAAGTGGCAATCATCTTGCAAGACAATCTTTTTTCTGCGCAAGTGCATGAGGCGATTAATGGGGCGCAAGGGCCTACTGACGTTATTACGCAACGTTATGATCCAATGCCTGGGGAGTTAGATGGTGTTTATGGAGAGATCTATGTCAATGTTGAGCGAGCGATAGAAGCTACGCCTAATCGCCGAGGATGGAGCGCGGCAAAGGAACTTTTGCTTTATGTCGCACATGGGATGGATCATCTTTCGGGAGCGGACGACTTTGGTAATGAAGCTTACAATAAAATGCGGAGGAGGGAGCTTAAATGGTTAAAAGCATTGTCGAGACAATAGGTAACACACCGCTCGTTGAGATTTCCGCAAAACTTAACCCTACTGGGGCGCATATTTTTGCTAAAGTAGAGTCATTTAATCCTGGTGGAAGTGCCAAAGATCGCATTGCGCTATCAATGATTGAACAGGCAGAACGCGAGGGGCGCTTAAAAAAAGGCGCGACTATCATCGAGCCAACAAGTGGCAACACGGGAATAGGGCTTGCGCTGGTTGCTGCAGTAAGGGGCTATCGGCTCATCCTCGTTATGCCAGAGACTATGAGCGTGGAGCGTCAACGCTTGGCAACGGCTTATGGTGCGAAAGTCGTACTTACCTCGGGCGAAAAGGGAATGCAAGGAGCACTTGATAAGGCCGAAGAGCTTAAGCGCTCAATTCCTAATGCGTTTATCCCTGGTCAGTTTGATAATCCTGCCAACCCATTAGCACATGAGCTTACTACAGGGCCAGAGATTTGGCGCGATTTGGACGGGAGGGTAGACGCTTTTGTTGCGGGAGTTGGCACAGGTGGGACATTTACTGGAGTTGGAAAGTATTTGCGTAGGCATAATCCCGCAGTAAAACTTTATGCTGTAGAACCTGACACAAGCCCTTTAATTTCTAAAGGGATTGCGGGGGCGCACCAATTACAAGGGATTGGTGCTAATTTCATTCCTTCCATATTTGACAAATCGTTGGTCGATGAGCTCGTGTGTGTTTCGGCTAAAGACGCTGGGGATACGGCGCGAGCACTTGGCTCGCTGGAAGGTATTCTTGCTGGGATTACCTCTGGTGCGGCAATGTGGGCAGCGCTTTTGCTTGCGAAGCGTGAAGAGTTTATTGACAAGAACGTGGTGGTGCTTTTGCCAGATACGGGTGAGCGCTATCTTTCAACTTGGCTTTTTGAATGAAAGTTGCCGTAGGACTTTCGGGTGGCGTTGATTCAACTGTTGCAGCGCTGATGCTTAAAAACTTAGGGTACGAGGTCATTGGCGTTACCATGACCTTAGGCCGCACGAACGAAGACATGGAACTTGCACAGACGCGCTTAGTTGCTAATCGGTTAGGCCTTGAGCTAAAGGTTTTTGACTTTGCCAAGGAATGGAAAATGTTCGTATGCGATTATTTGCGTGACACATATTTAAGCGGTAAGACACCTAATCCTTGTGTTAGATGCAATGAAGTGGTGAAGTTTGGTCTTTTGCCCAAAGCCGCGCTATCGATGGGGTGTGATTATTTTGCAACTGGGCATTATGCGAGAGTTGTTGAAGGCAAGCTTTTTCGCGCTTTTGATCGCACTAAAGATCAAAGTTATTTTCTTTATCGAGTTGCAATAGATATCCTTAAGCGCACACTTTTCCCATTGGGTGACATGGAAAAGTCAAAAGTAAGATCACTTGCCGCAGAAGCTGGATTTGAGGTCGCGGAGAAGGCCGATAGCCAAGATTTTTGTGGAGGAGATGCGATAAAGATGGTGGGAGAAGTGGCGCGTGAAGGAAATATCGTAAATGTCCAAGGTAAGGTTTTGGGCAAACATCAAGGATATTGGAACTATACCATAGGCAAGCGCAAGGGGCTCGGGATTGGCGGCGGAACGCCATATTATGTAATTGGACTTAGAGCTCAAAGTAATGAGGTGGTAGTGGGCTTTAAGGATGAAGCGATTCGCTACGACCTTGAACTTGAGGATACGGTTGGCCTTATTGATAAGACGCTTCCTGTAAAAGTTCGTAGCGCAGGCGAGCCCAAACTACTTAAGGACGGAATTGTAGGTATAGCATCTGGCCAAAGCGCAGTATTTTATCGTGGCGATG
The DNA here is from genome assembly GCA_045599105.1 of Kiritimatiellia bacterium. GTDB lineage: Bacteria > Verrucomicrobiota > Kiritimatiellia > RFP12 > UBA1067 > UBA1067. The sequence continues at coordinate 29,862 of JAZRVL010000024.1, forward strand.
AAGTAGTTGGCGGTGGAATTATCGTCTAAACCAAAGCTGCCCGTACTCTTCAGCTAAGCCGAGTATCGCCCAATCCCAACCGACTTCGACGTCCGCCCCAAGTTGGGTGTCAACGTATATAAAAGCGCATTATTCTGTTCGTTAACGTGACACATTCTATTATCTAACCTGACGAATGTCGCCGCCATAGCTATGGCGACACAATCGCCATAACTATGCCGATTAATCGCCATAACTATGGCGACACAATCGCCACAACTATGGCGTTTAATTGTCACAGCTGTGCCGAACAATCGCCATAGCTATGCCGACACCATCGCCATAACTATGGCGAACACAAAACCCAGGTTGACTTATGCCAATACCCGCCTTTAAGTATTCAGAGCGTCACCTTTTGCCATCAAAGAACGCGCCTTTGGTCGTCATCTTGGGCAGGTTGAACCAATAGCTCGGTGATCTTTGTCGCCTCACGCCGCCA
>JAZRVL010000025.1:0-2672 GCA_045599105.1 Kiritimatiellia bacterium
GAGGAGCGAAGTAAGGTCTTTGTCGTCAAAGCTACGCCTTGCATTGAGTTGTGTCATCAACCTCGGCATTCTCGGCTACTTCAAGTATTGTGATTTCTTTGTTTCACAAGCCGTTGTCGTCCTTCGGCAATTTGGGTTTGATCCCCATGTGAGTTCGCTGAATATCATCCTTCCTGTCGGGATCAGCTTCTACACCTTTCAGGCGCTCAGCTACACGATTGATGTTTACAGGCGTTCCATCAAGCCGACCAAAGACCTCATTGCTTTCTTCGCGTTCATCAGTTTCTTTCCGCAGCTTGTCGCCGGACCGATTGAGCGGGCGATAAATCTTCTGCCGCAGTTCTTGAAGCCGCGTCAGTTTGATTACCCGCTTGCAGTCGAGGGTTGCCGACAGATGCTGTGGGGATTCTTCAAGAAGGTCTTAGTGGCTGACTCATGCGCCTATGTTGCCAACAACATTTTAAACAACTCGCATCCATCGAGCATTTCACTGTGGATTGGGATGATCGCTTTTTCTTTTCAGATTTACGGCGATTTCTCCGGCTATTCCGACATCGCTATTGGATGTTCAAAGCTTTTCGGTGTCCGTCTCATGCGGAACTTTGCCTATCCCTATTTTGCTCGCGACATCGCGGAATTCTGGCGAAGGTGGCATATTTCGCTGACAACATGGTTCAGAGATTACCTGTACATTCCGCTTGGCGGAAGCCGATGCAGCACCTTGAAGAAGGTGAGGAATACATTTGCCATTTTTCTTGTCTCGGGGTTCTGGCATGGGGCGAATTGGACGTTTATTGCATGGGGGGCTTTTCACGCGATTTGCTTCTTGCCTTTGCTTGTGTTGGGACGCAACCGCAAGTATGTCTCGAATGTTGTTGCAGAAGGAAAGCAACTACCATCATTCGGCGAGTTCGTCGCGATGATGACGACATTCCTCTTTGCCGTAATAGGATGGACATTTTTTCGTGCGCCTGACATTGGGACTGCTTTGGATTGGCTATGGATGATGATAACGTTCAATAATTTAAACTTGAGAGGGCTTGGGATAGGAAATGTGCATATGCTTTTGCCATTGGTTGCAATGTTAGGAGTCGAATGGCTGAATCGTCGTGTTGAGATACCAATCCTCCCTCGCATAAAAGTATTACGATGGTTGCTCTATTATGTAGTAGTAGGTGTCATATGTTGGTATCGTCCGTCAGCACAAACATTCATCTATTTCCAATTCTGAAAAATATGATATGAAAAGGTTTATCTTAGCACTCTCGGCGTTTACAACCTCTATGCTATGTTTGTTGACGCTGCTTTCAACGGCGAGGTATGCATCATTAGAATCGAAATGCAGCAAATTGTTCAATGTGAAATCTAATCAGAAGATTTTGATTTTGGGCGATTCGCATGCGCAGTGCGCTTTTGTCGAAAAGCCAGAGTTTGGCATAAAGATGTTGGTTTATCATTCAACGCCAATGAATGTGTCGTTGATGCGATTGAAAGAACTGGAGCAGAGAAATGGCCTTGAGAAAGTTAAATTGTGTGTTTTAAACTTTTGCTATACAACGATAGGCGAATGGAGTGAAAAAGGACAGCTTGAATCAAGCTGGAGGATGATGCCTTATGCCTTGAAGTATTGTGAGTTGATACCTGTTGACAGTATTTGGGTTTACCTATATCTGATGAAGCAAATGATAGTCCATCCTCGCGTTCTACCACCATTGGCGGTAAATCCATCTGCTAGGCGTGATGAAATTGCTTTTGTTGATCGTCCCGCCGATTGGCAAAAAGAAAATATAGACAGGGCGATTGGACGTCACTTTGGTGGTCGCAAAGGGGTCAAGGATTCCAAGTGGCATCAATTGCAGACATTGCGAGAAATCAATGAAGTGTGCAAGAAGAATGGTATAAATCTTGTGTTGTTATCAACTCCATTGACGAAGGGTTACTACGAACGCATTCCTGATTGGGCAAGACGAAACATGGAATGGTGGAAAAAAAGGGTCGAAGAGGTGGGAATACCATATTATGATTATATGCAACGTGGCGAGCCGGATATGTTCGCTGATGCGGATCATCTTTCAAAGGCTGGTGCCGAAAAATTTACCAATCAGTTTTATTGCGAAGTATTACAGCCATTGCTTGATGTTCAATGATGCACTCGTACGACAGTAAAGATTGCGTGGAATGGCAATACCGATGATACAACTGCTTTGGACGATGCTGTTGTCCGGACAAGTGAGACACAATGTCGCGACATTGTGTCTCACCTTCGTATATGCCATGTGGTAGGGCGTGGCCTCCGGGCACGCCGTAATCGCGGAAAAACGCAAATTTCGTTTGGTTTTGATTGCGGCACGCCCGGAGGCCGCGCCCTGCCGGATGGCACACCTCAACTTTGGCACGGCTTTTGCTATATCCTTTGTGTCGCCCATGGTGGGCGGAGAAAGTTGAGAAGAAGATATGGCTAAAGTACTCGGAATTGACCTTGGAACGACCAACAGCTGCATGGCTGTGATGGAAGGTGGCGAGGCGACCGTCATTCCCAACAAGGAAGGCGCACGCACGACCCCGTCGATTGTCGCATTTACGAAGAACGGCGAGATTCTCGTCGGCCAGGCGGCGAAGCGCCAGGCGGTGACGAATCCGAAGTCCACGATTTACTCGATCAAGCGCTTCAT